>JBGPJM010000283.1:0-5225 GCA_041485385.1 Phycisphaerae bacterium | reverse complement strand
GGTCTTCTACAACCGGCAGAGAGTCCACGGCAGCATCGGCTACGTCAGCCCCGAGCAGTTCGAGGCGAGCCGACGTTGATATATTCACCCCGTCCACCGGCGGTGGGCAGGTTCACACGAGGCCTGGCACGGGTTCGGCATGGAGTGGAAGGAGCACATCGCTTGGATCGTCCCCATCGTCGCCACATCGGGTGCGTTCGTGGTGACGTATTACGGACGCAGACTCACTCAGGCGCCCGCGGTCCGCAAGGCGGTCATCTGGATGCTTCTCCTCTCCTTCGGCGCGGCGGCGGTGGCCGGCATCTTTGGCGCGTTCATCAACAAGGTCGCGGCGACCCGTTAGGGCGCTGTGTCAGGGAGGCGCGGCATGAGCGGTCAGTTCGAGGACGGACGGGGGGCGGACCAGGTCGTCAGCGGGCCGGCCATGGCGGCGATGGCGGCTGCCGGGATCGGCTGCACCGTCCTTGGGGTGCTCACGGTCATGGTCGAGGCCAGCGAGCGCGTCAAGGCGTTGCTCAACCTGTACGACCCCGTCGGGCCCCTGTCGGGCAAGACGATCGGGGCCGTGGGCGCGTATCTGGTCGCCTGGGTCGTTCTGGGATCATGGCTCCGCCGGCGCGACGTTCCGGTTCGGCGCTGGATCGTCGTCTCACTGGCGATGATCGGGCTGGGGCTTGTGCTGACCTTCCCGCCGGTCTTTCAGGCGTTTGGGAAGTAAGTCTGCATGCCTGCCATCGCAGCGTCGGGCAGGGGCTCGGTTAGTTAGACTGACCCACTCCCCGGCGTCGCACAAGCGGTCGCGGGACAGGGGCCGACCATGAACCACCGGAACAGCCGGCCCGTCCTCATGGTGATCGCCGCCTGCGGCATCGCGGAGGGCGCCGCATGGGCGGGTCCGCCGTTCTTGACCGACGACCCCGAACCGGTCGAGCTCGATCACTGGGAGTTCTACGTCGCGATGCAGTACCGGCACGAGCACGGCGGGGACGCGCTGGTCGCTCCCGCCTTCGAGTTCAACTACGGCGCGGCCCCCGATCTCCAACTCCACCTGGTCGCCCCGTTCGTCCTGGACGCCCCGCGCGACGAGAGTTCGCATTACGGCTTCGGCGACACCGAGCTGGGGTTCAAGTACCGTTTCATCCAGGAGACCGGCAATCGGCCGCAGATCGGGATCTTCCCGCTGATCGAGCTGCCGACCGGCGACGAGGACCGGGGGCTGGGGAACGGGCACGTGCAGCTGTTCCTTCCGATCTGGATCCAGAAGAGCTGGGACGACGACAAGTGGACCACCTACGGCGGCGGCGGGTGGCAGCTCAACCCCGGCGAGGGCAACCGCGACTTCTGGCGCTTCGGCTGGGAGCTCCAGCGCAAGCTCTCCGACTCCCTCACCATCGGCGGCGAGCTCTACTACATCACGAAGGACACCGACGACGGGCGCAACTCGCCTGGCTTCAACCTCGGCGCCATCATCAACATCTCGGAGAACCACCACGTGCTGTTGTCCGCCGGACGCGACATTGATGGACCCAACCTGTTCTCGTGCTATATCGGGTACCAGCTGACGTTCTGAACGGGACTCGCGAAGACTCTTGGCGCACGCCCGGGATGAGCGGAGCTCCGGAGCGAATCCCGTGGATACCTCCGGCCGGGGTAGTGAGCGGGAGAGCGCGAGCCGTTCAGGCGCCGGAGTCGAAAGGAAAGCGAAAGGGAGGGATTCCGCTTGACGGGCAGAGCCGTCCGATCCCGGCCATCGCTCCGTCCTCACCGGGGGCGGCGGTGCTCAGCCCCCGAAGAACATGTTGAGGTATTCGAAGAAGTCGGCGCTGGTGGTTGCCTGGTCGCCGTCGAGGTCGGCGTTCCCGGCGAAGAAGTCGTTCAGGTACATGAAGAAGTCGGCGCTGTTGACGGCGCCGCTCAGGTCCCAATCGGCGGGGGCGAACCGGGGGACGATTTTCAGGATTCGGCCGCCGTACTCCATCACGTACAGTTCGCCCTGGCCATCCGTGCCGAAGGCGATCCCGATGCGCAGCGTCGGCGAGATCCCCTGGTTCAATCCCGCCGTGTGCTCCTGCAGGTCGGTCTCCACCCCGTTGACGACGCGGAACGACCAGACGCGGTCGAACTCCCCTTCCATGAAGAAGTAGCGTCCGCGCCAGCGCGGGATGGCGTTGCCGCGGTACACCAGGCCGCCGATCACGACGACGCCGTCGGTGCGTCCGTAGGTGTGGATCGGCGCCGTCAGCGGGGGGCTCGAGCACGTGCAGGGGGGTGTCGAGTCGCGGCAGAGGGTCCCCTCGACGCACGGCCAGCCGAAGTTGCGCCCGGCGATGGTGCCTGCGGGCACGTAGTCGATCTCCTCCATCGTGTTCTGGCCGACGTCGGCGAGGTACAGGTCGCCGGTGAGGGAATCGAACCCGTCGCGCCAGGGGTTGCGCACGCCGACGGCGGCGATCTCGTCGAGGCCGGGGAGGCCGACGAAGGGGTTGTCGGGCGGGACGGTGTAGCCGGTGGGCGTGGAGACGTCCAGCCGCAGGATCTTCCCCTGGAAGACGTCAGGATCCTGCGGATCGCCGCCGGAGTCGCCGCGGGCGATGTAGAGGTAGCCGTCGAGCCCGAAGCTCATCCACCCCGCGTCGTGGTCGCCGACACCCGAGCCCGTGTCGAGGAGGATCTCCTCGGTGGTGTTGGCGACGTTGGGGTTGGCGGAGGTCGTGTAGCGGGCGATGCGCGGGCCGCTGATGCCGACGGCGGTGTAGTTGATGTAGAAGCGCCGGCTGGTGGCGTAGTCGGGCGGGAAGGCCACGCCGATCAGGCCGTGGTCCGGATAAGTGCGGGCGGTGTTGTCAAGGAAGGGGGTCGGCAGCAGCACGCCGTTCTCGATCACGCGGATGACGCCACCGAGCTCCGCGATCATGATGCGGTTGGGTTCCCCCGGCGGGCTGCCGAGGTAGGCGGGGCCCGCGAAACCGGACTGGAAGACCTGGAAGGTAGCGACGTCCTGGCCCGCGGCGGGGGCGGCGGCGATCGCAAAGCCCAGGAGCGACAGACGCCAGACCGGACATCGAAAGCGCGAGGCGACCGAGTTTTTCATAGTGGTTTCCATCTCACGAGTGTGGGCGCGATTTGACCACCCGCAAGGCGCATCGGCGGAATGATGCCACCGAAATGGCCCAAGTGATAGTCTTGTCCCCCCGCCCCCCCACCCCGTGATCACATCGGGGGGGTCAGTCCCGGCGTCGCATGCCCTGATCTTCTCCGCCGTTCAGTGTGAGCCGGTTTTCACGATCCGCAAGGCGGGTGCAGCGTCCTTCGCCACCCTTGGGTGGAATCATCTTCGACGCGATCATTTGCGCGTGCGCGGTTGATCGATCGCCGGTACCGCGTGCGGCGGCGCGCGGACATGATCCGTTCCTGGCCACGTCAACTGCAAAGGCGCTGACACCAAGGACCACTGCACACCGAGACATGCCCAATCAGCCGGAACCAGGAGCGGGCGACGCATATCGCCCCCCCTCCCGCCCGAGCTTCGCGCTCGGGGCTCCCCGTTGATAGCCGGTCGTTGTCGGCCGCATCACGATCGCGCGTATGAAATGACCGGCCCTCATGCCGGTCCGGTGCGCCGCAACTTCCTGATCTGTTCTAGCCTCTCGGCGAGCAGCTTTTCCGCGCCGTTCATCGTGGGTGTGTAGTACTGCTTGTCCACGCCCAGGTAGCTCTGCTGGCTGATGTTCCCCTCGACGTCGTGGCTGTAGACGTACTTCTCGCTGCCGGCCTCCTTGGTGCGCACGGCCTCGCCGGTCTTAGAGTGAGTGGAGACGGGGGAGCTGTGGGGGTCGCGGAGGTAGAGCGGGACGGGGAGCGTGCGGCCTTCCTTCACGTCCGCCAGCGCGGCCTCGATGGCCATGTAGCTGGCGTTGCTCTTGGGCGCGAGCGCGAGGTAGATGGCCGCCTGCGAGAGGACGATGCGGCACTCGGGCATGCCCACGCGTTCGACGAGTTCCCAGCAGGCCGCGGCGACCATCATGCCGCGGGGGTCGGCGTTGCCGATGTCCTCGCTGGCGAGGATGGCGAGGCGGCGGGCGATGTATCGGGGGTCCTCGCCGGCGTCGAGCATGCGGGCGAGCCAATAGACGGTGGCGTCGGGGTCGCTGCCGCGGACGGACTTGATCATGGCGGAGATGGAGTCGTAGTGCTCGTCGCCGGTGCCGCTGTAGACAGCGGCCTTCTGCTGGATGGATTCTTCGGCGACGGCGCGGTCGATGAGGCGGGGATGAGCGGGGAGGGAAGACAAGAGGACCGCGCCGTCACCGGTGGCCTTCTCTTTTCCCTCTGCCCCTTTGCCCCTCTGCCCCGTTGCCCCTCCTTCTTCCGCCTCTTCTCTCGCCGCCGACAGGACCGCAACCTCCAGCGCCGTCAGCGCTCGGCGCGCATCGCCGTCGCTCTTCTTGGCCCAGACGTCCAGGGCGTCGTCGGTGATCTGGATAGGGAGCTTGCCGTAGCCGTGCTCGGGGTCGGCGGCCGCCCGGCGCACGACGCGCTTGATGGCTTCCTCGTCCAGCGGCTCGAGCTTGAGGAGGGTGCTGCGGCTAACGAGGGCGGAGTTGACGGCGAAGAGGGGGTTCTCGGTGGTGGCGCCGATGAGTGTGATGAGGCCGCGTTCGACGTCGCCCAGGAGCACGTCCTGCTGGCTCTTGCTGAAGCGGTGGATCTCGTCGAGGAAGAGGACGGTGCGCCGGCCCGAGTTAGCGAGGCGCTCCTCGGCCTGCTGGATGATCTCGCGGATGCGTGCGACACCGACGCTGGAGGCGTTCTCGCGCTCGAAGTGGCGGTTGGTGTAGGCCGCGATGACCTCCGCCAGCGTAGTCTTGCCCGTGCCGGGCGGGCCGTAGAGAATGAGGCTGGTCAGGGCGTCGGCGGCGAGCATCCGGCGGAGGAGCTTGCCCGGGCCCAGGATGTGCTGCTGCCCCTCGACCTCTTCCAGCGTCCGCGGGCGCATGCGGACGGCGAGCGGCTCGACCGCGCGAACCGCCGCCTTGCGCTTCTGTGCCCAGAGATCGGCCATGGGGGATGGTATTGGTTGGCGAAGGGGCAAAGGGGCGGAGTGCGAATAGGACTGATTGGGACTGATTGGGATTGATGGGATTGATGGGATTGATGGGACTGATGGGACTGATGGGACTGATGGGACTGATGGGACTGATGGGACTGATGGGACTGATGGGACT
>JBGPJM010000282.1:0-5239 GCA_041485385.1 Phycisphaerae bacterium | reverse complement strand
GGTGTGCGCTTTTGTGCGCGCCGGGCGCGCCTGTTCTGCGCGCGCAAGCGCGCTCCACCGTTCAGGGGGGCTGGTTGCCGCGGCGGCCGCGGGTGCCTGGGTTGCCGCGGCGGTCGCCCGGCGTGTCATCGGCACGTTTCAACGGGTTCCGGAGTTGGGAGCGCCTTCGGCCATTGAACACCGGCTCAAGCCGACAGCTGGGGAAGCCCGTTGAAACGGGCTGGGGAACTCTTCGGAGTGTCGTCCTTGGGCGGCGCCATACCGCCGCTGAAGCGGCGGCCTACAAGCGAGCAAGCCCGCTGAAGCGGGCTGAAGGAGCGCGCGGGCGCACAAACATTGATCTGGCTTCCCTCTGCACTTCCCTTGGAACAGATGAGGCACGCGGGGCGCACAGACTGATCTCGGCCGCTCGGTCGAGTGCTCGCTGCGGATCCACATTTCGGGTGCCGACCCGCCCTGGAGAGCTTTATGCGAACCAGTCGTGCCTCGACCCATGGTGGCCGCCGCTCCCGGCACGCAGCGATCCTGATCGGCTGCCTGCTGGTCCTCCTGGCCGCCCTTCCTGCCCCCGCCCAGGACCTGGCCAACTTCCAGCTCTTCCAGTCGGGTTTCATAGGCCCCGCCTACCTCGGCAGCCCGCCGGGGGAGCCCAACCGCATCATGATCGCGGAACTCCGCGGCGTGATCCGCGTGATCGAGAACGGCGTGCTGCTGCCGACTCCCTTCCTGGACAACACCGTTCGCACCTACCCGGACCACGGCCTGATCGGCGTGGCGTTCCCGCCCGACTACGCCACCAGCCGGCGCTTCTACATCAACTACACGGCCCAGGGCTTCGGCGGCCCCCGCATCGCGCGGTACACGACCTCGGCCAATCCCAACATCGCGAACACTACCGAAGAGGACCTGCTCCACACGGGCGCCGGCCTCGGCGACCACGACGCGGGGTGGATGGATTTCGGGCTCGACGGGTACCTCTACATCGCCCGCGGCGATGCCGACGGCAACCCGCAGGACCCCAACGTGTTTCAGGGGAAGATCCTTCGCTTGGACGTCTCGCCCGCCACCGGCTACACCGTCCCGCCCGACAACCCCTTTGTCGGCATCCCTGGTCTAGACGAAATCGCCGCCCTTGGCGTGCGGAACCCTTGGCGCGACGGGTTCGATCCTCTCACCGGCGACCTGTATATCGCCGACGTTGGCCTGAGCACGATGGAGGAGATCGACTACGTGCCCGCCGGCACCATCGCCGGGCGGAACTTCGGCTGGCCGTGCATCGAGGGGACCAGCTGCCACGACTCGGTGCCCCCCTGCACGTGCTCCAGCCCCCCGCTGACGGCGCCTATCCACACCTACGGACGCGGCACCGGGGTCACCGTCATTGGCGGCACCGTCTACCGCGGCAACGCCATCCCTCGCTGGCGCGGGCGGTACTTCTTCCTGGACAACGGGAGCAACCGCATCTGGTCGTTCCGGGTCGTCGGCGGCGTGAAGACCGACCTGCAGGAGCACACCGCCGCGCTGAACGGGGGCATTTCACCGTTGCGCTTCGGCGTCTCGTTCGGCACCGATGGTGACGGAGAGCTGTACGTCGTCGAGCGGGCCGGTCGGATCCTGAAGATCGTCCCCCAGTTCGCCCCCGCCGATTGGGACCTCGACGGCGTCGTCAACAGCGCCGACTTCTTCGCGTTCGTGAACGACTATTTCGCCGGCCACGCCGACCTCGACGGCGACCAGGCAACTACAGTCGCTGATTTCTTCGAGTATCTCGACCTGTTTTTCGGGGGATGACGGCGTACTGTCGACCCCCCGCCGGCTCTTACGCGTAACTTCCGCCCGCGTCCTTCTTGCGTGGGCCGCGGTCGGCCGCGGCTTGCTTTTCGTAGCCGCTGTCGCGGAAGGTGAGGAGGGGGTCGGGGGGGAGGTTGCGGGCTTTGCGGTAGTCGGCGAGGAAGTCGCGGACGTCGGTGGCGTAGGCGTCGCGCAGGGCGCGCTCGGCGAGCATGAGGTCGCCCTTGTGGCGGGCCGCGGCGAGGGCGGGGCGGTCGATGAGGAGGGCCTTGGCGAAGTGCTCCTGGGCGGTCATGACGGTGTGGATCATCGCCTCGATCTTGGGCTGGATGGTGTGGGACTGATCGATCATGTAGGCGACGGGGAGGTCTTGACCTTTGCCCGCTGGCCCTGGCTCGGCCTCGGCCGCGGTGATCTCGGCGAAGATGCGGAAGAGCTGGTAGGGGTCGATCGATCCCATCGTGAGGTCATCGTCGGCGTACTTGCGGTCGTTGAAGTGGAAGCCGCCGAGCATTCCCTCGTCGATGAGGAAGGCGACGATGTGCTCGATGTTGCACCCGGGGAGGTGGTGGCCGGTGTCGACCAGCACCCTGGCCCGCGGGCCGGCCTGCCTGGCGAAGATGCAGGCCATACCCCAGTCGGCGATGTCGGTGTGGTAGAAGGCGGGCTCGAAGGGCTTGTACTCGACGAGCATGGTCATCGAGGGGGGCATGGCCGCGTGGACCTCGGCGAGGGCCTCGTGGAACCAGCGTTTGCGCTGGCGCATATCGCCCTGGCCGGGGATGCTCGTGCCGTCGGCGAACCAGAGGCTGAGGAGGTCAGAGCCGACGGCCTGGCCGATCCTGATGCAGTCGAGCATGTGGCCCGTGGCGCGGCGGCGGATGGCGGGGTCGGTGTTGGCGACCGAGCCGAGCCGGTAGCACTGGTCCTGGAAGACGTTGGGGTTGATGGAGCCGATGCGGACGCCCAGTTGCTTCGCTTTCGCGGCGACCTGACGGGGGTCGGCGCCTTTGGCGAAGTCCCAGAGGACGTGGACGGCGACGCTGGGGCAGCAGCCGGTGAAGCGGTGGACCTGGGCGGCGTCGGCGAGTTTTTCTTCGATGGTGGTGGCCGCGGCGGGCTGGAGGAACTTGCCGAAGCGTGTGCCGGTGTCGGCGTAGCCCCAGGAGGGAGTCTCGATGTGGAAGCGGTCGAGGCGGGAGGCGAGGGTGGATTCGGGGATGTTGGCGGGGAGTCGCATGAAGACGTTTTACCACGGAGAAGGCACGAAGATGATTTACCACAGAGAACACTGAGAAGCACTGAGAAAGACAAGGACGAGAGGGAGGGACAAAGAAGGAGTTGATCTTCGGTTTTTCCTGATTCTTCTCTGTGTTCCTCTGTGTTCTCTGTGGTAAGACTCTTCGCTCAGCGCTCCTTGTCGGCCCGCGGCTTGGAGAAGGTGGCCAGTTCCGCTTCGCTGAGGTTCCAGATGCGCTCCATGAGCTTGAAGCCGGTGGGGTCGTGGGCCTCGAGCTGGCGGCGGGTGTAGGGGAAGAAGTCGTTGACGCCGAGGTACGCCTCGGAGAGCTCGGCGAAATACTCGTGGCTGTTGGTGGCGGCGTAGGCCTTGACGGTCTGGCCGCGGGGGAGGGTGTTGCGCTCGACGTTGTCGTACAGCTTGGCATCGACGGCGGCCTTGAAGGCTTTCTCGATCTCGTCGTCGAGCCCTGAGAGGCGCCAGTGGACGGAGTGGGCGAGCTCGTGCAGGAGCATGCACGGCTGGTCGCGCCACTGGAGGTAGTCCCGCGGCCGGATCACCTCGACCGAGCCCACCTTGGCCTCCAGCACTCCGTTGGCCTTGAGCCAGCCGGTGGACCAGTGGCAGCAGAGGCCGCGGCCGTGTAGTTCGGTCTTGTTTGTGCCCTGGAGCTCGACCCAGATCTCTGCGTGGCGCATGACGGCGAGGGCGGGCGCCGGCACGGTGTGCGAGATGGTGTCGAGGTCGGCTTCCAGGTGGACGAGCACGCGGCGGAGCAGGTCGGGCTCCTGGGCGGAGATGGCGTGGTTGATCCGGACCCGGAAGCCCTCGACCTCGCGGAGGTCGTAGGAGTCGATGGGGTCGGGGGCGGCGACCTGACGATCGGCTTGCCTCTCGGGCGGCTCGCTTGTGCCCGGGGGCAGGCACATGCCCACCAGCGCGATAAGGACTCCCGCGGCTCTGCTCGGCATCGGTTGCTCCGGACTCAGGACGATCTACCCCGGCGATTTACCACAGAGAACATCAGAGAACACGGAGATCACTGAGAGAGGGAAAGGCCGAGAAATCCGGCAGAGGACAAAAGAATGTGCCTTGTATCGTCCTGTCGCTTTCTCTGTGCCCCTCTGTGTTCTCTGTGGTAGAAACTCCTAGAAATCGAACTGATCGATGTTGTCCTTCGTGAAGACGAGGATGTCTCCCAGCAGGATTTTGTCGCCCTCGATCTTTTTCTCCCCGAGTCGGCCGGCCTTGAGCGAGGTCGCTCCGGCCTTCAGGTCGCCCTTCACCATCGCGTCCGCGGCGTAGATGGTGAGGTATCCCAGGTCCACCGTGTTCCAGAGGATGACCGACTTCACGGTGCCTTCGTGGACGTAGGCCTTCATGTCGTTGGGGGTGGAGAGGCCGGTCACGAGGACCTGGCCGCCTTTGCCGGATTGCTTGATCGCCTCGGCCGCGGCGGGGAAGGAGACGGAGCTGATGCCCCAGATGCCGCGGAGGCCGGGGTAGGCGTTGAGCAGGTCCTTGGTTGCCTGGAAGGCGAGGCGCTGGTCCTCGTTGGAGGGCTTGATATCCACCAGCTTCAGGCCGGGGTGCTTCTGGAGCCGCTCCTGCATGAACTTGATCCATTCGTTCTGGTTCGCGGCGGTCATGGTCGCGGTGACGATCGCGACTTCGCCGGCGGCCGCGTCTCCCCCTAGGTCGCGCACCATCGTGTCGACCAGGGCGTAGCCGATCCCCTGGGCGGTCGCCTGGTTCACCATGAACTCGCGCGACTCGGGCGCGCCGTCGGCATCCCAGGTGATGACGTGGATGCCCTTGGCCCGGGCGGCCTTCATCGACGGGGCGAGCACGCTGGGGTCGTTGGGGGAGACGGCGATCACGTCGACCCCCTGCAGGGTCCAGCGCTCGATCATCGACGCGGCCTTCTCGGCCGAGCCGTCGGTGGGGCCGTCGTAGATCAGCTCGATTCCCAGCTCCTTGGCGGCCTCTTCGGCGCCCTTGGCGCAGCTGGTGAAGTAGGGGACGCCCTTTTTCTTCGGGAGGAGGCAGACGGTCGGCTTCTTGGCGCCCGGGGTGCCGGCCCCGCGCGCGGCTGGGGCGGTGGGGGGGGTGGCGGCCGGCTTGGACTTCCCTGCCGGCGCGGCCTTGTCGCAACCGACCAGGCCGGCGATGACGACCGACGCCAGGAAGAGCCGACGGGTCACTGCT
>JBGPJM010000281.1:0-5262 GCA_041485385.1 Phycisphaerae bacterium | reverse complement strand
TCGCTCACGTAGATCCGCTCGACGTGCTTGCCATCAGTGCCCGTCTGCACCGCGATGTCCGTCAGGTAGATGAACTCCCCGGGGCCCGTGCCGTACCTCCCGAACTGCCTCACCAGCTCCGGCTCGCGTTCGTCCCGGTCCTGCCCCGCCGGCGCAACGCGGTGCTCGGGCGGCGCCGACGGCCGCGGCCGGTAGATCCGCACGCGGTTGTAGTGGGTATCCGGTATGTAAAGAAGCGTCTCCCCACCCTCCCCCGGGGCCACCGTCACCCCCACCGGCTTGCCGTTCTTCGCCTCCGGCATCCGGAAGAGCGTCAGGCACTGCCCCGTGTTCGCGTCGATCTGCTGCACGCGACCGGTGATCCCCTTGTCGATGATCCACAGCGTCTGCGTCGTCTCGTCCACGTCGATCGCGCGGGGCAGCGCGAACCGCCCCGCGGTGTCACCCAGCCCGCCGAACGAGGCGAGCACATGGATCGGCTCGGTCCCCGAATGATCCTCCCTCCTGCACCCCCCCACGCACGCCGCACCCACCAAGACCGCCACACCAACAACGCCGCATGCGCTGGCCGTGCTCTTGACCCCGCCCTGCTGCGCCGGCGCACACCCTCCCCGCGCGCACCCCTCGTCACCACGCTGACTCCAGGCGCCACGTCGCCGCATGCTCAAAGTACCCACGAGCCTTTCCGGCGTTGCAACGCCCCGTGATCCCAACGACCTGGTGACCCGGCTCTGCGTATCCGACCGCGCACCACGTCCCTACGCACGACTCGCCCCCGCGGATCGCCGTTCCCGTCTTGCCGACGACAGCATCCAGCCCACCACTATCGCGCACACCACGCCCGCCCCCATCAGGTTCACCGCTCCCGCGGCCAGCCGCTCGTCCCTGGCGTAGTGCAGCGCCTCCAGCAGCTTCTGCGCCAGCGAGGCCGCGCCCGGCGGGCTCACCTGCACCGCGGCCTCGATCTCGTGGAACGACAGCACCGCCGCGCCCAGCGCCGCCCCCGCCACGCCCGCCCACCTTGGCGCGCCGCACGCGCCGAGCCACCCGCGCAACGCGTCCGCGCCGTCGATCGCCCGCAGGTCGCGCACCTCGGGCGCTTCCTGGCGCGAGAGCCACCACCCGATCAGCGCGCCCACGAACCCGAACCTCGCCGCGTGTGCAAGCACCACGATCGCCGTCGTCCCGCCCACCCACTCCGCCAACACCCCGCCCCACGGCACGTCCCACGCCCGCCTCAGCACCGATCCGATGAGCACCCCGGGCGTCAGCCCCGCCACGACCATCACCCTGATCGTCCACCGGCCAACCGCCGGCGCGCCCCGGCCCCGCACCGCCGACAGCCCGTACCACACCGCGGCGCTCACCACCGCCACGATCGCCCCGACCGCCGCCGCCGTACCCGCGCTGATCACCACCGCCTCGCCGTACTCGCGCCAGAACGCCGCACTCAGGCGCACGATCGACGCCGCCGTCGGCCCGTGCGGCGGCTCCCGCATGTTCATCACGAACAGCGCCCCCGGCGCCACCACCGACAGCCCCCACACCGCCGCGCCGCACCACCTCCACCAACGTGCCGGGCCCGACCTCGACCCGGCCGCCTCTTCGGGCGCGGCCTCCGGTTCCGGGCGCAGCCTCGACGTCACCACCCACCCCGCCGCCACGGCGATCACCACCAGCGGCCAGGCGCCCACCCACGCCGCCTGGTACTCCTCGTGCGCGCTCAGCAGCCGCAGCAGCGTCACCGAGTACGTCGGCACATTCGCCACGTCCAGCGGCACCAGCGACCCCAGCATCACCAGTGTCACAACCCCCACAGCCGCCAGCCACGCCCCCCGCACCTGTCGCCCGATCACCCTCGCCCTCGCCCACCATGGCGCCCCCTCCACCGCCAGGCTCTCCAGCGTCGCCCCGCTCACTCGACGGACGCCGAGCCACAGCACCAGCATCGCCAGCGGCCACGCCCACAGCCCCAGCCCCCACACCGCGATCGCCTTCCCCGCGACGTCCAGCCGCCACGCCGGTCCGCTCGCCAGCCAATCCCCGATCCTCGTACGCGGCCCCCGCAGCAGGCCCCACCCCGCGTACGCAAAGTAGTTCGGCAGCAACAGCGGCACAGCCATCAAGCCGGTCAATGCACGCCCGCGGGCCCCCTCCAGCCCCCGCCCCCCCCGTCCCCACAGCCCCCAGGCCGCCGGCCAGGCCAGGAGCGTCGCAAGGACCGAGATACCTACGGCATACGCCACGGTCCTCCCCAGCAGCACCATCGAGTTCGCTCCCGCCACCGCGCCCTCAACGGCCCCAACGCGCCCACCCCCCGTGAGCCATCTCGCACCCTCCATCACGCCGTACACAGCGGGATACCCCACCGCGATCACCACGACGGCCACGCTCGCCCCCACGAGCACCCGCCCCCCCCAACCCCGCCCCTGCCACGCCACCTTACGTCCACTCTGCATTGTGCCCGCAGTCTACAACCCCAGCCCGCACCGTCGCCCTCGATATGTCGGCGCGCGTCCTGCTGCGTCCCCCCCGAACCCGTCCGAACTCAAAACACCATCTCCAACCACCTCCCGCGCCCATCTTCCGCCATTTCCACCCCATCTCCCCCCATCTCGACCCTATCCCCATCCCAGCGCACCCGGCGACACACCCCGGTATCATGTCCCCCCTATGACCGACCGCCCGCGGGCGCCACGCCGCGCGTCCGCTTCATCCCAGTCCCCGTACGCCGCCCGCCTCGGCCGGCTCCGCGCGCTGGTCGGTGAGTCCGGGGCCTCCCACCTTCTGGTGTCCAACCCGAAGGACGTCGGCTACCTCACGGGCTTCCACGGCGTCGACAGCTACCTCATCCTCCCGGCGGCCGCCTCCCAGCGCCCGGTCATCATCAGCGACTTCCGCTACCAAGAGGAGCTCGAGCCCGTCAAGCCCCTCGCCGACGTCTTCATCCGCAAGGGCCCGATGACTGATGCCGTCGCCGAGGTTGCCTTCTCCATCGGTATCTCCCGCCTGGCGACCCAGGCCGAGCACCTCACCATCGATCTCCGCGCCGCCGTCGCCAAGCACCTGGGGGACAACCGCCTCGCCGACACCACCGGCCTGGTCGCCACGCTCCGCGTCATCAAGGACGATTCCGAGGTCGCCCTGATCGTCAGGGCCGCGCGAGTCCAGGAGGCCGCCCTCAAGGCCGTTCTCCCGAAGCTCAAGCCCGGCCTGACCGAACTCGAGGTCGCCGCCCGCATCGAGTTTGAGATGAAGTCCCGCGGCTCCAGCGAGCCCGGCTTCCAGACCATCGTTGCCGCCGGGGCCACCGGCGCCCTCCCCCACTACCGCCCCCAGGCCCGCACGCTCGCCAAGGGCAAGTCCGTCCTGATCGACTGGGGCGCCGTGTGCGGGGGCTACCACACCGACATGACGCGCGTCTTCGCCTTCGGAAAGGGGGGGTGGCCGCCGAAGATCGCCGAGATCTACAGGATCGTGCTCGACGCCCAGCAGATGGCGGCCGCCGCCCTGGCCCCCGGCAAGGGCACGTTTGCCATCGACAAGATCGCCCGCGACCACATCACCGCCACCGGCTACGGTGAGTTCTACGGGCACGGCCTCGGGCACGGCCTGGGCCTTGACGGGCACGAGGACCCGCGCCTTACCCACATGCTCGTTCCGTCCGAGCTCCGGCCCGGCATGGTCGTCACCGTCGAACCGGGCATCTATCTCCCCGGCATCGGCGGCGTGCGCATCGAAGACGACTACCTCATCACCGACTCCGGCGCCAGGAAGCTCACCTCCATGCCCAAGGACATGAAATGGGCCACGCTCTGAACAGCAGAACGGACCTTCCATGATCGACATCCGCAAACTCAAAGAGCTCGTTCGCCTCATGGTCGAGAACGACCTCTCCGAGCTGGACCTCCAGGACCAGCAAGAGACCGTGACGATCAAGCGCGGGGCTCCCCCCGGCAACAACATGGTCGGCGTGCCGTACGTCCAGCACGCCCCCGTGGCCGCCGCCCCGGCCGCGGGCGCCGCCGCGCCCAGCGAGGCCGCTCCCGCCGGCGAGGCCGGCGGGGCGCCCCCGGCCGATGAGGCCGGCCTGGTCGCCATCGTGTCGCCGATGGTCGGCACCTTCTACACCAGCCCCAACCCCGACAGCCCGGCGTTTGTCTCCGTCGGCTCCAGCGTCGGCGCCGACACCACCGTCTGCCTCATCGAGGCCATGAAAGTCTTCAACGAGATCAAGGCCGAGACGTCCGGCGTGATCGAGCGGATCCTCATCGAGAGCGGCAAGCCCGTCGAGTACGGACAGAAGCTCTTCCTGGTGCGTCCGTCGTGAGAAGGGGCGTGCTTCCAGCGTCCGTCGGCCCCAACCTCCCCTCCGTCCCTCTGCCCCATTGCCCCTCAGCCCCTTCGCCCCTTCCCCCATGTTCTCACGAGTCCTGATAGCCAACCGCGGCGAGATCGCCCTCCGCATCATCCGCGCCTGCCGCGAGATGGGCATCTCCTCCGTCTGCGTCTTCTCCGAGGCCGACCGGGGCGCGCCCTACCTCGCGCTGGCCGACGAGGCGATCTGCATCGGGCCCGGGCCCGCCAAAGAGTCGTACCTCAACATGTCGCGCATCATCGCCGCGGCCGAGATCACCAACGTGGACGCCATCCACCCCGGCTACGGCTTCCTCGCCGAGCGGGCCGACTTTGCCGCGATGTGCCGCGAGTGCAAGATCGAGTTCATCGGGCCTTCTCCGGAGGCGATGGCGATGCTCGGCGACAAGGTCGCGTGCAAGCAGGCCGCCAAGGCCGCGAAGGTCCCTATCTTCCCGGGCTCCGAGGGCGCGATCGAGGACGAAGAGGAGGCCCTCGAGATCGCCGCCGCGATCGGCTACCCCGTGATCATCAAGGCCGCGGCCGGCGGCGGCGGGCGCGGCATGCGCGTCTGCCACAACGCGCCCGCGCTCAAGTCCAACCTGAAGCAGGCGTCTCAGGAGGCCCAGGCGGCCTTCGGCAACGGGGCCATCTTCATCGAGAAGTTCCTCGAGCACGCGCGGCACGTCGAGGTGCAGGTGCTGGGCGACAAGCACGGCGAGGCGATCTACCTCTACGACCGCGACTGCTCGATGCAGCGCCGGCACCAGAAGGTGATCGAGGAGGCGCCCGGCCCGCACATCGACTCGCGCAAGCGCGAGGCCGTCTGCGCCTCCGCCTCGCGCCTGGTCAAGAGCGCCAACTACTCCGGCGCCGCTACCGTCGAGTTCCTCATGGACGAGCGCC
>JBGPJM010000280.1:0-5275 GCA_041485385.1 Phycisphaerae bacterium | reverse complement strand
GACCTCGGCCGCGCCAAGAAGGTCACCATCGACAAGGACAACACCACCGTCGTCGAGGGCGCCGGCAGCCACACCGACATCAAGGGCCGCATCGACCAGCTCCGCCACCAGGCCGACGCCACCACCAGCGACTACGACCGCGAGAAGATCGAGGAGCGCCTCGCCAAGCTCGCCGGCGGCGTCGCCCAGATCAACGTCGGCGCGGCCACCGAGGTCGAAATGAAAGAGAAGAAGGCCCGCGTCGAGGACGCCCTGCACGCCTGCCGCGCGGCCGTCGAAGAGGGCATCCTCCCCGGCGGCGGCGTGGCCATCCTCCGCGCCCGCAAGGCCCTCGACAAGGCCCGCCGCAAGGCCACCGGCGATGAGAAGGTCGGCATCGACATCGTCGACCGCGCCGTCATCGCCCCGATCAAGCAGATCGCGGCCAACTGCGGCCTCGACGGCTCCATCGTCGCCAGCAAGGTCGAGGAGTCCGACAAGACCAACTTCGGCTTCAACGCCCTGACCCACGAGTACGGCGACCTGGTCCAGATGGGCGTGATCGTGCCCACCAAGGTCGAGCGCGTCGCCCTCCAGAACGCCGCATCCATCGCGGGCCTCCTCCTCACCACCGACGCCGCCGTCGTGGAGATCAAGGACAAGAAGAAGGTGGGCGCCGGCGGGGGCGGCGGCGGCGGGATGGACGACATGGATTATTGAAAAACCAGGGGCTCGGTCCCTGGCTCCGGCACGCACGGAGCCGTTCTCATACGAAAGCCCAGGAACCGCAGTTCCTGGCCCGGGTGCGCGTCGTGGGGTTGGTCGCGGCGAGGTACGCCGTGTGACCACGGCGGCGCGCTCGCGGCTTTGAGTTCGCACCCGTCAACTTGAGCGCGGCGGAAGCCGCGCAGATGGCACGGACTACCTAGCCGGAGCGGGCGGGATTCCGCCATGAGCCGCGAAGACTCCCGCGCGCGCGGATGCGGTCCCCGCGCGCGCGAATGCCGCCCCCAAGCGCGCGGAAGCGGCCCGCGCCCACGCGAATGCCGCCCCCACGGGCCAGCAAACAGATTTGGCTTGTGCGTGCGATCCCCATCCCGGAGGGATGCACGAAGGTTGCCAGGGGTGGCTCTGCACCCCTGGAAATCGACCCACCACCCCCCCTTCCTCTTTCTTCTGCACCCCAGCGGGGTGCGCGAGACTCACGGTACACTCCGGTCATGCCAAGCTCATGGACCCAGAACATCTACCACGCGGTCTTTTCAACCAAAGGTCGTGTGTGCAGCATCACTCCAGACCATCAGGAGCGCCTCTATCCCTACATCGGCGGCATCCTCAAAGACCTGCGCTGCACCCCCATCGCCATCAACGGCATGGAGGACCACGTCCACTTCCTCGCGCGGTACCCGTCGGACCTTTCGCACGCCGACATGCTCCGGCACGTGAAGCAGCGGTCCAGTTTATGGATCCACGAGATATTCCCGGAGTTGCGGGCCTTCGCGTGGCAGGAAGGGTACGGCGGGTTCACCGTGAGCAAGTCGCTGATGGACAGCGTCGCCGCCTACATCCGCAACCAGAAGGAGCATCACAAGAAGATGACCTCGCTCGATGAGGTCAAGGAGTTCTTGCGGAAGAGCGGGATCGAGTATGATCCCAGATACTTAGAGTGAGCGGCCTGCTCGCATCCCGGAGGGATGCACTGGCATCCCGAAGGGATGCACGAATGTTGCCAGGGGTGGCTCGGCACCCCTGGAAGTGAGCCTCCTATCCCACCCTCCATCTCTTTCTGTCTTTCCCGCACCCCAGCGGGGTGCATGATGGGGGTGCACCGAAAGTCTCGCGCACCCCGCTGGGGTGCAGAAGAGACAACAGAGAAAAGGAATGAAGCAGCCCGCTTTCCAGGGGTGCAGAGCCACCCCTGGCAACCGTCGCACATCCCTCCGGGATGAGGACCGCGCCCCGTCCTTGGTGTATCTGTGCTCTTCTCCGGCCTGGGGAGAGCGTGAGAGGGGCTTCCCCTCTCGCATCAGCGGCAGAAGTTACTGGTATAGGCGCTCTGCAATGTCAGAGGAAGGGAGGCCCTTCCGCCGACACCTCCATTCCAGGCAAGACCAGCCAAGTTCGTCTCGAACGTCAACAACCCGCGAAGAACGCCGCGAGGAAGTCGAAGAAGTCCTGGGAGTTGGTCACGCCGTCGTGGTTGAAGTCGGCGGCGCTCTCGAAGAAGTCCGCGATGAAGTGGAAGAAGTCCTGACTGTTCACGACGCCGTTGTGATTCCAGTCGGCGGGGCATGGCACACGTCCCACCCACATGATCGCTCGCACTTCTCCTGTCGCTATTCCCGCCAAGCCGACCACGTAGATGATCCGTCCATCATGCCAGATGCTGTGGGCTTCGGAGTTCACGAATCCCGGCGGAAGGAAAGGGTGCAGGTCCACCCATGAGTCGGGCGTGCCGCTCCAAAGGCTGGCATGGCCTTCGCCGCCCACGGCCACCAAGCCCACCTGCTGACCACCGTGTACGCCGTAGGCAATCGACGAGTTGTACCCAGCGGGAGTCAGGTCCACCCATGAGGCGGCGGTGCCCGTCCACAGGCTGGCGCGACCGTTGCCGGGAGTCGACCCCACCACGGCGATGCCCACCTGCTGACCACCCTGCACGCCAATCGCATTCGAGCTAGTTGCTGCAGCCGGGTTCAGATCCACCCATGACTCAGCGGTGCCGCTCCACAGGCTGGCGTGCTGGAAACCGCCCGCAGTCGGCGTCGCATCCCAGACGGTCTGTCCCACCTGCTGGCCGTCAGACACGCTGTAGGCGTAGGAATGATTTGGTCCGGCTGGGTGCAGGTCCACCCATGACGCGGCAGTGCCGCTCCACAAGCTGGCGCGATTAATGCCGCCAACACCTGCTTGGCCCACCTGCTGACCTCCGCTCACGCCAAACGCCCACGAGTCAACCGCTCCGGTCGGATTCAGGTCCACCCATGAGGCAGCCGAACCAGACCACAGGCTGGCGTGCGGGGTGACGCTGTCCACGTAGACCGACCCCACCTGCTGACCGTCGGACACGCCGTAGGCATACGCAATTGTGACCCCCACGGGGTTCAGATTCACCCAAGGCTCGGCGGAGCCGCTCCAAAGGCTGGCGTATTGGATGCCGCCCACTGGGGCGACGCCGCCGACCTGCTGAGCGCCGGAGACCCCAAAAGCCTGCGAGTTGTACGCTCCGGCGGGATGCAGGATGACGACCGTCCACTGAGCCCCTGCCGTCGGCGTCAACGCGGCGACTATCAACAAAGCCGCGCCGATCGGCCGATGGGAGAGGGTCAGACCACAGTTTACCGAGAACTTCATAGACAGTCCCCTTTACAAAGCGGGTGGACGGGGCTCGTTCCGCCGTGCCGCGGAACTTCCGGGCAAGATCCTTGGCCCCCCTTCACGAGTCTCGTCCACCTGCGGCGGGTGGCACGACGGTCGATGTGCCACGACTGTGCGGCTCTGAGCACAGTCGTGGTGAGGCATGGCGACAAGACGGTCATTGTACACGGCACGACTGTCCGCCAAAGCCCGGACAGTCGTGGCACTTCCCCCAGCGGATGGAGGTGCCGGACCCCCCAAAGGGTCTCCCTTCCTCTGGCGCTCGCAGAACAGCCATCTTCACCGCCCCACCCGCCCCCCATCGTGCGCTGGCGTGGGGGGGAGAGGGGAAACCCGGCGGGGGGTCTCACACTCTCCCCGAGGCCAGAGGCGGGTTGGGTCAGCCCGGGCGCTCCCAATCTTCGATCCTGAGCCCGGGGACTCGGGCGAACTCGGCGGTGTTGTGCGTGATGAGGGTGAGGTTGTTCGACAGGGCGATGCCGGCGATGAGCAGGTCGTTGGGTCCGATGGGCGTTCCGGAGCGTTCCAGGAGTGCGCGGAGGCGGTCGGCCTGATCGGCCGCGCTGTCATCCAGCGGGAGCGAATCGAAGTCGCCGAGCAGTTCCTCGGCGAGCGGCAGGTTCTTTTCCGGGCGCTGGCTGCGGAGGGCTCCGGCGACCAGTTCCATCCGCACGACGGAACACACCGCGGCATCTTCCTCCGCGAGGCGGTCCAGGCGATCGAGGATTGGTTGGGCGTGCCGGGGGCGGAGGAGTTGGATCAGGACATTCGTGTCGAGGAGATACTTCACCCCCCCTCCCCCATCGGCTCCAACGGCTCCGGTTCACCCTGCGGCGGCCGCTGAAAGGTGGGGTCGTCGATCGACCCGGCGATGCGCCGCAACGATTCGCGCCGCGCTTCTCCGGTCCGGCGGCGGAGCGAAGCACCGGGGCGCGGCTGGCCATTGGTTCCGGGGGAGGCGGCGCGGAACTCGAGCACGTATTCGACCTCGCTGTTGGCGCACTCAGAAGGGAGTGGGATGCGAAATGTCCCGTCGGGATCGACCCGCGTACGTCCGTGCAGTGTGCTCATCGGTGTCTCCAGAGGCCCGTCAGAAGATTATAGTTCCGGTTGGTGGCGGGGGGACGGAACTTGGTCTCCTTCCTCTGGCGCTCGCGGAACAGCCATCTTCACCGCCCCACCCGCCCCCCATCGTGCGCTGGCATGGTGGGGGAGAGGGGAAACCCGGGGGGCTCTCACACTCTCCCCAAGGCAAGCAAGACGCAGCGGCGACGGCGGTGGCGTGGTGGTGACTTGCACAACCACATGCTCTCGGGCACCCCGCATCACCACGAATACGTGGTTGTTCAGAGGCGGGTGGCCCGGACCTGTGTCTCGTCTCGTGCCACTGACCCGTCCGCGGGTCAGTGCGTTGCACGCCCGGTTACCGTTCTTCATCCGGCTGGCACCGGGCCTCTGCCCGGTGTCTTTGCCGCACGCCCGCCTACCTGGAGCCCCCGTCCCCGTACCTCGCCACCAGCTGCGCCAAGGTATTGCCGACCTTGAGCAGGTACCCCAGCCCCTGTTGGGAGATCCCGAACCGACGCGCCCATTCCGATTGACTCCGCACCACGCCCCGGTACGTCAGCCTGAGCCGGTGCCCCGACCACTCTGCCGCGGGAACCCAGATGCAGTTCTTCGGCCCGTACGGCCGGCGCGGGTCCAGGCGGAAGAACTTGTGCCCGGCGGGCCGCGCCCCGATGTCTTTCAGGAAGACATCGAACGAACGCATCCATCGCGCACAGCAGTCGCCGCCCGCGACCATCCGGCCCCACACCTGGTACTCGCGCGTCCGCGTCTGCCCGGCCGGTCGGCGATGGCAGCCGCACGAGCGCGGCGCCCCGGCCCGCAGGTGAGAGCCCAGGAAGTCCACCGTCCG
>JBGPJM010000279.1:0-5313 GCA_041485385.1 Phycisphaerae bacterium | reverse complement strand
GGATTCGGATGGCCGCTCGTGTGCGCCACGTACCTGGAGAGCTACGACTACACCATCAATACCGATGATCTCCTGTACGGGACACGACTTGGGCATTACGTTTTCCCCTCGCACGTGTTGTGGTTGCGGCTGCTTGTCGACTACGTGTGCGTATTCGCGTTGATCACCGCGACGACTCGTCTCTTCTCGCACGTTCGAAGCAGGATCCGGCACTCTCGGCATCAATGCGCCGGGTGCGGGTATAGCTTGGCCGGAAACACGGCGCCGAGATGCCCTGAATGTGGTTCCAGTTGTAGACGTGCACGACCGCGGTGTTGGCGCGGACCATGCGCCTTTCTTGCCACAGCCCGCCCGCGCCTGCCGGACGCGCCGCCCAACCGCGTACATTGAATGCATGGAAACGGTCCGCGCGATGCCGATGAGCGCACCAGGTCTTCCGGCCCGAGGGAGGCAGCGCAGGCTACGGTTGCGAGCCGGCGTGGCACTCGCGCTTGTCTGCGGCGCGGTATTGCTTCTGGCTACGAATGGAACCCTGTTGTGCCTGAGCGCCTATCTCGGCGTTCTTCTGCCTCCACAGACGTGGTGGCACGGCACCAAGTATGAGGTAAGGCGAAGCGCGCTGGCTAATCCATCTCTTCACCTGCTTCCGCCACTGATCTGGGCCGTTCGCGGCGGCCACAATGGCACCGTGCTCAGTTTATTACAACATGGCGCGCGGATTGAGCAGCGGGATGGCTTCGGCGGGACCGCCCTGATTCGAGCATCTGAGTGGGACGAGGTCGAGATCGTGAATGCCCTCTTGGATCGAGGGGCAGACGTGATGGCGTCGGACAATCAAGGTCATACGGCTCTTCACCTAGCGGCGGCCTACGGCAGCCAAGCCTGCTGCGATCGTCTCATTGTGCACGGCGCGAACGTCAACGCCACGGATGTGCTTGAAAACACGCCCCTGACCCTTGCATGCGCCCGAGCAGATGGTGACTCGATTGCCGAGCTGCTGATTCAAGCTCACGCCGATATCTGCAAACGAGATCATCGTGGCTTGTCGCCTGTTGTCATCGCAGCAATGTACGGCAACTGCAAAACGCTCCGCGTGCTGTTGGAGCATGATGCCGCACCATGCATCACTGCCTCCGACATGCAACAAGCCATCACGGAAGCAGCACGCTTCAAGCACGATGCCGCGGTCGCCATTCTCAGGCAATCGACAAAGTGAAGTCGCCGCCGCGTGGTCATGGTCCGGTCCGAGTTCCGCAGTATCGCCACCAGTCGTAGAGCGCCGGAATACCCCCATGAACAGGGGTTGCTGCTCTCCATCCGGCCGCGACTGAATCCGGGTGGGAGGGGCACTGGGCATCCGGGATCAGGCACTGGAACAGCGCTCACAGAACATGCTGGTTAGTCCACTGAACGTCGCCAAAGTCGCGTGCAAATCGAGGGGTATTTCCCTGTTTGGGCGCGCAGATTGGGCCCTCCCTGGTTTTGGTGGTGGGGTGGGTCGGGTGGGCCGGCGGGGTGGGCGTCGCGCGGTACAGTCAGCGGCATGGGTGTCCGGGTGTGCGTCGTCGGCTCGCTGAACATGGACCTGGTCGTCCATGCGCCCCGGTTCCCTGCGCCGGGGGAGACGGTGCTGGGGGAGAACTTCGCGGTCTTTCCCGGGGGGAAAGGGGCAAACCAGGCGGTCGCCGCGGCGAGGATGGGGGCGCAGGTCGCGATGATCGGGTGCGTGGGCGATGACGCCAACGGCCGGACCCTCAAAGAAACTCTGGCCGCCGAGGGGATCGACGTCTCGGCGGTGCACGTCACCCCCGGGGTGGCCACGGGCGTGGCCATCATCACCGTCTCGGCCGGGGGGAAGAACACCATCGTCGTCGCCCCCGGGGCCAACGCGCAACTCTCGCCGCACCAGGTGCACGCGGCACGGGAAATGGTGCAGAAATCCGATGTGATGCTGATGCAGATGGAGGTGCCGCTGGCGAGTGTGACGACGGCCGCGCAGATCGCGCGGAGCGTTCCCGGCGCGGGCCCAACGGTGATCCTGAACGCCGCGCCGGCGAGCCCGCTGCCGGATTCGCTGGCGGGGCGCGTGGACGTGCTGGTGGTGAACGAGACCGAAGCGGCGATCGTGGGCGAGACACCGATACCGACGATCATCAAGACGCTGGGCGAGCGCGGCGTGCGGTACACCTCGCCGAACGGCGAGGGGCAGATCCCGGCGTTCCGTGTCGTGCCGGTGGACACCGTGGGGGCGGGGGACGCGTTCGTGGGGGCGATGGCGGCGACGTGGGAGCGTGGAAAAGCGGGGAGTTTGCCGTCGCTGGAGGGGCTGCGCGTGTCGCTGCGGTACGCCGCGGCGGCGGGGGCGCTGGCGACCACGAGGAGGGGGGCGATCCCGTCGCTCCCGACCAGACAAGAGGTGGACGCGCTGATTGTCCGAGCGCCGAGTTGATCCCCTCCCCATGAGGCAGGCATATCTTGAACGATCCGCAACACACGATCGAGCTCACCGGCCCCTGGCTGATCCGCGCTGACCCCGGCGATGCGGGTGTCTCTGCCCAGTGGTGGACGCCCGCGAAGCGCCCGGCCGACGGTTGGCACGACATCCCGGTGCCGTGCGCGTGGCAGATGGTCTTCGGGATGAAGGACCCGGACGTGGCGTGGTACCGGCGAGCGCTCGCCGTACCCCAAGGCTGGTTGGCGGCGGGGCAGCGGGCCTGGCTGAGGTTCGATGCGGTGGCGACGGATGCGCGGGTGTGGGTGAACGGGGTGGAGGTGGGGCGGCACATCGGGGACTGGGCGCCGTTCCAGCTGGACGTGACCGAGGCGCTGCGGGGACGGGCGCCGGGAGGGGCGGAGGCGGAGATCGTGGTGCGGGTGGACAAGGTGCGGGCGACGCCGCCGGTGTGGATCGACGGGGCGCCGGTCTTCGGCGGGAACCTGACCAAGGGGTTCCACAACGTGGTGAGCGCCGAGCACGGGGGGATCTGGGACCGGGTGTGCCTGTTCAGGACCGGGGGCATCTGCACCGAGCCGGACGGCGTGACGCTGATCGCCGATCTGGAGACGGGGGAGGTGGACGTCTCGGTGGAGCTGGCGCGGTGCGAGGCGGATGCCGCGGCGGAGATCCGGGTGGAGGACCCGCACGGACAGTCGGTGATGCAGGGGCGGGCAACGATCCGGGCGGGGACGGCGACGTCGAAGCTGCGGCTGCAGGTGGCGCAGCCGGCGGCGTGGTCGCCGGACTCGCCGCTCTTGTACACGGTGCGGCTGGCGCTGCGCGATGCCCGCGGCGTGCAGGAGCACACGGTGCGGTTCGGATTCCGGCACGTGAAGACGGGCGGGCCGGGGAACCAACGGCTGCTGCTGAACGGGAGCCCGATCTTCATCAGGGGGGTGCTGGACTGGGGGCACGAGCCGCATCACATCGCGCCGGCGCCGACGCCGGCGGAGGTGCGGGAGCGGTTCGCGCAGCTGAAGAAGCTGGGGTTCAACTGCGTGTGCATCTGCATGTGGTACCCGCCGCGGTATTTCTATGAGATCGCGGATCAGATGGGGATGATGATCTGGCAGGAGCACCCGGTGTGGAAGTCGCCGATGGGCGATGAGCACATCGAGGAGTACAAGCTGGAGTTCGTGCGGTTCTTCCGGCGGGACGCGAACCACCCCAGCGTGGTGCTGGTGAGCGGCTCGTGCGAGCACGAGCGGTTCAACCCGACCTTAGCGGAGTGGTGGTGGGCGGAGGCGCGGCGGCGGTTGCCGGAGCGGGCGCTGCAGATCCAGACGGCGTTCTTTGCGTGGACGGACCCGACGAAGACGGACCTGTGGGACGAGCACACGTACGAGAGCGCGGGGCGGTGGGTGAGGTACCTGGACGACCTGCAGGCGGCGCTCGAGGAGATGGAGCCCAAGCCGTTCATCATGGGGGAATCGATCCTGTACACGAGCTGGCCGGATATTGCGGGGCTGGAGGGGGCGTCGAAGGGGGACCGGCCGGTGGTGCAGCAGACGAGCGGCGGGGGCGCGGCCGGGGGGGCCGTTGCGACGCGGTGGCAGATCGTTGCCGAGGGGGACCTGCCGCCGTCGACGATTCTCAGGTGGCGCAGGGAGGATGGCGGGCGCGTGGCCGAGGGGGATGTCGTGGCGGAGCTGGAGGCGGACCTGAAGACGTTCGAGCTCAAGGCCAAGGTGGCGGGCGTGCTGAAGTACGAGGTGACGCAACTGGAGAAGGTGGCGCCCGGGAAGCGCCTCGGCGTCATCGTGCCGGAGGCGGGGACGAGCGTGTTCTCGGCCGGCACGGCGTGGTGGTTGCCCAAGGGGCTGGCGGAGCTGGCGCGGTTCGAGCACGGGCTCGCGGAGAAGCACGGGGCGGAGGTGGTGCGCCGGTTCCGGGAGCACGGGGACCGGTACCACCTGCTGGGGCGGAAGTTCCAGGTGGAGCGGCTGCGGGCGTACCCCAACCACGCGGGGGTGGTGATGAACCATCTGCGGGACGTGCCGCAGTGCCGGTGCGGGTTCCAGGATGACCTGGGGCGGTGGCGGTTCACGCCGGAGCAGTTTGCGCCGTGGATGAGCGATGCGGCGCTCCTCCTGTGGACGCCGGAGCACAGGCGGGGGTTTTTCGGTGGCGGGGCGATTGCGTGCCGCGTGGGCGTCTCGAACTTCGGGAAACGGGCGATCGATCAGGCGTTCGAGCTGACGGCCGAGTGCGAAGGGTCGTCGGAGACGCACCAGGTCGAGCTGCGGTGCGCGCCCGGAGCTGTGGCGTGGGCGGAAGGGCCGACGCTCCTGCCGGGGACGGGTGTGCCGATGCGATGCACGCTGACTGCTCGCCCCCCCTCCCCGATGGCGGGGTGCGTGGCGAACTCGTGGACGCTGTGGGTGTTGCCGCGGCCGAAGCCGGACATCGGGCAGGATGACCGGCTGCCGACGGTGCGGCTGAGCGGGATCGACTTCGTGGATGCGCGGGATGAGTACCCGGACTTCGAGGAGCACAAGTATTCGAGCGGGTGGGGCTCGCCGGTGAGGAACCGGGTGTGCGTGCTGCCGGACCCGGGGAAGCTGCGGCCGGACCTGACGCCGTGGGCGCACGACCAGGCCGTGCCGGCCGGTGCGCGGGTGATCCTCACGCACAGGCTGACCGAGCGGGTCGTGGAGTTTCTGGAGAAGGGGGGGCGGGTGGTGCACCTGGCGTCGAAGGGGCCGGGGTCGATGCCGACGAGGTATGTCTCGATGTGGGGGCAGGTGCCGCTGATCGTGTGCGATCAGGCGCTGGGGTTCAGCGAGGAGGAGAACTGCGCGGTGCTGGACCTGCTG
>JBGPJM010000278.1:0-5368 GCA_041485385.1 Phycisphaerae bacterium | reverse complement strand
CCGCGATCGTCATGAGCGGCAACACCGCGCCCTTCGACACCACCCAGGCGACCACCGACGGGCCGACCGAGACGCTCTGCAACGCCGCGGGCGACAACCAGGTCGGCAAGGACGTCTGGTACCGCTGGACGTCTCCCTGTTCGGGCGCCGCCACCGTGGATGTGTGCGCCGCCACCTTCGATACCAAGCTCGCCGTCTACACCGCTTGCCCCACGGCCCCCAACACCGCCATCGCCTGCAACGACGACGCCTGCGGCACCGGCGGCCTCCGGTCCCGCACGACCTTCACCGCCTCCAGCGGCGCCGCCTACCTCTTCCGCATCGGCGGCTACAACGGCGGCGGCGGGCCCGCCTCTGGCACCGGCACCCTCACCGTCACCCCGCCCGTCTGCGGCCCGTCCAACGACACCTGCGCCAACGCCGCTTCGATCAGCTCCTACGGAGCCACCCCCTTCTCCAACGCCGGCGCCGGCAACGACGGCCCCCTTCCCACGACCTGCGGCACCGGTAACCAGATCGGCGCCGACGTCTGGTACACCTATACCACCTGCGTGGCCGGAGCCCACACCGTCGACACCTGCACCGGCGGGAACTACGACTCCGTCATCCTCGTCTACACCGGCGCCTGCACCGCGCTGACCCAGGTCGTCTGCAACGACGATGCCTGCGGCGCCGGCGGCCTCTCCTCCAGCGCCACCTGGACCGCGACGGCGGGCACGACCTACCGCATCCGCGTCGGCGGCTACCTGGGCGCGACCGGCTCGGGCACGCTCACCCTCGCCGGCCCCGCCTGTCCGCCCCCGCCCCCCGCCAACAACGACTGCCAGAACCGCGCCGGCATCGCCCTGGGCCCGACGCCCTTCACCACCATCGGCGCCACCACCGACGGCCCGGCCCACGCGACGTGCCTGAACGCTGGCAGCAACCAGGTCACCAACGACGTCTGGTACAACTACCCCTCCAACTGCAACGGCACCCTGACCGTCGACACGTGCTCCGGCACCGCGTACGACTCCAAGATCGCCGTCTACGACGCCAGCACCTGCGCCGCCATCGGCGACGCAACGATCCTGGCCTGCAACGACGACGCCTGCGGCACCAGCGGCCTGCAATCCCGCCTCACCATCCCGGTCGTCAGCAGCCACAACTACACCATCCGCGTCGGCGGCTTCAACGGCGCCACCGGCGCCGGCACCCTCACGCTCACCTGCACCACCTGCCCCTGCGACTGGAACCACAACGGCACGCTCAACAGCCAGGACTTCTTCGACTTCCTCGCCGCGTTCTTCGCCGGCAACGCCGATTTCAACAACAACGGCGTGACCAACAGCCAGGACTTCTTCGACTTCCTCACCTGCTTCTTCGCCGGTTGCCCGTAAACACGCGACCCGACTCGTCAACTGTTCGCCAAACCCCGGCACCGGCACCGGGGTTTTTCCATGCGCCCCGTCTCCCCCCTCCGTCGCTCCGTCGCTTCCCCCGCTCCGTCGCTTCCCCCGCGTACAATCCCCCGCTCTTTGAAAACTGGGGCCGAAACGGTATCGATCGGTCAGGGAAGGCTTGGCGTGGCGCGCCGAGGAGCATGCTGGCCTCGTAAAAAGCATGCAAAAAACAATTGCTAACAGCAATTACGCTCTCGCGGCCTGACACAGGTCGCTCGTTCCCCGTCTCACGCCCGATAGGGCGGGGAACGCAAAGCATCGGGCTGGCCCGCGTGCGGCGCCTTCAGGCACGCGGGTGAGACAACTCTGAGGGCTGGAATCCGGGGCACGCTGCCGATGGCGGTCCCCGGTTTCGAGATCAAACCACCGGACACGCGCGTAGAGGCGCCTTGCTGACTGTTCCGACACGGGGGTTCGACTCCCCCCGGCTCCATTCACCCCCGACTCTCGCCGCCGCCGCCCGGCGCGGGAAGATGGACACTGACGGTGAGCTCCCCGTCGCCGTGGTCCACGCCAACCGTTCCGCCCATCGTCTCGACCAGGCTCTTCACCAGCGCCAACCCCAGGCCGACGCGCCCGCCGCCGGTCCGCGCGGCGTCCTTCCGCCAGAACGGCTCGAACAGGCGCGCCAGGTCGCCGGGCGTCAGCTCGGGCGCGGGGTTCCGGACGTGCAGCGTCACGGTGCCCTGATCCTCCGCGCCCAGGCAGGCGATCCGCGCGCCGGCCGGCGAGTATTCCACCGCGTTGTCAAGCAGGTTGTAGGCGATCGACCCGAGCATGGCGGGCTCGGCCACGACGGACAGCCCGGGCGCAACATCCAGCCTCATCGTGACCCCGCGCGCCCCGGCCCGTACCGCCAGCCGGGCCCACGCCCCCTCGACCGCGGCTCGAACCTCAACCGGCTCCAGCTCCAGCGGCTGCTCGCCGCTCTGCGCCCGCGCCAGCGTCAGAAGCGCCGCGACCATCCCCTGCATCTGCGCGGCGATGTCGAAGGCGTGCCGGACCGCGCGCCCGGCACGCTCGTGGTCGTCGGGCCATCTCGCCGCGACCTCCGTCAGCGACCGCAGCTCGGCGATCGGCGTGCGGAGCTCGTGCGCCACGCCGGCGCTGAACCGGCGCTCCCGCTGGAACGCCCCCTCCAGCCGCCCCAGAAGGTCGTTGATCGCCGCGCCGACGGGGGCCAGCTCCGCCGGCGTCGCCTCCGCCGAAACACGCGCCGAGAGCGATGGCGCATCGATCGCGCACACCTGCTCCACGAACTCCCGGACCGGGCTCAGCCCCGTGGTCACCGCGCG
Organism: Phycisphaerae bacterium; assembly: GCA_041485385.1. Lineage (GTDB taxonomy): Bacteria > Planctomycetota > Phycisphaerae > Phycisphaerales > UBA1924 > JBGPJM01. The sequence goes on along the minus strand of JBGPJM010000278.1, from coordinate 2,631 downwards.
ATGCACCGCATACACCGTTCCCGACACCAGCAGCACCGCCGCGATCGCCATGCCGCCCAGGAGCGCCGAGAGCGGCCGATCGATGTCTTCCCGTCCACGAGCGACGATCAGATGCACCGGCTGTGGGTCCGGCCTGGGCGCCCCGCCCTCGCGAACCGCGGGCTCTCCGTCCAAGTCCAGCTGCGGCGTGAACTCCAGGCCCAGGGCCCGACCCGGGCGCCCATCGGGCAGGCGCACGCCCCAGAGAACAGGGCTCGTCGAGACCGGCTCGCCCGCGCTCAGCACGCCGTCCCCCAGCGATCTCGACCGCTCGAGAACCTGCCCGTCCGCGTCGGAGATCTGGAAGTATTCGGCCCGCTCGCGCCGGACGAACTCGGGCATGACGTCGGCGACAAAGTCGAACTCGAACTGCCCGTGCTCGAATCGGCTCGCCTGGACCAGCGCATGGGCCTTGGCCAGCAGGGCGCCGTCGAACTCCCGCGTCAGCGTCAGCCGCATCGCGCCGTACAGCGCCGCCCCGCCCGCCGTGAGCACCGCCAGGAGCCCCACCAGCAGCGAAGCCGCGAGATGGCCGCGGATGGACTTCACGGTGAATCCTGGTCCAGAACATATCCGAAGCCGCGCCGGGTGTGGATGAGCGGCGGGCGCCCGCCGGCATCGAGCTTGGCCCGAAGGCGGCAGATGGTCGTGTCCACCGCGTTGCTCATCACCTGCCGGTGCTCGTCGTAGACATGCTCCTCGAGCTCCAGGCGGGGCACCGGCTTGCCCCGCCGGTGCGCCAGGTACTCCAGCAGCGCGTACTCGCGCGCCGTGAGCTCCACCGCCGAGCCGGCCCGCGCGACGGTCCGGGCGGCCGTATCAATCACCAGATCGGCGACGGTGATGCGCGGGCTGGCCTGGCCGTGCCCGCGCCGGGCCAGCGCCCCGACCCGCGCCACCAGCTCGGCGAAGGCGAACGGCTTGATGAGGTAGTCGTCGGCGCCCGTCCTGAGGCCGCGGACACGGTCCTCGACGGTGTACTTCGCGGTGAGGATGAGGATGGGCGCCGCCGAGCCGATCTGCCGGAGTCGGCGGAGCACCGAAAGGCCATCCAGCCTGGGGAGCATCAGGTCCAGCACGATGACGTCGTAGTCGCTGGTCTGCGCGTGGATGAGCCCCTGCTGGCCGTCGCCGACGACATCGACGGCATATCCGGATTCACGCAGGCCCTCCGAGATGGCCTCCTGCAACCGCACGGAATCCTCGACGACGAGCACTTTCACGCGCCGGACCTTTCCGAGAACATACGACGCCCCGACGGGGATCGGGCACGGCGGGCGTCGTCGACGCGCCGCCCCGGGTCGCGTCGGGGGGTGGCGTGATGCTATCGGGCTCGGGCCGAGGCCGCCCGTGCTTACTTCTTCTTCTTGTTGTTGTCGTCGTCGTCGTCCTTCTCGCCCTTGCCGTCCTTGGCCCTCTCCTCGTGCTCGTCGTCGTCGATGATCCCGGAGGCGTACACCTTGACCGGATGGGTCTTGCCGCCGGAGGTCACGGCGACCTCGAAGTAGAAGACCTGGATCGACTCGGCCGACTTGATGGTGGCGCCGGGGTACTCCTTGTTGAGGGCCTTGGTGACGGCCGCGGGCAGCTTATCCGCCTTGACAGCCTTCTCGATCTCCAGCACCTCGCCGCGCTCAGTCAGCTTGGCCGAGCAGGCGATCCCCTCGGCCTCGTACTCGGCCTCGAACAGCATGACGCCGTCCTCATCCTCCTTGGTGACCCGCTTGAGCGCCTTCTCCGGCGTGAGCTTGAGGATGGCCGCGCGGACCCCCTCGGGCGCCTCGGTGAGCTTGATGGGCGTCTCGTCGTCGGCTTCCTTCACCGGCGGCTGGACGTTGGGTTGCGCCGGCGCCGCCGGCTTGGCCGGCTGGGCGTTGGCATACGCGAAGACGCCGCCGGCCAGCACCAGCCCGGTGAGCCCGAGAGTGATCAGATTCCTCTTCACGAGTATTCTCCTTGTTGCATGCCCGCGTCGCGACGCGGCCGGGCATGCGTGCGGTGTGTCCGGGGCGCGGCCCCGGCTGGATGAACATCGTGGGTCGGGCTCCGGGAGTGCGCATTACGCGGGCATGACGGGCGGCGGCAAGGGGCAAAGGGCCAGAGTGGCAAAGCCGCGGCAGCGCCCAAGCTCCGCTCCTAATCCATTGTCCACTGTCATCCCCCCGTCCCCCAGTCTCCCAGTCTCCCACTCCCCCTCACCGAACCTCCCGGATCTCGAACGGCGCGCGCAGGTCTCCCGACATCGGCCGGATCTCCAGGAACATCGTCCCCGGGTGCATCTCGATCTGGCTCGGCGCACGGGGGTTGGGCTTGGTATCGACGACCAGCACCGCGCGCCCGGTCCGCATCCGAACCGGGCCGATGCCGGCGCGGTCCCCGGGGCCGAGGCGCACCGCGGCCCGGTTGAACGCTCCATCTCTCGATGCCTCAAGGATTTGCGCGAACACCGGCTGCGGCGTCTGGTTCCGCAGGTCCGCCGAGTAGTTCGACTGGCAGCCGGTGAGGATCAAGGCGGCCGCCGCCGCGGCCAGGGTGGTGGTGGTCTTCATGGTCGGATTCTAACCCGTAGCTCCGGTCTTCCGCCCTCTCCCT
>JBGPJM010000277.1:0-5431 GCA_041485385.1 Phycisphaerae bacterium | reverse complement strand
GCAACCAAGTCCTTGGGTACCCGACCTGACTTCGCATGAGACATCTGGATGCACCTCAGACGAACCAAGCCTGAAATCTGGCTACGCGTAGGCGTGCAGCCCCGGCAGGAGCAGGTTGACGCCGAAGTACGTCCAGAGCATGACGAAGAAGCCGACGACGCTCATCCAGGCGGTGACCAGCGCGCGGTTCTTGCCGGTGGTGAGGCGGAGGTGGATGACGATGAGATAGCAGAGCCAGGTGATGAGGGCCCAGAGCTCCTTGGGATCGAAGGCCCACCAGCGGCCCCAGGAGTGGTCGGCCCACCAGGCGCCCAGCAGGATCCCGACGCCGAGTCCCCAGAAGGCCAGCTGCAGGATGATCATCTGGGCCTTGTCGAGATCGGAGAGGACGCGCTGGGTGCCCTTGGGGGCGTCGTCGCCCAGGCCGAGGGCGGCGGCGGAGACTTCCACAAAGCCGCCGCCCGGGATGGCCGCGAGGGCGGTCCCCCCCACCCCCCCCACTCCCCCGCCCACCGCCCTGGCCCGCAGCTTCGCCGCGTAGTAGGTGCCGAGGTAGAAGAGGCTGACCATGAATCCAAGGGAGATGAGGCCGTAGCTGGTGAGAACCGTGGTGACGTGGTACTTGAGGAGGACGGAGGTGTTGAGGATGGGGGCCTCGCGCTCGATGTTGAGGCCGGGGATGCCGGTCTGCGTGGCGGTGATGAGGACCATGAAGCCGACGCCGGCGGCGGCCGCGCCGAAGAGCCACTGACGGCGCAGGATCATGACGGCAGTGCCGACGAGCGTGGCGCCGAGGCTGAGGCCGGTCATGGACTCGAACTGGTTCTGGATGGCGAGGCGCTCGGCGATGTAGCAGCGGGCGGCGAAGCCGGAGAGGTGGAGGGCGATGGCCGCGAGGAGCGTGGAGACACCCATGATCACCAGCCATCGCCGGCCGGTTCCGAAGGCGAGGAGGAGCTGGACGAGGGCGAGGCAGTACATCCAGTAGCCGTATTCGAAGGGATTGGCGGCGTTGTAAAAGCGCTCGACCTGACGGCGCGTCGTGGGGTAGTTCTGGGCGTTGATGCGGGGGAGCTCGGCGGCGAGGGTACTTATCGCGGCGCACGCGCCTGGCGCGTCGCCGGCGCGCCAGGCGACGGCGAGAGCGGTGATGGCCTTGCCGCCGGGAGACTCGGCGGAGAGCGAGGAGAGGTGGCCCCACGGACCATCGGGCGTGGCCGGGGCGATGAGCATGAGGTTGTGCCAACTGAAGCCGAAGCGGCCCATGGCGTTGGAGACCCGTCCCAGGGCTCGCTGGAAGGCCGGGTTGGCGGCGTTGCTCTGCGCGACCTGCTGGAGACTCGAGTTGACGAGCAACGGGGTGAGCCGGCCCTGCTTCTTCCACCACTCGTATTGCGGGCTGGTCTCCGTGTAGGCGGTGGCGAGGATGGCCTCACGCAGAGGGAGGTAGTCGACCTGGATGAGGGGCTTGTCGACGTAGTAGAGCGGGTCGATGAGCAGATCGAAGAAGGTGAAGAGGGGGTCATAGCTGACCTTGCGGGCGGGGACGGAGCCGATCTGGTTGGCGGCGGCGCCGGAGATCGGCTCGAAGTCGATGTACTTCTTCTTGCCGGTGATCTCCGCGACGGTCTCGCGGGCGATGGTGTCGAGGATCTTCTGGCGACCGTCGTTGAAGACGGCCAGGTCGCGGAGGGGAGAGAGATCGACCTGGTGCGCGAAGGCCTTCTTGCGGCTGATGTCGAACGAGGATGGAACCGGGTCGCCGAAAGGGCTGGCGCCGCCGTAGTCGCTGACGGCCTGCTCCTTGGGGTGGGCGTTGCCGGCGGGGGCGGTCTGGGCGCCGGCGCGGGGGCCGAAACCGGAGATGGCCGCGGCGAGGGCCGCGAGGATACAGATCGGCCGCAGAAATCCGTTCATGCTTGCGCTCCTACCGGCTCGGGCGAGCCGACCGGACGGGGCCTGGCGTTCTGGGCGGCCAGGCCGGCCTGGATGCGTTTCTTCTGGCGCTGGACGAGGAGGGGCTTGATGTAGAAGGCCCAGGGGATGCCGAGGGACATCATGACGGCGCCCGTGGCGATGATGTAGATACCGGGATTGTTGCCTACTCCGAGGATGGTGAAGCGGGCCCGCGGAGCGGCGAGGTCGCCGCGCTCGGAGGCGGCGCTGGACTCTCGCCAGCCCTCGGCGTCCCAGCCGGCCTGCGAGAACTTGTATTGCACGGGGACGACGTAGCTCACCAGGCGGCCCACGAAGCCGGCGATCCGCGGGGTGCCCTCGCGCGGGCGGAAGGGGACGCGGACCAGGAGCGGCTCGTTCAGGCTTGTGGGGTGGATCTCCTGCTTCATCTGGTCCTGGTCGGCGCGGAGAACGAGCAGGTCGGACTTGTAATCGCGGGGCGTGTCGCTGCCGGGGTAGGGAAACATCTGGAAGTCGACGAGTTGAAGGCCGAGGTCGGGCAGCGTGCGACGGACGCGACCGAAGGCGAGGAAGAGACGGCGGCCGTCGGGGAGATCGACGGTGCGGGCGAGGTCTGCGGCGATGTGGAGGTACTGCGCGAACGGGAGCCAGAGGACCTTCTTCCACTGCGGGGCGGTGGGGTCGGAAGGAGTGATCTGGACGGCGATGGCGGCGTGCTGGTGGTTGCCGATCGAGGCCTTGTCGCGCTGGGACTCTGGGATGGAAACGGGGACCTCGATCTGCACGGCGCTGAACCAGCGCTCGCCGAGGCGGAGAGAGGCCTGCGGGGCGATCTGGAAGGTGGAGCCGGTGCGGAGGCTCTCGACGATGCGTGGCGCGCCGCCGGCGGGGCGGAAAATCGCTCGGACGGAAGGGTCGGCCGCGGGCGCGGCGTCGGTGATGGAAGCGACCTCGTCGAAGTAGACCTGGGAGATGGAGCAGTCGAGGTAGGTGATGCGGATGGCTGGGTCGGCGGGGCGGCGGCGGGGCACCCCCCCACCGTGCTGGTTCACGGCGTCGAGCATGTCCTGGGTGATCTCGGGGAAGCGGTAGTAGAGCCAGCGGTCGAAGGGCGCGGCGGAGTCGGCGGCCGCGCCGGGGGCCGGTGCGGGGGGCGTGACGCGGACGATGGCGATGCTGCTCCGGGTGTTTTCGTAGCCGGGGGTGATGATGGGGAATGGCGGCTCCGGGGAGAGCTCCTTGACCTCGATGGCGTAGCCGGTGCCCTGGATCTGGAGTTTCGTGCCGGATTGGACCGGGTAGGCGGCGCGAAAGGGCTGACCCTGGTCGTCCTTGATGCCCGGGATCTCGACGACGAGCGCGTGCTGTGTGCCCGGGGGAAGATTCTCGGTGAGGTCGCGCCAGCGGGCGGGGCTGGTGCCGCGGGCGTATTCGATGCCGAGGAGGCCGCCCATCTCGACGGTGCGGCCGCTGGGGTGCATGGGGCGAAACGCGATCGACGGGGGACGTGCGCCGGGGGTCGCCTCGGCGCGGAGGAAGTCGACGTTGCGAAGGGGCGTGGAATCGGCGGCGGGGACGCCTTGCTCATCGCTCTTGACCCAGCGCTCCTTGAGGTTGACGTAGGAGCCGTAGCCGATGATGCGGAGACGGAGGCCGGCGTCGGCCGCGTGGTCGCCGGCGCCGAGCTCCTTGCCGGTGACAACGGCAAGATCGAGGGTGCGCCCATCGTCGCCGTCGTCGGCATCGCCGCCGGGGCCCAGGGCGCTGACGAGGTTGTAGTCGTTGTAGCGCGGCACGGCGTGCAGCGGGTGCATCTCCCACTGAGCTCCGGTACTGAGCCAGAGGGCGACCCGGGTGTTGTCGAAGAAGCCGGTTTCGACCTGGCCGGGGGTGGGGCGGCCCTGGGCGTCGGGCGTGCCGGCGAGGAGGAGCATGTCGCCCTCTTCCTTGAGGGAGCTGTAGTAGATGCTCCCCAGCGCGATGGTGATGATACCGGTGTGAACGGTGAGCACGCCGAGGTTGTGCCAGGTGAACTCGATGCGGCGCACGGTCGCCGTGATCATGTTCACGATGAACGCCAACAGGATGATCTTGAGCGGCCACCAGGCGTAGAACTCGAGTTCGCTCATCTCCAGCGCGGGGAGGCGGCGGACGGTGATGGCGCGGGTGGAATCGACGGACGGGCCGAAGAGCCGGAAGCCGGAGTGCGTGACGGGGTTGTAGTGCATGGCGGGCCAGAGGAAATGGGCCCAGAGCCAGATCGCGCCCAGCGCGAGGATGACGACGGAGGCGAAGCCGGCGAGGAAGCGCGACGGTGCGCCGGCCCCGGCGCGGCGCAGAAGGACCGTGACGATGCAGGCCGGGAGGAGCGCGAGGACGCCGATCATCGCGACGAGCGAGAGGCCGTAGAGCACGTAGGTCGGTGCGAGCGCGATGAGGCCGATAGGGATACTCGCGAGCGTGCCGTAGAGCGCGATGCAGAGGAGCAGCGAGATCGCGAGCGGGATCGAACTGAACGCGCGCAGGAAGAGTTTGACGGGCCAGAGCGCCGGTGGGATGTTCCGGCCATCCCACTGCTTGCTTCTGATCCACTTCTGGCTCATTGAGGATCCCTGCCCCCTCCCTCCTCCGCCCCCGTCGCCCCCCCATCCGCTCCGCCTCCCAGCACTTTCGAACCGAACCAAACTATACACGCCGCTCTGGCCAAACAGCATCAGTTCCGGCATGACAGGAACCGTTGCGGTTGAGCAAAAGTTCGGGCGGGGCCTCGGTCGATAAGGTGGCCCGGAGGGTATCGGAGCGCGAATCAGGTGCGTGGGGAAGGTCTATGGCGACCAACCCCACCAGTGGCATCGCCGGCTGGGAGGGGGATCGATTCAGACTGAACATGGCCGGGTCGAGGCCGAGCGCGGTTGCCCCGTTCCGGGTAGCCATTCGGAGAAGGGTGGTCGGATCGATCTGGTCGCGCCGGAAGAGGTAGCGCATTTCGTCGAGGATGCTGATGGCGCGACTTGCGGCGGAGGGTGGGAGGTTCACGATCGAGTCGGTGCCGAGGGCGACGGGGATACCGGCGTCGAGCATGTCGCGGTAACGGTGCGGACCGAAGTGGCGCGGGGCGGCGAAGTAGTCGGAGGCGCGGGGGCAATAGGCGACGGTGGCAAGCGTGGCGGAGAGGGTGGCGATGGCCTCGTCGTCGGCGTCGTTGACGTGGGCGACGAGAAAGGGCGCGGCTTGGAGGACGGCGCGGAGGTGCTGGACGGGGTGCTGGTCGCGGCCGATCTCGGCGAGGATGGAGTCGTCCCAGATGCCGAGGCGCTCGAGGAGGTCTCGCTGGGGGCCGCGGGCCCCGGCGATGAAGTCTCGCTCCTCGGGGGATTCGGCGAGGTGGGTGCTGAGCGGGGCGGTGAGCTCCGCCGCGAGGTTCAGGGCGTGGCGGTAGGTGGTGAGGGCGACCGTGTTGGGGGCGTGGGGCTGGAGGCCGGGGCGGACGGGGTCGCCGGGGGTATATTCGGTG
>JBGPJM010000276.1:0-5481 GCA_041485385.1 Phycisphaerae bacterium | reverse complement strand
GGGGGGGGTTGGTCGTGGTGACGTCCGCACGAGTCATGTCCGGGATGACGTCCAGCGGCTGGCCGCTCGGGCGGAACGAAGGGCCGGTCACCACGGACGTGCCGATGGAGCCGGTCGTACCGCCCGCGCGCTGCACGAGCGGCCGGATGTACCCGTTGGCGATGATGTCCGCCATCGTGAGCGGGTAGCTCGACGTGCCGGCGACACGGTCGTGGAAGTCGATGATGTCGAACAGGTCGGCACCGCCGGTGGAGGGGTCGTCCACCCGCACGCCGTTGCGGAAGAGCGGGATCGGCGGCTCCTGCACCCCCGGGTTGGTCAGAGCGATGAGCGCAACCTGGCCGTCGTCGTAGAAGGTCACGGCCTGCTGCGCCCGCGCACCGCCGGCGCCCAGCAGCCACGCGCCGACCAGGATGACCGCTGTGTCACGCACGCTCACCGCCCGTTCGACGCGCCCGCGCCTCACGATCGCCCGGGCCGATTCAACAGCGTACCCCCGGAAGGCCGCACGGCACAGCCTCCGCCCAATGCGCGGGAACACGGAGGCAGACAAAGCTGATGGAGCAAGACAGAGACGAGATGACGCCGGGCCGGACGCACCGAGCTCTCATTGCTGCATTCCTCTGTCCTGCTCGCGTCGTCTCTGTCTGCCTCCGCGTTTCCGCGCTCGCGCGGCGCGTCCCCCGACGCATCACGGGCAGCCCGCGAAGAAGCACGTCAGGAAGTCAAAGAAGTCCTGCGAGTTGGTCAGGCCATCGGTGTTGAAGTCGGCGCTGTCGGCGAAGAAGCTGGTGAGGAAATCGAAGAAGTCCTGGCTGTTGAGCGTGCCCGACTGGTTCCAGTCGCACGGGCAGGCCGCGGCCTGCGTCAGCGAGAGGTCGTCCCAGAAGATGGTGCCGGTGGCGGTAGAGCTCCCGAAGCGGATCGGCAGCACGCTCACCATCGTTGGCCCCGGCGGGAACTGCTGGAAGACCGCCTCCAGCTCGGCGTTGGTGACCGTGAACTGCATCTGCAGCCACTCGCCGCCCGTGTGCCCGTTGATGGTCAGGTGCTCGACCGGCATGAAGACCGACGAGTTCTCCCGACGGAACTCGAGCTTGATGCCGGCGTTGGCGCCGGTGAGCGGCTGGTCGGTCGGGATGGCGTACCAACCCGAGACCGTGACATCGCCCCCGGGGAACTCAATCGGCGGGTTGAAGTACATCAGCGTGTCGGGGTTGAACACGTCGGTTGTGTAGCCGCCGAAGTCGTTGGTGGGTCCGGTCCCGGAGGCCAGTTCGATGGACGCGATTCCGGTGCGGACCAGGATCGGTCCCAGGCCGTCGTCCATCGTGCGGTAGCGCGAGAAGTTAAACCCGCGCCACCCCTGCGGGCCCGTCGCGCTCGGCGGGGCGCCGACAATCTCGAAGCCGGGGTTGTACAGAAGGTTGGTCTGGGCAAGCGCCGGGGCGGCCAGAGCCATCGCGGCGACAGCGGACAGAATGAATCGGGTTGTCATCGGCTAAGCCTCCGTGGTTCGCCGGGACCGGTTTGGCCCAGACGAACATGGAAAGATGCACTGCGGAAGTGGTTGGTGCGACCGGCACCGGACGTAACCGCTTACATTCTGGCGAATGCACCGGTTTCGTCAACCAGATTCGCCATCTCCCCCCTCATTTCTTCGCTTTCGAGCAGTTCACTTCACCGGCATCCAAACGGAACGCGTCCCCGCCCCTTCCCTACTCCTTCAGACCCTCCGCGGCCACACCCTGCACGAACGTCCGCTGGGTCAGAACAAACAGAAGCAGCACCGGTGCGATGACCATGGTGCTGGCGGCCATGAGCAGATTCCACGGCGTGTTCCCCGCCTGCGACTGGTACAGATGCAGCCCCAGCGCCAGCGTGAACTGATCCCGGTGCGTCAAGAAGATGAGCGGCGCGAGGAAATCGTTCCACATGTACGTGAAGTGCAGCAGCACCACCACCGCCAGCGCCGGCCGGCTCAGGGGCAGGATGATCCGCCAGAACGTCCCCCAGTGGCTGCATCCGTCGATCCTCGCGGCTTCGTCCAGCTCCTTGGGAAGCGTCAGAAAGAACTGCCGCAGCAGGAAGATGCTGAACGCGTTGCCGAACCAGAACGGCACCCACAGCGGGCGGAACGTCCCCACCCAGCCGATCCTGGAGAAGAGCACATACAGGGGGGCCATCACCACGGGGAACGGGATCATCATCGTCGAAAGCACTAGCGCGAACAGCGCCCCCCGACCGCGCCAGCGGATGCGCGCGAAGCCGTAGGCGACGATCGAGCTCGAGATCACGCACCCGGCCACCGCCAGACCCGAGACGACCAGCGTGTTCCGGAGATAGAGCGGGAAGTTCACCACCGGGTCGTGCCACACACTGGAGTAGTTCTCCTGCGCGTACTCCGGCATCCTCGACGTCGGGTCCGCCAGCAGCCGCGGCGGGATGAGCATCGTCTGGTCGGCCGGCCTGGCCGACGTGGAAAGCATCCACAATAGCGGCGCGGCATAGACCAGACTGATGGCGATCAGCGTCGTGTACACCAGCGCCCGCCGCAGCTGACGGCCGGGCCCGCCCATGAACCCCGAGTTGTGCGGTTGACGGCTCATGCGGATCGTTGATGCACCAGTTTCCGGCTGACCAGGAACATCACGCCCGTTAGCACGAGGATAATCAACAACTGCACCCACGCCAGCGCGCTGGCGTACCCCATCTTCTGGTACAGGAACGCGTTGTCGTACAGGTAGTGCGTGTAGAAGTACGTGGCCCGGTCTGGCCCTCCCTCGGTCATGATGAACGGCACCGCGAACACCTGCCAGCACGTGATCGTGAGGATCACGACGTTGAAGAGCACCACCGGCGAAATCGTCGGCAGCGCCACATGCCAGAACCGGCGCGCCGGACCCATCCCGTCCAGGGCCGCGGCCTCGTACAGCTGTACCGGCACGTCCTGCAGCGCCGCCAGGTAGATCACCACCGGCTGACCCACCACCCACAGGCTCATCACCACCAGCGCCGGCAGGGCCCAAGCCTTGTCGCCCAGCCAGTTGGGCGGGTGCGTCGTCCCCACGACATGGATGAGGAACTGGTTGATCAGCCCCAGCTCGCCGTTGAAGAGCCACATCCAGACCATCGCCGAGGCGACGATCGGAACCAGCGTCGGAACGAACACCGCCGCCCGGAACAGCGAGACGCCCCGCACCCGCTGGTTCAGGAGCCCCGCGATCACCAAAGCCACCACCGTCCCCAGCGGGACCGAGAACGCGGCGTAGATCAGCGTATTCACGAGCACCAACCGGAACACGCCATCGTGGAGCATGTCGCGGTAGTTCTGCGCCCCGACATAGATCGGCGGCTCCAGCAGCGGGTAGTCGGTGAGGCTGTAGTAGAGGCTCAGCGCCATCGGCACGGCGAAAAAGGCCAGGAACCCCACCAGCCACGGGCTCACCCACGCCAGGCCCACCAGCGACGGCGGCACGCGCCGCCGCCGAGCGGGTGATCGCCCGGCCCGCGCCATGCTGGCGGGAAGACCGCTCACGCCCGCTCCCCACGGAGCTCGGCCCGTCGGGTCCGCCGGAGCGCCGCGTCGTCGAGCTGCGCCTGTGCCCGGTCCTGGATCCTCTCGAGCGCGCCCGCGGCCGGTTCCTGCAGGCGCCACATCCGCTGCATGCCGGCGTTGAACTCTTTCTCGTACTCGGGCCACGTCCGCGTCCGCGGGAACACGAACGCCCGCGGGCTCTGCGCGATCGCGTCGTGCACGTGCACGAACGGGTTGGGGTGCGAGGACAGGAACTCGGGCGAGGAGGCCGCCAGCGGCGAGTTCTTGCAGTGCTCGCGGCTCAGCTGCTCGATGTTCTCCCGGCGCTGCGTGAAGGCGATGAACGCCATCGCTTCGCGGGGGTGTCTTGTCCCCCGCGGGATCACCAGCACGTCGCTATCCAGCAGACCGATCGGTCGCTGCGCGTCGTACACCCCCGCCTCCACCGGGAACGGCGCCACGGCGTACTCCATCCCCGGCTTGTACTGCACGATCGTGTTCACCAGCCACGGCCCCTGGTTCACCATCGCCACCTTGCCGAGGATGAACGCGTTCTGCGCCGAGCCGTACACACCCAGCCCGGACTGGAATGAGATCAGCGCATCCGCCCCGTACCGCTCGGCGTAGCTCTGCACCCAGCGGTACCCGGCGACATTCTCGGCGGAGGCCGCGGTAGCGCGGTCCCTCGCGCCGTCGTAGAGCGTCCCGCCGAAGAAGTACCCCCACAGCCAGCTCCACCACCCCGGCTCGGTGTGGATGAACCCCACTCGCGCCAATCGTCGGCCCTCGCCACCGCTCCCCCCTTCCACCACCGTCAGCCGGCGGTTGTACTCGTCGAACTCATCGATCGTCCGCGGCGGACGGTCCGGGTCCAGCCCGGCTTCGCGGAACATCGCCCGGTTGTAGTAGAGCGCCACGGTCCCGCAGGTGCTCACGACGCCCCACAGCCGGTCGCGATGCGTCAGGAGAGGCCAGACGGCCGCGGCGTAGTCCTCTCGCCGGATCCCGAACTCCGCCGCCAGCTCGTCCAGCGCCACCAGCGCCCCGGCCTCGGCGTAGGCCGGGATGTTGAAGTTCCACAGTCCGATGATGTCCGGCGGATCACCCCCGGCGATCGCGATCAGGGCCTTCTGGCCGATCCCCGCCATCGCGAAGTACCGCACAAAGACCCGGTCCTGCGAGGCGTTGTACCGGTCGACGAGCCGCTGCATGGCCCGCCCCTCCTGCCCCGTCCATTTCTCCCAGTAGTCCAGCACGACGCGCCCGCCCGGAGCGTCCTTGCGGGGTCGCGGCCCGAGCACCGCAAACCCCAACCCAGCCGCGCCCAGCACCCCGACGGCCGCCCGTCGGGTGATCGCGGTGGTGTGCCTGAGCGCCTCCATGAGTGCGAGCCTACCGGGGGTGGGGCGAGGCGCCGTTCTTCTGCAGTTCCTGCTTCTCTTTGTTGATTCGCGCGATCGTCGCCTCCCATTCGCTCTTGTTGAACGGGAAGCCGGTCAGACGCCCGGTCTTCGGGTTGGGGAGCCCCTCGGTGGGGTTCAGCACCGCGCCCCGGTAGCGGAGCGTCTTCTCCATCATCCCCCGGTTCATCGTCCACTCGTCGCCCGTCTCGATGCACTTGATCGTCACCGTCTGGCTCAGCCGCTCCACGCTGTACGGATCACCCTTGCCGCTGAGCCTGTAATAGAGCACGATGCTCAGGATGAGCATCACCGCGGCGACCGCCCACCCCAGCCACGGCTTCCCGTTGATGAACTGCCTCAGTCGCTGCAGCATGCGTGGCCTCCCATCGCGTCAGGTGCTCTTCGTCGCCCGGCGATCGCATCGATCACGGCCCGTACCGGTTGGGATAGTAATGCCCCCAGTTGAAGAACGGCCCCGGTGCACCAAAGGGATCGGACACCAGCGGCTCATCGTAGATCCGCTGCGGCAGGGTCTCGATC
>JBGPJM010000275.1:0-5488 GCA_041485385.1 Phycisphaerae bacterium | reverse complement strand
TGCCCCCCCGGCGCCGGCGGACCCGGCGTGCCCGCGTTGAACTGGTCGGCCGGCATCGTCTCCTGCGTCACGATAATCTCCACGCGTTGGTTGGTCTTGTGCTGCGACGCGTTCTCGGCCCGGCGCTGGATCGGGTCGTTGTCGGCGCACGCGACCACCCGCAACTGCCCCCACCTCATCCCGCTCTCGATCAGGATGTGCGCCACCGCCATCGCCCGCTGATGCGCCAGTCCCATCCCCCGGTCCGGGTCGCGGAACGCCTCGGCCGTGCTCACGTACCCCCGGACCTCCGTCACCGTGCGCGTGCCGCGGAGCTGCTCGGCGACCTGCGCGGCGGTCTTCTTCCCGGCCGGCGAGACCGAGGCGCCGTCCGCGTCGAACGGAACGACGCCCACCGGCGCGACGTAGTCGCTGGTCCGCGGGGCCTGCACATCGTGCTTCTCACCGTCGGGCGCGGTGTCCGAGGAATCGCCCTGGCTGAGCTTCTGGCGCATGCGGGCCCGCAGCGTCGCGTCCTTGGGGTCGTTGGAGGCGAGGTCCACCGGGTTGCCGAAGGCCTTGCGCATGGCGATGACAAAGTCCTGGATCTGCGGCGTCTCCTCGTTGCTGGGATACTTGCCCTCTCCGCCGATGCCGCCGGAGCTGGGCTTGGCCATGTTCATGGCCAGGAGGATCACGAAGAAGCCCATCATGAGCGCGACGTTGTCGGCGAAGGAGATCAGCCACTCTGGCGCACCCTCGTGCTCCTCGTGGGATCCGCCCCCGCCAGGGCCGTGTCCCCCGTGGCCACCGCCACCACGGCCGCCGCCGCCACCATGGCCGCCGCCGCCGTGGGACTCCTCGTTGTGCTCGTGCGCTTCGGGCATGGGGGGGTTCACCACACGGACAAGGTCGTCTCACGCGGCGAGGGCGATGTTGGTGCGGGCGGAGTGCGGAACAAACGCGGCCATGCGGTCCAGCGTGACACGCGGGTTGTCCCCGGCCTGGATGGAGAGGATGCCCTGCAGCATCAGCTCGCGTCCGAGGATCTCTTCGCCGGAGCGCAGCGCGAGCTTGTCGCCGATCGGCCCGGCGATGGCGTTGGCGATGATGGCGCCGTACATCGTGGCGACGACCGCCACCGCCAGGGCGTGCCCGAGCGCCTCGATCGATCCCTTGCCCAGCTGCCCGAACATGCCCACCTGCCCGATCAGCGTCCCCACCAGCCCGTACCCGGGCCCGTACAGCTTGATCAGGTCGAAGAACTTCTTCCCCGCCTTGTGGCGCTCCTGCATCGCCAGCACTTCCATCCGGAGCGTCGCCTCGATCGTCTCGGGGGCCGCGCCGTCAACGGCCATCTTGAGCCCCGACGCCAGGAACGGGTCGCCCAGCTTGTTGATCTCCGACTCCAGCGACAGGATGCCGTCGCGCCGGGCCTTCTCGCTCATCGCGCTGATGACCTTGATCACCTCGGTGATCGGCTTCCCCTTGTTGAAGAGGAACCGCTTGATGTACCCCGGCACCGCCTTCATCCGCTCCATCGGCATCGCCATGAAGGTCACGGAGATGGAGCCGCCGCCCACCAGCAGCAGGCCCTCCATCGAGAAGAACATGCCGAGCTTGCCCTGCGACACCTCGAAGAACACGAAGCCCAGGCAGCCCAGGCCCACGATCAACCCGATGAGACTGGACTTGTCCAACTCGCGTCCCTCACAGGCGTCCGTCCGCGCTCGGCCCGCATGCTCCCCGCACCGCTGCGTCGCGGCTGGTTCAGGAAGTCACCGTTCACCGGGCGACAGGCTTCGGGCCATCGGAGGATCGGACCGACCCGTTGCCCGGTTCATGTCGCTGCTCCGGCCCACCCATATCGGCCCGTCCTCCAGCCCGCACAACCCGCCCAACCGCCCGTCGCCCCCCGCACCGCCGATACCCGCCCACCTTCGAGCCCCTGTAACCCGGGTTCGTCCCTTGCATTTCCTGCGCCTCGGTCTTCGGCCCTTGGCCCGCACCCTACCCTGACGCATGGCCGAGGTCTTCCTCAACGGTGCCTTCGTTCCCCGCGCGGGCGCCCGCGTCTCCGCGCTTGACGCCGCCGTCCAGCACGGCGTCGGTCTCTTCGAAACCATGCTCGGCGGCGTGATCGGGGGCCGCCCGTGGGTCTTCCGCCTCGGCGACCACCTCCAACGCCTCAAGGCCTCGGCGCTGGGGCTCGGCCTGAGCCAGTCGCTGCGCGAGGACCCCCTCGGCGACGCCGTGCTCGACTCGCTCACCCGCTCGGGCCTGGAGCGTGCCCGCGTCCGCCTCACCATCACCGGCGGCGACCTCAACATGCTCGCCTCCACCGGCAAGAGTGCCGCCACGCCCACCGTCCTCATCGTCCCGCAGCCGGCCACCGTCTACCCCGATGCGATGTTCGAGCGCGGCACCTCCGTCGTCTTCGCCGACACCCGCGCCAACCCCCTCAACCCCTTCGAGGGCCACAAAACCATCAACTACTGGTGGCGCCTGCGCGAACTCCAGGTCGCCGCGGCCAAGGGCGCGGGCGAGGCCATCGTCCTGCAGGTCTCCAACCACGTGGCCGGAGGATGCGTGAGCAACCTCTTCATCGTGAAGGACGGGGAACTGGTGACGCCCATCGCACGCTCCGAAGAGGCGCAGGGCGGCCTGCCGAGCCCGGTCCTCCCGGGGATCGTGCGCGGGTGGGTTCTTGACGAGGCCAAGTCCAGGGGGCTGAAGGTGCGAAGAGAGATGCTCGCGCCGGGCGATCTCCTCGCCGCCGACGAGGTCTTCCTCACCAACTCGTCGTGGGGAGTCCTTCCCGTGGTCCGGATCGAGCGGCATACGGTCGGGAGCGGGGCAGTGGGCGCAATCACGGGCAATCTGCGCTCGGCATGGATACGAGCGGCCGGCGCCGCGCAGGCCGAATAGTCATCGGGCCACCGCGACCATATCCGTTCCTCACTCGATGCCTCGATGCCTCATGCCTCGATGCCTTCTTGGTCTTCAACCGCGCTCCCGGGGTCAGGCGTGGGCTTTGCCCCCTGCTTGCCAAAGCTCGTCCGAAAAACCAAACATTTCCCTTGCATAACAGTACGTGACATGCTAGGGTATCACCCAAGCCGTCCCGACCGCTCTTTGACAATCCAACAGCTCGCCCCCGACGCCCCATCCCCAACCACATAGATTGCCACTCACCCCATACATGGCCACGCGGCATCTATGGAGAGTCCCCGAGAAATCCCCATAGATTGCCATACATGGCCATAGGTTGCCATCGCGTGTTTTTTCGACAATCGAGAATCGCAGAAGGCACCCACCCCGCCCCCTAACTAAGACCGCCAAACTCGCTCCTAAGGCCGCCAACTCGACCGCTAAGGCCGCCAACTTGCCCCCTAAGACCGCCAACTTGTAACCCCCTCCGGAGCGCCCCAGGCCTAAGGCCGCCAGAAAACGCCTAAGACCGCCAACTCTGGCAAAAATCACTCCTCCGCGCGAGGCAGCACCCGCACGTTCCTCCGCCCCCCGCTCCCGCCCCGCAACGCGTCCAGCCTCTGCCTCCCCCACGCCAGGCACGATCCGACCAGCACAAACAGCACCGCCACCAGCAGCGCCGGCACGATCAAGACCATCAGAACCAGCAGCATCACCGTGCCCGCGGCCACGATCGCGCCCTTGGTCACCCAACCCGGCTGCCTGGCAACGAACACCGCCACCCGGCGGCCCGATTGAACGACCCACGCTCCGGCAGCATCACGCGACAAGATGAACATCCTCAATCCTACGAGACCGGCCGCGCGCGGTGTGCACAGCCTGTCGCTTGCTCCCCGCCAGAGTCGCACCGCGGTACGCTTGGCCTTCGAGCCCCGATCGGGTTAGTATCCTGTTGTTAGGACATCCTACGGGTTGTACAAGTGCCGCAAGATTCACCACAACCTGTCGCGGTAGACTCGGCCACAAGCCCTGCTCCCAACGGCTTCGTCCATCTCCACCTCCATACCGAATACTCCCTCCTCGACGGCGGCAACCGCGTCGATCGGCTCGTCGCACGCGTCAAGGAACTGGGCATGACCGCCGTGGCGGTCACCGACCACGGAAATCTCTTCGGCGCGGTCGCCTTCTACGCGGCCGCCCGGGACAAGGGCATCAAGCCGATCCTGGGAGTCGAGGCCTACGTGGCGCCCGGCGACCGTCGCGACCGGACGTACACCGGCGTCTCCGACGGCGGCTATCACCTCGTGCTGCTGGCCGAGAACAACCGGGGCTGGGAGAACCTGCTGTGCCTCTGCTCGGAGGCGTACCTCACCGGGTTCTACTTCAAGCCGCGGATCGATCGCGAACTCCTCGCCAGCCACAGCGAGGGCCTGATCGCCATCAACGGCCACCTCGGCAGCGAGATCGGCGAGCACCTGCTGGCCTACGAGCGGTCGGGGGACGAGAAATGGTGGGAAAAGGCCCTCGAGAGCGCACGCTGGCACGCGGGCGTCTTCGCCGGCCCGCCCCCGCGGTTCTTCATCGAGCTCCAGCACCACGTGCGCGAGCAGAACTCCATCAACAAGCACCTCATCCGCCTGGCCCGCGAGCTCTCGCTCCCCCTGGTGTGCGACAACGACGCCCATTTCCTCCGAGCCGAGGACCACGACGCCCACGACACGCTCATCTGCATCTCGATGGGCAAGTTCAAGAAGGACGACAGCCGCCTGCACTACCCCCAGGAGCTGTACGTCAAGAGCCCCGAGCAAATGCGCCAACTGTTCGAGGCCGAATACGGCGACGTGGGCCGCGAGGCGCTGGACAACACCCTGCGCATCGCCCAGCGCTGCAACGTCGAGCTGCCCATCGGCCAGAACAACTCGCCCACCGTCCGGATCGATCTCCCTTCACCTCAGTCGCTTCCGCGATGGGACGAGGCCCGTTTCGGCGGCGACCTCACCACGTGGTACAAGGAGTACTGCTCGAAGTTCGAGCTCAAGCCGTTCACCAGCCAGCCCACCGCGGGCGACCTGAAGCAGGCCCGGGAGGAGTGCGACCGGGCGCTCCGCATGCTGGCGGAAGCCGGCTTCATCTGGAGGTACGGCGCCTCCGTGCCCGACGGCTCCTCGGAGTTCCGCGCGCGCCTGGAGCGCGAGCTGAAGATCCTCGCCGACAAGGGCATCTCCGCCTACTTCCTCATCGTGTGGGACTTCGTCAACTGGGGCCGGCAACGCGGCATCCCCGCGCTCGCCCGCGGCTCGGGCGTGGGCACCATGGTCGGCTTCGTGCTGGGGCTCTCCAACGCCTGTCCCGTGCGCTACGGGCTGCTCTTCGAGCGGTTCACCGACCCGGACCGCTCCGAGTTCCCCGACATCGATATCGATCTGTGCCACGTGGCCGTACTTGCGGCGGACGTAGTCGATGACGTCGGCCCGCCCGTCCTGGCACAGATCGATATCGATGTCGGGGAACTCGGAGCGGTCCGGGTCGGTGAACCGCTCGAAGAGCAGCCCGTAGCGCACGGGACAGGCGTTGGAGA
>JBGPJM010000274.1:0-5514 GCA_041485385.1 Phycisphaerae bacterium | reverse complement strand
GTCCCAAGGGTCGGGCTGTTCGCCCGTTAAAGTGGTACGCGAGCTGGGTTCAGACCGGCGTGAGCCAGGTCGGTCCCTATCTGCTGTGGGCGTTGCAGGTTTGAGAGGAGTCAACCTTAGTACGAGAGGATTGGGTTGGACCAACCCCTGGTGATCCAGTTGCATTGCTAAATGCACCGCTGGGTAGCTACGTTGGGCAGGGATAAACGCTGAAAGCATCTAAGCGTGAAGCCCCCCTCAAGATGAGACCTGCTTGTCGCAAGACGAAAGACCCCTGGAAGACCACCAGGTTGATCGGCCGCACGTGCACGGGTTGAAAGACCCTCAGCGGAGCGGTACGAACGGTCGAAGGCTTGATCACTCCAACCAGGCCCCGCGGCCGGCCAGCCCCTCTGGGCGGGCCGTACGCAGGTGTATGGCCCAGGCGGTGAATCAGCCGCTCAGATGATTCTTCTAGCGTGTCTTTGCACTCTTGTTCGGTTGCAGCAAACCTGTCCATCCGATTCAACATGCCGCGCGCTGCCGGAAGGCGGGCGCGGAGTTTGTCGGTGATTATCGGCCCGGGGTCACACCTGTTCCCATCCCGAACACAGCAGTTAAGCCCGGGCCGCCGATGATACTGCATTGCGGGAAAGTAGGTTGTCGCCGGCTTTACGACCCCTCCAAGGGAAACCTTGGCGGGGTCTTTTTTTTGCAGACGGCGGCCGCTCCGTCCCGACAGTTTGCAACTGCATCAGGCGGCGTCGCGGTGCTGTTCGCCCATGAGCTGCTGCTCCAGGTACGCCATGTCCTTCATCTGCGTGGCCTGACGGTGGTTCCTTTGGTGCCGCTTGATGAGGATCCATCCCGCGGCGCCGAGGGCCAGGCACACGAATCCTGCGATGATCTCGAGCTGCATCACTGCCCTTTCGTGGTTGGTGGGCACCATTTCCCCGCCCTCGGCCCCCCACGGGCTGCCCCGGCAGTACACCCGCCACCTTGGCGCTGCTTCCCGTTGACTCGGCTGTTCTACGCCGCAGGGTTCGGCGCGCCGCGGCCACACCCCCTCAAGCTGGGGATCTCTTCCGATCGGGCAAACTCTTTCTGCTGGGTCTGTCAGATAACTACGGCAAGGCGGACCGATCATCTTGGACGGAGTCGGTCCTCGACCCCGTACAATCGTGCCCCCGACACCCGGAGGCTCCAGCTTGTTCCTCATGCGACGCGCCAAGATCGAGGACACCGGCACGCTGCTCAAGCTCGCCCGCATGGTGCACTTCATCAACCTCCCGGCGGACCGGGACATCATCGCCGACAAGATCATGCGCTCGCGCGAGAGCTTCCTGAAGGCAGCGGAGCTCGACAGCAGGGTGCGGGCGGGAGGGACCGGGGCGAGCGGCGGCGGGCCGGCCGAGGGCCGGGAAGGGGGACCAGCCGACCTGGAGAGTGCCTCCGGGCGTTCGAGCGGCGGCGGGCTCGCGGCCCTGACCAAGCTCTCCCACCTGTTCATGTTCGTGATGGAGGACACGACCTCCGGGGGTGTGCTAGGAACGTCGCAGATCATCTCCAGGATGGGTGGCCCGGGCCATCCCAACGTGTCCTTCCAGCTGTCCCGCAAGGAGATGTTCAGCAGCACGCTGCAGGTCGGCGCCACGCACATCGTCGCCAAGCTGCTGCTGGACGAGACGGGGCCGACGGAGATCGGCGGGCTGATCCTCCAGTCCTCGTACCGTGGCCATCGCCTCCGCCTGGGCCGTTTTCTCAGCCTCGTGCGCTTCCACGTCATCGGCCTCTACCGCCCGATGTTCGCTGACCGCGTGCTCGCCGAGATGATGGGCCCGATCACGCCCGACGGGCGCAACACGCTGTGGGAGTACCTCGGCCGCCGCTTCATCAACCTGACCTACACCGAGGCCGACCGCTTCTGCCAGTTCTCCAAGGAGTTCATGACGTCGCTCCTGCCGCGTGAGGAGATCTACATCACGCTGCTGCCGCCCGAGGCGAGGGCCGTGATCGCGCAGGTGGGGCCGGAGACCGAGCCGGCCAAGCGGATGCTGGAGAAACTGGGGTTCGAGTACCGCGACCGGATCGACCCCTTCGACGGCGGCCCGCACCTGGAGGCCGCGACGGACGCGATTTCTCTGGTGCGGAACACGATCCGCGCGAACCTGGGTCCGCCACGGGGCGCGGACGCCCATGGGAGCGAGCACGGGATGGTGAGCGTGCTGGACGGCGACGGAGAGTTCCGCGCCGTGGAGGCGGATTACGAGCGGGACCACTCCGGTCGCGTCCGCCTCAGCAGGTCGGACCTCAAGCTGCTCGGGGCGGAGCCGGGGATGCCCGCGGGGCTGACGCCGCTGGGCGAGCCCGGCGCAGGGGCGGGGGCCGGAGAGTCGAGGAAGGGCCGCGCCGCGCGCAACGGTGAGGCGGCGGCCTCAACGAGGGCGGGCACCGGATCGAAGAAGGGGCGCCCGAAGCGGGCCGCGGCCCGAGGGGGAGCATCGCCGGGAGACGGCGGGTGAGCGGGGCCGGCGGGCCCCAGCCTTCGCTGCGCCGTGGGCCCGCTGACCTTGTCGGCGGACGGTGGATCGAGCTGCACGCCGGCGCCGGCCCGGAGACGATCACCTCGCGCAACCCCGCGCGACCGTCGGAGGCCGTCTGGAGCGCCGCGCCGGAGCGATCGCATGTCGGCGCGGCCGTGGAGGCGGCGCGAGCGGCGCTCCCCGCATGGGCCGCCTGGGCGCGCGAGGGGCGGTTCGCCGTGCTGCGCCGCTTCAAGGAGATCTGCAAGGACCGCGGGTCCGACATGGCGGCGATGATCTGCGACGAGGTTGGCAAGGTGATGTGGGAATCGAAGGGGGAGGCGTCGATCCTCGGCGCCAAGGTGGACATCACGTTGGACGAAACGGAGATCGGCGCGATGCGGCGTGTCGGGGACTACGAGTTTGCGATGGGGCCGGGGAAGAGCGGCAGGTGCTGGTTCCGTCCCCACGGGGTGATGGCGGTGATCGGGCCGTTCAACCTCCCGGCCCATCTGCCCAACGGGCATATCGTCCCGGCGCTGGCGATGGGGAACACCGTCGTCTTCAAGCCCAGCGACAAGGCGCCGGGCGTCGGGCAGCTCCTGGCCGAGTTCTTTCAGGAGGCGCTCGAGGCCGAGGGCGCGCCCGGCGGCGGGGCGGGGGTGGTAAACCTCGTGCAGGGCGGCTCCGCCGCCGCATCGGCGCTTGTCAAGGACCCCGGCGTCGACGGCATCCTCTTCACCGGCTCCTGGCCGGTCGGTCGCCGGATCCTGGAAGCCAACCTCGTCACGCCGGGCCGGATCGTTGCGCTGGAGATGGGCGGCAACAACGCCGCGGTGGTGATGCCGGACGCCGACCTGCGCCAGGCCGCAATCGAGATCGTGCGGTGCGCGTTCAACACGACCGGTCAGCGGTGCACGTGCACGCGCCGGGCGATCATCCACCGGGACGTCGCCGACAGGCTGATCCCGGCGATCTGCAAGGGCGCGAGCAACCTGATCGTGGACGACCCACGGGCCGGGGAGCAGGGACGACCGGTCTTCATGGGCCCGCTGATCAACGAGCAGGCGAGACGGGCAACGCTGGAGTTCCAGGCCGACTTGGCCCGCGCCGGCGGGCGGGTGCTGGTCGAGTCGACCGCGCTGGACCTGGCGGGCGGCGGCTGGTACCTCACGCCTTCGGTCGTGCTGGTGGACCGGTTCGTCGCGCGAGACGAGGGCGGCCCCGGTTGCGACGCGGGGTGCGACGTGGAGATCTTCGGTCCGCTGCTGCGCATCTGCACGGTCGGGTCGCTGGACGAAGCGATCACCCAGGCCAACGCGACGCGGTACGGGTTGGCGGCGTCGATCTTCGCCCACGACGCCGCGGCGATCCAGCGATTCCTCTTCGAAGCGAGGGTGGGGTGCGTGAACGTGAACTGCGGCACTGCCGGGGCCAGCAGCAGACTCCCGTTCGGCGGGCTGGGCCGCTCGGGGAACCACCGCCCGGCCGGCAGCTTCTCGCTTGACTATTGCGCGTACCCGGTGGCGGGCATGATCGAAACCGGGGCCGCGGCGACGATCGCCGAGGGGATGCGGTTCGAGGATTCGTGGGTGGAATGATACGACCGGATGTCCAGCCGCGTGCGACGGGCGATGAGCGAGCGAGGGCTCGCCTGGTGCTGCGGTTGCTGGGACTGTTGGTCGTTGCGGGGTGGATGGGGAGGTTCGTGGAATCCGTCGGCGAGTTCGTCGCCAAGATCCACTGGGCCCAACTCGATCTGTCGCGTCCGCTCTTCTATCTAAGCAACATCTGGCGGATCGTCCGTGACTACGTCGCGTCGCAGGATTTCATCGACTGGTTGCCCGACTATGGACCGGTCGCGGTTGTCTGGGGTGTTGGGTTGTATCTCGCGGCGGGAGGAACCTGGCCCGTGCTGGGATGGGCGACTCGGGAGGTGCGACGTGGCCGACTACACGTGGTTCCGGCTTCTCGTGAAGGGGATCGGGATCGTCGTGCTGGGGATGGGCATGCCTGAACTCATCAGCCACATCAGCTCGCTGCTGCAGTCGTTGGCGATGGCTGGTCCCGGAGGCGCCCTTGCCGGCGCACCGTGGTTCTTCTGGTATACCCAGGCCGGATTCGGAATCAGTTCGCTGCTGCAGATCGCCTTCGGACTCTATCTGCTCTTCCGCGGACAATGGCTTGTCGATCGCTGCCTGCGATCGGTCTACGGCCGATGCCCGGCGTGCGACTACGACGTACGCGGCGTACCTGCGGTGACGTGCCCGGAGTGCGGGATCGTGCTGCCGGGCCGCAGGCTCGCTTCGACGACGAAGGCGACGATAGCCGACTCCGCAGCGCCGGAGTAACGACCTGTCGGGTCGAATCGTGGAGAACGTCATGGACAGTCGAGGCTGGTGCACACTGGCTGTGCGTGGATTGGGCCTGTGGATGGCGGCTACGTTCTTTCCGACGGTCGCGTGGGGGGTTGTCGTCGGGATTCGGATGGCGGTGTCAACGCCGCGCACCGGATTTCCGGGCGATGAGGGCTGGCGCCTTGCTGAGTCACTCGGTAGCGTGCTGGTATTCCTGCTGGGTTGTTGGCTGCTGATCGACGGGAAGGAAGTCATCGACCATTTCCAGTTCGTCACGGGGCGGTGCCCGCGCTGTGGGTACGACCTCATCAAGGTCAGGGGCGACAAATGCCCGGAGTGCGGCCTGCCGAGGTCCAGGAAGAATCGCGAGGACCTTGCCGGGTCCGAGCAAGCTTCGAACGAACGCGACGGATCGAAACCCCGGTAGCGCGCGCGGGCGCGATCGGTGTGTCCGGGCGCCGGCTCGCTAGACTGACCTCAATGGCCCAGCAAACAAAGAAGACCGTTCTGCCCGACGCGAGGGTGACGCCGCGGTTCGCGGGTCTGTGCACGTTCTGCCGCTACCCGATGCTGGAGGCGGTGGCCCCCGAGAACCGTCCTGTGGACTGGGTGATCTACGGCGTGCCGTTCGATGCCGGGGTGACGTTCAGGCCGGG
>JBGPJM010000273.1:0-5519 GCA_041485385.1 Phycisphaerae bacterium | reverse complement strand
CGCCGCCTTCACCACCACCGATTCCCCGTTCCCCAGCTCAACCCGGTACACCGCCGCGATGCACCCCACGCTCATCGGCGCGATCGACACCACCCGCTCCCCCACGCACTCCTCGACCCGCTGCCGCACATCCATCGCGCCGCGCCTCGCTCTCTCCCACGGTTGGACGATAGCCGCCGCGCGCGCCCGCGCGCACCGTCCGGGCTCCGCCTCCCCCGCAGCAATACAATCGCTCGGCACCTTGGCCCACACCGATGGTCGTCCGCCCACCGAGCATGCTCGTCCTCCCCATCGCGCTGCTCCTCGCGACCGGCTGCTCTTCCGCGCCCCCGAAACCGAGCCTCGGTCCCCCCGCCCCCCCGGGCTCGATCGACCCCATCGCCCCAGACTCCGGCCCGACCAACCGATCTCCCGGCGCGGGCCCCTCGCGCCCCAGCGCGGCCGACGATTCCCTCCTCCCCACGCGCATCCGCGTCCATCCGCTCACCCGCTTCGCCCTCGACCCGCAGTCCAACCTCGAGCTCATCTGCCACATCGGGCTTCTCGACCGCTTCGGCCAGTCCGTGAAGGGCCTCGGCCTTCTCCGCCTCGAGCTGTATCGGCCCGGCGGCAATGGGGGGGGCGGGGGGGACAGCCGCGCCGGTTTGCAGACGCAGGAGTCCGTCTGGACTGTCAACCTCGGCGACCCCGAGGAGAACGCCCGCGCCTACGACGACCTCGTCACGCGCACGTACGTCGTCCGCCTGGCCCAGATCCCTCCGGTCATCCGCGCCTGGCTCGGCATCTCCGCCTCCGCCGGCCAGGCCGCGGTTCCTTCGCAGGCCCATCAGCCCGCCTCGCCCGAAACCGGCGCCGACGCCCCCGACATCGATGTCACCTCGCCCACCTCCGGCGGCTGGCTCACCCTGAAGGCCTACTTCACCGTCACCGACTCCGCCGGCAGGCAAACGGTCCTCCAGGCCTCCTACCGCCTCCAGCGCTGAGGCCGCACCGAGTAAACAGAAAGCAGTAAGCAGCGAGCAGAAGACGCTGTTCTGCTTACTGCTCGCTGCTCTCTGCTTACTATCCCCCCGTGATCCAGCTCGGCGTCAACATCGACCACGTCGCCACCGTCCGCCAGGCCCGGCGCGGCGACGAGCCCGACCCCGTCCGCGCCGCCCACGAGGCCGAGCTCGGCGGCGCCGACGGCATCACCGTCCATCTCCGCGAGGACCGGCGCCACATCCAGGACCGCGACGTCCAGCTCCTCCGCCAGCTCGTCAAGGTCAAGCTCAACCTCGAGATGGCCGCGACCGACGAGATGGTCGCCATCGCCTGCCGACTCCGCCCCCACACCAGCATGCTCGTCCCCGAGGGCCGCCAGGAGGTCACCACCGAGGGCGGCCTCGACGTCGCCGGCCAGCCCGAGCGCCTCGGGCCCGCCGTCGCGAAGCTCAAGGCCGCCGGCATGATCGTCTCGGCCTTCATCGACGCCGATCCCCGCCAGGTCCAGGCCGCCCACCAGACCGGCTTCGACGTTTGCGAGGTCCACACCGGCCCCTACGCCGCGGCCTTCGCCTCCTGCGGCGGCGACTTCCGTCGCAAGGAGCTCGCCGCCGAGCTCGAGCGCGTCTCCGACGCCGGCCGCCGCATCCGCGCCGCCGGCCTCCGGTTCAACGCCGGCCACGCCCTGAACTATCACAACGTCGCTCCCATCGCCGCCCTCCCCGGCATCGCCGAGCTCCACATCGGCCACGCCATCATCAGCCGCTCCGTCTACATCGGCCTGCGCGAGGCCGTCGCCCAGATGAAGGCAATCATGGCCCAGGCGGCGGGGGGGAGGTAAGCCGAGGACCAGGCGGGCGTTGCGCAAGAAACACGTCTGGGTGCCGGGGCGGTGCGTTGACTGCCCCGGTCTCTCATCTCATCCTCAGCTCCCACCCGCTTTCGCACTGCCTCCCACGTTTCCCGCAGCCCTTGTCGCAGGCACCTCCCGGCCGGAGAGCTCGCGGCAGATGAGCCCGGCTGGCAGCTCAACCAGCCGCTTGTCGTCAACGATCAGCGGGCCGATGCGTGTCCCGGGCGCCGGCTCGGTCTTCCTGGTGAGCCTCAGTTCCTAGACTAACCGCCAACGTGCCCGCCAACCCCGCATCACGGCCGCAGTGCAGCGTCGTTCTCGCGACCAAGAACCGCAAGGACGAGCTGCGCCGTGCGCTCGAGTCGGCGATGATGCAGACCGTCACGCCGGAGATTGTCGTCTTCGACGACGGCTCGACGGACGGCACGTCCGAGATGGTCCGCGGCGAGTTCCCGGGCGTGAAGCTCGGGCGCTCCGAGCGATCGGTGGGCAGCGTCGTCAACCGGAACCGGGCGGTGCGCGAGGCCACGGGCCGGATCATCATCTCCATCGACGACGACGCGGCGTTCCAATCTCCCCGCACGGTGGAGCAAACCCTCGCCGAGTTCGACAATCCGCGCGTCGGCGCGGTGGCGATCCCGTATATCGACGTGCACATCCGGCCGGAGGTACAGCAGGCGGCGCCGGCGGGCTCGGACGGGGTGATGGTGGTCAACTATTTCCGCGGGTGCGCCGCCGCATGGCGGCGGGATCTGTTCCTCGAGCTGGGTGGGTACGCGCCGGTGCTGTACCACATGGCGGAGGAGCCGGAGCTGTGCCTGCGGATCCTGAACGCGGGGTACGTGACGCGGCTTGGGCGGGCGGACCCGGTGCATCATTTCGAGTCGCCGCGGCGCGACCCGGCGCGGATCCTTGCGCAGCTGGCGCGGAACGGCGTGCTGCAGGGATGGCTGAACGCGCCCCTCGTGTTTCTCCCTGTGCACATGGTGAAGACGACGGTGCGCAGCGTGTTCAACGGGGTGGTCAAGGGAAACTTCGGACCATGGATGAAGGGAGTCGGGAAGGGGTGGGGGGCGGTGCTCTCGGGGAAGGCGAAGCGGCGTCCGGCGTCGATCCGGGGGTACCTGCTGTACCATTGGATCTCGCGGCACGGGCCGGTGAAGCTGGAGAAGATCCTGGACCGGCTGCCGGCGCCGATCGCGTTGGAACCCGCGCCGGGCGCGGGGGCGCTGGACGGACAGGCCCCGAGGGAAGAGGCATGCTGCTGAAGGGCCTCGACTGGGTCAGGCGGTGGCTCGCGCGCGGCCCGCTGCGTGCGCCGCTGCGCGCAACGGGGATCATCCAGCTGGGCCGGAGGGTGTACAACCGGCGGATCATCTCGCGGGGCGAGCACCGGGCCCGGGTCGTGGGGCACCGCCTGCGGTTCGTCGTGACGACGGGGGACGAGATCCGGCAGATCGACGGGCAGTTCGAGGAGGACGCGTTCCTGCGGCGGATGCTGGATGCGCTCCGCGGGGGGGACGTGCTGTACGACGTGGGGGCGAACATCGGTGTGGTGTCGCTGCTGGCCGCGAGCCATGCGCAGGGGGAGGGGCTGGCGGGGGTGTCGGTGCACAGCTTCGAGCCCGAGCCGCGGACCGCGGCGCGGCTGCGGGAGAACGTCCGGCTGAACGGGTTCGGGGGGATCACCGTGCACGAGATGGGGCTGGGGGCGACGAGCGCGCGGATCCCGCTGTTCGTCGACGGGCAGACGGGGCGGCAGACGCACTCGATCTTGCGGGCGCAGTCGGCGGGGCGCTCCGAGGTGGAGATCGAGCTGCGTGCCGCGGACGAGGTGGCGCGGGAGGCGCCGGCGCCCACCGTGATGAAGATCGACGTGGAGGGCGCGGAGATGGACGCGCTGCGCGGCGCGCAGGGGCTGCTCGAGAAGGGCGGGGTGCGCGAGCTGTTCATCGAGGTCCACCCCGACCAGCTGCGGACGATGAATACGGACGAGGTCCAGCTCCAGCGGTGGCTGGAGGATCGCGGTTACAGGCTGGTGTGGTCGCACGCGCGGGCGCACGAGATCCACCAGCACTACCGCAGGGAATAGGTCACGAGGGCGGCGGCCCGCGCCCGACCACCGCCCTGGTGAACGCGGCGCCCTTTGAGAGGAGGCGCCGGAAGTGCTCGCGTTCCCATTCCTCGAGGGCGATGAGCCAGGTCAAGGGGAGGAGCACGGCCGCGTAGGCGCCCGTCACCACGACGAGCCGGACAAAGCCCGGGGCCATCGGCCAGCGCAGCAGCACGGCCGCGCCGAACCCCAGGCCCGCCACGATGACTACCGGCGCGACCGTCCTCCTCAGCCAGGTGCCGACGCCCAGCCCGATCAGGGGCGCGGCCCAGGCGGCGCGGAGGACGTTCATCGCGGCGGTGGCGATGAGCGTGGAGGCCGGGAGCGCCCACGGCCCGCCACCCGGCGCGACCGCCCACGCCGCGCCGCCGGCCAGCGCCACCAGCTCCAGGCCGAGGAGCGCCAGCGAGTATCCCTTCATCCGTCCGGTCGCCTGGATGGCCATGTGCTGACCGATAGTGAGCCAGTAGAGGCAGATCCAGGCCGAGACGAACCTCACGAAGGTGGCCGCGTGCCCATAGGTCGCCACGCGCTGGGGGTCGGGGCTGCCGAGCCAGGCGCGGAGCACGGCGTCGGGCTCGAGCAGGAGCGGCGCCAGCAGGAGGGACATGGCCAGGACCATGTATTTGCTGGTGACGAGCGTGAGGCGGTGGACGACGGCACGGTCCCCCGCGCCCTCGGCGGACATCACCGCGGGCTGCGAGGCGCGGTAGAGGGCGGCGGCGAGGTTGTTCTGCAGGCCGGCGAGCGTGCAGGCGAGTCCGTACGCGGCGTTCACCGCCGGGGCGAAGCCGAGTGTATTCAGGACGAGCTGCACGCCCTG
Source organism: Phycisphaerae bacterium (assembly GCA_041485385.1). Lineage (GTDB taxonomy): Bacteria > Planctomycetota > Phycisphaerae > Phycisphaerales > UBA1924 > JBGPJM01. The sequence goes on along the minus strand of JBGPJM010000273.1, from coordinate 746 downwards.
GAGCCGGAGCCTCCAGGCGGCGCTGACGAGCATGTCCCACCAGCCGAAGCTCAGGAGGCGGAGGACCTGCTCGCGGCGCGGCGGGGCGCGCCCGAAGCGGGTCTCGGGGAAGCGGCGCAGGGCGATCACGACGAGAAGGATGGTCTGCAGGAGCGCGGCCGCGGCCAGCAGGGCGCAGAACGCTGCGAGGCGGCCGGCGGAGAAGAAGACGAGGAGGATGGCCGCGATCAGCCGCAGGAGCGATTCCAGCAGCTCGAGGGCGGTGAGGTAGACGAGGTTCTGGTGCGCCTGCAACAGGGCGCGGTAGGGCGTGCCGATGATCGCGAACGAGAGGGAGGCGAGGATGAGCAGGAGGGCCCAACGTGCCTGCGGGGCGCTCCCGGGCGCGATGTGGAGCACGCTTACGATGGGTCCCGCCAGGGTCGCGCCCACGAGCAGGAGCAGCGCGGCGATCGACGCGAAGATCCACAGGCAGGCGCCGAAGACGGCCTTGAGGCGCTCGAGGTCGGCGCGGCCAATCTCGATGGCGAGCCGCGTCATCGCGCTGGTGGTGAGCGAGTCGGAGACAATGGTGAGGAGTGTGGCGGCGGCGAGAACGACAACGTAGACGCCGAAGTCCGTGTCGCCGAGTTCGTGGAGGAGGAGGCGGGTGGTGAAGAGGCCGATCCCGACCGTCACCAACATCCTGGCGAAGGTGGTGGCCGTGTTGGTGATAAGTCGCGTGGATTGACGCATAGGGAGCCAGG
>JBGPJM010000272.1:0-5592 GCA_041485385.1 Phycisphaerae bacterium | reverse complement strand
GGCGAGTTGACACTCGACCCGACCCTGCAACGCGACGACGACGCCGGCGGGAGCCTCAGGTTATCGACGTCACAACACCCAGCCCGGACCTGATACCGCTCAGCTCCAGGGGGGGTCCGGATGTCGGGCCGGCCAAGCCATCGGGGGCCGGCGAGAGGCACAAACCGCGGCCTGGATTGCCGGGCTTAGCAGCGAGGTCCAAACCGACTGTTTGGATGCTGCTTGGGCGCGGCGGGCCGTGCGGAGAAGTCGGGGAAGCGCGTCAAAAAATGTGCCTGTGAACGCGGAATCACCGTTTCCTCATTGATCTCAGCTTCGTTGAGGGTATGTTGTACGCCAGAGAGCAGAGAGAGGTTGGAGACCTCGTTGTGGGGGACCGTTCAGGTTTCCACTTCTCGTTCCTTCGGTTGCACCACGGTGTGCACATCTATCCGGGGTTGAGCGTCGTTTCGGGTTGATAGGTGTGCACCGGCTTCTCTCTCGGGCCGGCAACTGGAGAATCTCTCATGCCTGCGTTATGGCTCCGTGCGCTTCCGCTCTGCGCGGCTGGTGTTGTGTCTGCGCTCACATCGGTCGCGGGGGCGGACATCTCGAGCGCAGTCTTCATCATCCAGGCCTCCAACTCGCTGGGAACAGCGCAGTGGCAGGCCTCGGTCCGCGACGGGGACTTCGCCGAGCCGGGGATGTTCCGGTGGACGATGAGGGACCCGGTGGAGCTCACCAGCGCGACAGGGGAACGGATCGCCACGATCAACAGCGCCTCGTTGACGGTCCATGAGGATCCGGACGTGGCGTTGAACTTCAACGTCGCGTCGGGCGTGCTGGACACGGTGTTCACGATCACGTCGGCGCAGGTCAGTTTCGCGACGATCGGCCAGGCCGAGGGACGAGCCTCGGCGTCGATCAACGCGACCGACCTGGGAGGCGACGGCGTGTCCTTGCAGCCCTCGGCCGCGCAGAGTGGGGCGTTCACGACACGCTACAACGGGGTCCTGCCGGGGGGCAGCGTCTTCCACGATTTCTTCGACACGTCGGTGAGCACCGCGGTGCCCGGCGGCACGGTGAGCGTGGCCGCCGACTACCCCGGCGGCGGCGCCTTCTCCCCGATCGCCGGTGCGGTGACCAACATCAGCAGCCGGTTCTCGTTCTCGCTCTCGGCGCAGGACGTGGCCGCGGGGACGAGCTTCTTCCGCGTCCAGGCGGTGCCCTCGCCGACGGGCGCGGGGCTGCTGGGCCTCGCGGGGCTGGTCGCGGTGAGGCGTCGAAGATCCTGAGTCGGGCGGATTCCCGAAGGTGGGCTGAACCGTGAGCGAGGGCGCGTCGGCGATCCCGACGCGGCCTACGCTGCGCGTCCGCAACCTCCCCGAAGGGAACGACCTTGAACGTCGTCATGACCACCAGCCTCGGCCTGATCACCATCGAACTCGACGAGGCGAAGGCGCCCATCTCCTCGCGCAACTTTCTTGAGTACGTCGAATCCGGCCACTACGACGGCACGATCTTCCACCGGGTGATCGCCGACTTCATGATCCAGGGGGGCGGCTTCACCCCCGAGATGAAGAAGAAGCCGGTGGGCGCGCCGATCAGCAACGAATGGCGGAACGGGCTGAAGAACAAGCGCGGGACTCTGGCGATGGCGCGATTGGGGGGCGACCCGGACTCGGCCACGAGCCAGTTCTTCATCAACGTGCTCGACAACGGGTTCCTCGACCGCGAGCAGCCCGACGGCGCGGCGTACGCGGTCTTCGGGCGCGTCACCGGCGGCATGGACGTGGTCGACAAGATCCGCGCGGTGAAGACCGCAACGAAGCGCGGACACGAGAACGTTCCGGTAACCCTGGTGGTGATCGAGTCGGCGACGATCGTCGAATCGAAGTAGCGCCTCAACGCGGAGAGCCGGGGCCGGCGGGCGGGGCGGCCGCCGCGCGAGATGGCCGGCCGGTGGCGGTGGCGGGGGTGGGTGGGGCGGGCGGGGCCTCCGGCGGCGGGGCGTTCCAGGTATTGTTCGAAGGGTCGGTGTCGGGGAGCTTGCCCTCGGGGTCGATCTCGACGCTCGTGACGCGCTTGCCCTTGGTCTCCCACTCGGTGGTCCAGAGGTTGGTCCAGTGCCAGATCTCGATGGGGAGGCTGCGCGTTTCGGTGGAGCCGTCGTCGTAGGTGATCTTGAGCGTCACGGGCATGACGAGCTCGCCCCGGTTGCCGAGCGTCGCGGTGGCGGTCTGCGCATCGGAACGCTGCTCGACGGACTCGACGGACTGGTCGAGCGAGCCGGTCTCGAGGATCCAGCCGCGCCAGAACCAGCCCAGGTCCATGCCGGCGACGTTCTCCATCGTGCGGAAGAAGTCCGCGGGGCGGGGAGACTTGAACGCCCAGCGAGCGATATAGGTCCGGAAGGCGGCGTCGAAGCGTTCGGGGCCGAGGACGACCTCACGGAGGAGGTGGAGGGCGACCGCCGTCTTGCCGTATTCCAGGAGGCCCAGGAGACCGGGGCCGAGCTGGTCGGGGGGGATCTCCATGGGGGGCTGCCCGGGGTGGCGCATAGCGAAGGCGAAGCCTCGCCCCCCTTCCATGTCGCGCTCGCCGGGGAAGCGCTCCTGGCCGGAGTAGATGTTGATGAAGGAGTTGAACCCCTCGTCCATCCAGGCGTGGCGGCGCTCATCGGTGTTGACGGTCATGGGGAACCAGTTGTGGCCGATTTCGTGCGTGGTGACGCCGTACAAACCGTGCTCGCCGTGCCGGTCGGAGCAGAAGATGATCATCGGGTACTCCATCCCGCCGACGCACCCGTTGACGTTGGTGGCGACCGGATAGGGGTACCTAAACCATCGCTTGTTGTAGCCGTCGATGGCGAAGCGGAGCATCTCCGTGGACTTCTCCCACAGGGGGAGCGCCTCCTTGGGGTACACCGACTGCACCTGCGTGCCGCCGAGGTTGCAGGCGTCCCAGATGAACGCGGCGGAGGAGGTCCAAGCGAACGTGCGGACGTTCTCGGCCTTGAAGCGCCAGGTCAGGGGGCCCTCGCCCGCCGGGCGTGAGGCTGGGTCGGCCACCTCGTCCTTGCCGCGGATCACGACCGTCGTGTCGCTCTTGCGGGCCGCGCCCAGACGCTCAAGCTGCGTCGGCGTCAGCACCTCGGCCTCGTTCTGGAGAACGCCGGTCGCGGCGACGATGTGGGAGCGCGGCACCGTCAGGCTCACGTCGTAGGCGCCGAACTCGGTGTAGAACTCGCCTTGTCCGAGGTAGGGGAGCGTGTTCCAGCCGTGCACATCGTCGTACTTGGCGAGGGCGGGGAACCATTGGGCGATCTCGAAGTCGGCGCCCTGCTCGAGATTCTCGATCCCCATCCGGTCGATCCCGTAGTCGGGGATCTTGAACGACCAGGCGATCTGGAAGGTGAACGTGCTGCCGCCGTCGCCCGCGCCGCCGACGCCGGGCCTGGAGGCCGCGGGGATGGGCGCGGGGAGGTCGACCCGGGCCAGCGTGTCGTAGACGTGGAAGGGGAGATCCTGATCGCCGGCCTTGATGGACTGGATGTTCACGCCCCCCTCGAAGTTCTCGCGGCTGGAGAAGCGGGCGCCGGGCTCGCCCGAGAGGGTGCCCAGGGAGTCGCGCTTGAAGACGTTCTGCTCGAGGTGGAGCCAGAGGAAGTCGAGCTTGAAGGGGGAGTTGTTGGTGTAGGTAATGGTTGCGGTCGCCGAGATGGAGCGGTCCGGCTCGTTGAGCTCGGCGGCGATGACGTAGTCGGCACGCTGCTGCCAGTATTCGGGGCCGGGAGCGCCCTCGGCGGTGCGGGCGCTCGTGGGGGTGGGGAGGTCGAGCTCGGTGAAGATCGTCTCCAGCTTGCGGGAGGAGAAGGCGCGGCGCTGCGACGGGAGCTTGGCGTGCGCGGGCGAGACCTCCACCGGCGGGGCCGGCTCGATGAGCACCGCCGCCGGGGCCGGCGCCGGCGCGCCCGAATCGGCCGCAGGCTTGGTGGGATGGGAGGCACAGGCGGCAAGGATCAGGGAGAGCGTCGCGAAAGCGGCCGGCGCGAGGGTGCGGCGGGAGATGGCAACTGGCATCGTGCGGCTCCGTGGGTGGATGGGTCGGGCGGCAGGCTGGATGATACCGGCCGGGCGCGAATGCGCCGGCAGGATAGTGGGTATTGTGACCGCGGATCTGCCCGGACGAATGCGGTCAAGCAACGAGGGCCAGGGCTATGGATGAGGCCGGGGACAGGCCGCTGACGACAGGGATGAAAATAGCGCTGTGGAGCGCGGGGGTGCTGGTGGTGGGGATCGGCGTGCCGCTGCTGGCGGCGCCGGGCTACACGGACGTGTACTTCGTGTGGCCGGTGGAGCCGGCGGCGACCGCGGGCTTTCTGGGGGCGAACTACGTGGCGGCGGGCGTGCTGGAGATCACGGCGGCGCGCCAAAGGCGTTGGGCGGACGCGCGGGCAACCGTGGCGGGGGTGATGGCCTTCACGCTGGCAGCGCTCGTGTTGACGCTGATTGAGGCGCGGACCCTGAACTTCTCACGGATCGTGGTGTGGGTCTGGACGGCGGTGTACGCGGGGTATCCGGTGGCGCTGGCGTGGGCGTGGCGGGGGCAGGTGCGGCTCGGTGCGAAAGCCGGCGGTGTTCAGCGAGAGGGTTCCGAACACCTCGAAGGGAAGAAGGAGCGCGGCGACCCGGGAGAAACAGATCGAGGGTTTACCGTGATGCGGTGGACCCTCGCCGCGATCGCGGCGGTGCTGGTTGGGTATGCGGCGGCGATGGTGGGGGTGCCCCGGTGGGCGGGGAGATGGTGGGCGTGGGACCTGCATCCGCTGGGGGCGTACGAGGGGATGGTGGGGATGGAGGCGTATATCGGGGTGTGGCTGCTGGGGCTCGGAGTGGTCGCGCTGAGCAGCGCGAGGGAGCCGCACGCGGCGAGGTTGAAGCCGGTGTGGGCCGGAGCGATGGCGCTGGGGGTGCTGCAGGCGATCGTGCTGCTGAGGTCGGCCGGCGAGATGGAATGTGGCCGGGTGGGTTTGTGGGTCTATGTGGCCGCCCTGGCGGCGATGGGGGCGGTGGGGGCGATTGGGTGGAGGGCAGCCGCGAAACGGCGCGCCTGAACGCGGATCGTCCGCGGTCGATCAGACCGCCTCAGGCCACCAAGTGCGCGAAGAGCTGCGTCACGATCAGCGCATGGACGCCGGCGACGAGGTCGTCGATGACGATGCCCAGGCCGCCGGGTATGGATTGGAGACGGTTCGCGGGGGGCAGCTTCAGGATGTCGAAGATGCGGAACGCCAGGAAGGCCACCAGCAGGGTGGCCGCGGCACGCGGGAACGTGGAGAGGGATTCGGGCGGGAGGAACATGAGGGGGATGCACATCGCGGCGGTCTCGTCGGCGACGACCTGCCCCGGGTCCTTGCGGTCGAACTGCGCCTCGGCGGCATCGCCGAGCATGAGGCACACGAGCGTGAAGAGGATCAGGACCAGAAAAAGCACTTCGTGGTACCCCAGCCACGGCCAGAACCCAAAGCCGGGTCCGATGCCCGCAAGCAGGAGGAGCGCGGCCAGCGCGTCTGGCGGCATCGATCCCCACGTTCCGGACGCCGGCCTGAGG
>JBGPJM010000271.1:0-5659 GCA_041485385.1 Phycisphaerae bacterium | reverse complement strand
CCCTCCCCTTCACCATCGAGGGCTCACGCATCACCTGGCACCCCGCCGATGCGAGCGCCGATCAGGCCGCCATTCAACTCACCTCGTCGCTCGGCTTCTCCCGTCCAGTCTCCCTTCGCCTCTCCGATGTCTCCGACGAGGCCGCATGGCTCGCCGATCTCCTCTCCTCCTCCGGCGGCACACTCCCCGCCGCCGAAATCGCCCGCGCAGCCCACGATTGCGGCTTCGCCTGGCGGACCGTCTGCCGCGCCAAAAAGTTCCTCGCCATCCCCTCCCGAAAACGCGGCCAGAACACCGGCGCCATCTGGGAATGGGCCCTCCCCACCGCCCCCGATCTGCTCCCCCTCACCCCGCCCGTCGCACTCTCAGCCTGATTTCCGCCCCAAATCCCTTAGAACTTCTCTAAGGATGTCGAAGGATGCCTAAGGATGCCTAAGAGTGCCAACGAATTCGCAGCGCGCACAAATCGGGCCCACCCCTGTTGCGGGGAATGCGCTGGCGTCGCGCGACCCCGTCCCCGCCCCGCGTCCGCGCTTCCTTCTTCCCGCGCCCTCCGCGCCTCAGCGAGAGCTCTCCCCGGTTTGTCCGCAGCTATCCTCTCGACAGATGGGAAACACACCAAACACGCCGGCGAACGCGTTGCCGTACAGGCTTGCCTGCCTGTGCGATCTGCGCGATGAGCAGGGGCGGCTCCTGCTTCTGCGGCGCAAGAAGGAACCGAACTTCGGGCTCTGCTCACCCATCGGGGGGAAGCTGGACATGGAAACAGGGGAGTCGCCGGCCCAGTGCGCCCAGCGCGAGATCATGGAAGAGGCCGGGATCGAGGTGCCCATCGACCGCCTTCACCTGGCGGGACTGATCAGCGAGGCCTCGTACGAGCGAAAGGGCCACTGGCTGCTGTTCTACTACCGGGTCATGGGGCCCGTGAGGGTCGAAGCCAGGGAGATCCGGGAGGGGCGGCTGGAGTGGTTCACCTTCGATGAGCTGGAGGGCCTGCCGCTGCCGGAGACCGACCGGCGGATCATCTGGCCGCTCATCAAGAGAAATGAACGGGGAGACGGCAGGCCGGGGTTCTTCACGTTGCACATCGATTGCTCCAAAGGCGACGGGGAGAACATGACCTGGACGGTGGAACAGGAGGGGTGATCCCCCCATTCCCCATTCCCCATTCCGAATGAACGTTCGGCCCCCGCGATCCGAACAACCCTTTACGAGGGGCCGGAGTATGGCCGCGTTCTATACTTCAGCGGCTAGGAGCGAAGGTCCGACATGTCTATGGCACTGAATCGAATCTGCGGCGGGCGAGCGGGCGGGTGGTGGGTGATGGCGCGGCGCCTGATGGGGTCGTCGGCCGCTCTGGCTCTGCTGCTGGTGTCGATGGCCCAGGGGATGCCCCGGCAGCAGGCCGGAACGATGACGCTGGTGCCGGCGGCACGACAGGCCAGGAACGTGGCGGTCATCACGATCGATCGGGAGATCGACCGGACCATGGCTCGCAGCGTCAAGCGCCGGATGAAGGCCGCGGCGGAGGGCGGGGCGGATGCGATCGTGTTCGAGCTGGACACGCCCGGAGGAGACCTTGGGGCGGTGCTGGAAATCTGCACGCTGATCAAGACGTCACCGGTGCCGAACACCGTGGCGTGGGTGCACACACAGGCGTACTCCGGCGGCGCGGCGATCGCGCTGGCGTGCCGCGAGATGGTGGTGTCGGATGTATCGCGGATGGGGGCGGCGGCGGTCATCGTCGCCGACATGTTCGGTCAGCTCAACGCGCTGCCGGAGACCGAGCGCCAGAAGCTGATGGGGCCGTGGCTCGGGGAACTGGTCGACTCGGCCAGGAGGCGGGGGTACGACGAGAAGCTGGTGCAAGGGCTGGTCAGCCGCGGCGTCGAGCTGTGGCTGGTCGAGAACACGACAACCGGGCAGCGGTTGTTCATCGACCGCGCCGAGCACCAGTTGCTGTTCGGCGAGCCGCCGGAAACGGAGCCCACCACGCTTGCGGCGGCGTCGGGGGCGCCGGTCCCCGAACCGATCGCCGACGACAGCCCCAACTCGGGCCGGCGCGGCCGCTTCCGCCACGGCGGCGCTCCGCCCCCAGTGGTCCCCGGCCCGAGAGAAGCACCGTCGCCGCCGACGCCGGCGGACTTCCAGCCCGCGTCGCCCCTGCTGGGTCCGCAGGCGGTCAAGGACATCACCGTGCGGCAGCAGTTCGCCACGGCCCGACCGGTCTTGACTGAAGCCGAGCGCGGGCAGTGGCGGAAGCTCGAGAAGGTGTCCGATGGAAAGGGCATCTTCACGTTCAACGAGTCACAGCTCCTGCGGTACGGGCTGGCGGCGAAAACCGTGAAGAACGACGAGCAGCTGAAGAGCTTCTTCGGGGCGACCAACCTGCGCCGTCTGGACGAGAGTTGGTCGGAGTCGCTGGTGGTCTTCCTGGTGAACAACTACGTTCGCGGCCTGCTCATCGTGGTGTTGCTCCTGGGGCTGTTCATCGAGATGACGCACCCCGGGCTGATCCTTCCCGGGGCCGTGGCGATGGTTTCGCTGGTGCTGCTGATCGCCCCGCCCATGCTCAACGACATGGCCAACTGGTGGGAGGTGGCGGCCATCCTCGTGGGGCTGGTGTTCATCGCGCTGGAGATCCTGGTGATCCCCGGCTTCGGCTTCTTCGGCGTCGCGGGGATCCTGCTCTTCTTCGGCGGGCTCATGGGGACGTTCGTGGGCGGCGGCGAGGGCCTCTTCCCGGATTCGCCGAAGGGGCGCAGCGACCTGCTCTATGGCCTGACCACGATCCTGATCAGCGCGGCGACGTCCGGCGTGCTGATGTACTTCGTCGGCAAGCACCTCGGGTCGCTGCCGATCCTCAACAGGCTGGTGCTGAAGGACGACTCGGGCCAGAGCGACGAGGGCCTGCTGGCCGCGATGGACCCCCTGCCGCGCGGCGGGCTGCAGGTGGGCGTGGTCGGCACGGCGCTGACGCCGCTCCGCCCGGCGGGACGGGTCCAGGTGGGGGATAAGATCTTCGACGTGGTGGCGGATATGGGGTTCATCAACTCGGGAGAACTCGTGCGCATAGCGTCGGTGGACGCGTTCAGGGTTTCCGTCGAGCGCGTCGGTAATCCGCCCGGGCCCGGGACTCCCGGCGAGATCGCCGAAGGCGGCACCGGAGGAGCAACGGCGTGAGCGAGTCATACCTTGCGTGGGGGTTGGCTTTGCTCGCGGCGGCGCTGCTGCTCATCGTGGTGGAGGTTTTCGTTCCGTCGGCGGGGATGATCTCGCTGATGGCCGCGGCCATGGCGATCGCGGGGGTGGTGTGCCTGTTCCAGGTGAGCGTGGTGTGGGGGGTCCTGGGGCTGCTGGGGATCCTGATCCTCGGGCCGGTGGTGGGGTTCTTCGCGCTGAACATCATGCCCAGCACACCGCTCGGGAAGAAGCTGCTGTTCGGAAGCGGCGGCGAGGAGGAGCCGGGGCTGGGGTCGTCGGGGGCCAAGGACGGGGATGCAGCAAGCGAGGACCTGGGTCTCCTCATCGGCTCGGAGGGCGTGGCGCTGACGGACCTGCGCCCCGTGGGAACAATCCGCGTCGGTGAAACCAAGGTGGACGCCCTGGCGGAGACGTCGATGATCCGGGCGGGAACGAAGGTGCGGATCACGGCGGTGGTGGACAACCAGATCAAGGTGAGGCCGGTGGGGTGAGACGGGGGCGGCGGGGGGGTCGGGCGTCGGGCGTATACTGCCCGCGCGCAGAGGGGTGGGCTTTGCGATGCGGACCCGCGCGGGCGGGCGCCCGCCGGAGTAGCTGACCAATGCAGAGTTCATTGAGCATCACCGAGACCATGCTGGCGCAGGGCGGCACCAGCAGCGGCGGCACCAACAACATCATCTGGATCGTCGCGGGGCTGGTCTTCGCGCTGTTCCTGCTCGTGGCGGTGTTCATCATCGGGCAGTTCCTGAACCTGTACATCCAGGCGCTCTTCTCCAACGCGCGGGTGGGGTTGCTGGACCTGATCGGCATGCGCCTGAGGAAGGTGGACCTGCGGACGGTGGTCTTCTCACGGATCCGGGCGGTCAAGGCGGGGCTGGATATCTCGACGGCGAAGCTCGAGACGCACTACCTGGCGGGAGGTCGGGTGCCGCACGTGATCAGCGCCCTCATCGCCGCCAAGGGCGCGAAGATCAACCTGGACTGGGGGACGGCGACGGCCATCGACCTCGCCGGGCGTGATATCCTGGACGCGGTGCAGACATCGGTGAACCCGAAGGTGATCGACTGCCCGAGCCAGCAGGGCCCCCGCTCGACGATCGATGCGGTGGCGCAGGACGGGATCCAGCTCAAGGCCAAGGCGCGTGTCACGGTGCGGACGAATATCGCCCGCTTGGTGGGCGGGGCGACGGAGGAGACGATCATCGCGCGCGTGGGCGAGGGCATCGTCACGACGATCGGCTCGGCACGCACGCACAAGGACGTCCTGGCGAACCCGGACAATATCTCCAAGACGGTGATGCAGAAGGGGCTGGACGCCGGTACGGCGTTCGAGATCCTCTCGATCGACATCGCGGACATCGACGTCGGGGAGAACATCGGGGCCAAGCTCCAGGCCGACCAGGCGCAGGCCGACAAGTCGCGCTTCCAGGCCGAGGCCGAGAAGCGCCGCGCCATGGCGATGGCGCAGGAGCAGGAGAACAAGGCCAAGATCCAGGAGAACAAGGCGCTGGTGGTGCTGGCCGAGGCGGAGGTGCCCAAGGCGATGGCCGAGGCGTTCCGCAAGGGGAACTTCGGCATTATGGACTACTACCGCATGAAGAACGTGCAGGCGGACACCGCGATGCGCTCATCGATCGCCGGTGACGGGCACGGGCAGGGCGAGGGGACGTCGTAACGGACTAAGGAGGCGGGACCTCGCGCTATTTCACGTCAGGCCGCTGTGCCGCCGCGGCTGCCGCCGCAAGCAGGTCGCGGACGACGCGGGCGCGCAGGGGTTCGCTGGTGAAAATGCCCGGCGGGACGGGCGCCGTGGACGGGCGGCGTGGCGCGCCGGCCGGGGGGGCGGGGGGGGGCGGGGGGGCATCCGGGATGCGCGTGCTGGCGCTGGTATCGGCGTAGTTCGCCGAGAGCGGCACAACGGGCTCGCCCGTGATCGACGTCGGCAGCCCGCCGAGGTAGAACACCGTGCCGGGGGGAACATCGACGGAGAGGCCCTGGGGCGTCTGGGTATAGACGGACCGCCCGAATACAGCGTAGATGCCGCCGTCGATGCGGACGAAGAGGCCCGATTCCGACCGCAGGTCGCGTGGATCGCGACCCTTGATGCGGTAGACATCCTGGAAGCCCGTTGGGACGCGAAGGTCCACGCCCATATCCCGGATGCTCACACCCAGCGGTCCGATGTCGCCGACGGCGGGGTCCACCCGTTTCAGTTCTGGCTGCGAGGCGGGAGGTGCCGGTCGAGGGACGGGCTGCACGCCGATCATCGCCAGAAAGACGAGCGCAAACCCACAACGGACAGGCGCCGGGGCCGCGCCGAGCCAATCCGAGCGGTAATGAGGCGGGAGGCGTCGCATGTGGCGGGATGCACGCTAACGGAAACGCATGGTGATAATCACCTTGAGCACCGATCCAGGACCCGACGGAGCCAGAGAGTCGAGTTCCTTGCCCTTGG
>JBGPJM010000270.1:0-5708 GCA_041485385.1 Phycisphaerae bacterium | reverse complement strand
TCTGCCGGAGAAACCTCTCTTGGTGCGTCGAGGGGTGGCGCGGTACACTGGTCATACCTTCCGCCTCGGACCGGACCGCCCGATTCCCCGTGGACCTCGGGCCGGCGTCTGATCGTCACGGTCGGGATCGCGGAAAGGACCAACATGTTTTCGGGTGCGTCGCGAGCGTCGCGGCCGTGGCTGCGGAGCGGATTTTCCTTTTTGACCGCCGGGATCGGACGGGTGGTTTGGGGTGCGAAGGTATGCGCGGCGGTACTGGGAGCGGTTGTTGGGGGAGGTGGGACTGCGCACGCCCAGTGCCCGTTCACCTTCGGCGCGCCGGTCAACTACCCGACGGGGGTCCATGCGCTCTCCGTCGCGGTCGCCGACTTCAACTGCGACGGCGTTCCCGACCTGGCCGTGGCTAACCTGGGCAATAACAACGTCTCCATCCTGCTGGGCAACGGGCCGACCAATCCCGGCACGTTCCAGGCCGCGGTCAACTACCCCGTGGGCGCGGGCCCGCGCTTCATCGCGGCGGGCGACTTCAACGGCGACGGCAGGCCCGACCTGGCCGTGGCGAACCAGGACGGCAACACCGTCTCCATTCTGCTGGCCTACCCCAACGGCACGTTCCGGCCAGCGGTCAACTACGCCGTTGGACTCTACCCCGCCTGCGTGGTGGTGGGCGACTTCAACGGCGACGGGTTGCCCGACCTGGCCGTGGCGAACTACACCAGCAACAACGTCTCCATCCTGCTGGGCACCCCCACCGGCACGTTCGCGCCGGCGGTCAACTATTTCACCGGAAGCGGCCCGGTATCCATCGCGATCGCCGACTTCAACGGCGACGGCAGGCCCGACCTGGTCGTGACGGACTATTTCAACAACACCGTCTCCATCCTGCGGGCCGACCCCGCCCACGCCGGCACGTTCCAGACGAGGGTCGCCTTCTCCGTGGGGAGTGGTCCGTTCTTCGTCGCGGCGGGTGATTTCAACAGCGATGGCAGGCCCGACCTGGCGGTGGCGAACATCACCAGCAACAACATCTCCATCCTCCTGGGGAACGCCGCCGGTGGGTTCGTCCCGGCGGTCAACTATTTCATCGGCCCCGGCGCCAGCCCAGACTTCGTCGCAATCGGCGACTTCAACGCCGACGGGAACCCCGACCTGGCCGTCTCGAACTACACGAGCGGCACCGTTACGTTCTTTACGGGCAATGGCAACGGCACGTTCCTGGCAGTGGTGAATCAGGTTGTAGGCACCGGCCCGTTCTGCTTTGCGCTGGCGGACCTCAACGGCGACGGCACGCCCGACTTGGCTTCGGCGAACTATGGGGGCGGCAACGTCTCCGTCTTGCTGGGGAACACCGGCGGGGCGCTGTTCGGGGCCGCGGTCAACTACGGTGCAGGCAACGGCGCGAGGTCCGTGGCAATTGCAGACTTCGATGGCGACGGCAGGCCCGACTTGGCGGTGGCGAACCAGGACGGCGCCAACGTCTCCATCCTGCTGGCCCACCCCGACGGCACGTTCCGGCCCGCGGTCAACTACGACCAGGGGGCTGTCCCGATCTCCATCGCGGCGGGTGATTTCGACGGCGACGGGCGACTCGATCTGGTCACAGCGAACTACGGCACCAACGACCTCACCATCCTGCTGGGTAACGGTGACGGCACGTTCTTCCATCAGCCGACTGACAGCCATCACGTCGGCGCTGGCCCGACGTGTGTGGTGGTGGGCGACTTTGATGGCAACCAGTTCCTCGACCTGGCAGTGACGAACTACGGGGACAACAACGTCTCCATCTTGAGGGGCAACGGCAATGGGACGTTTCAGGCCGCGGAAAACCACGCGGTGGGCGCCGGTCCGAGCTCCATCGCGGTGATGAACTCCGGGCGCGACCTGGCCGTTACGAACACGGGCAGCAACAACGTCTCTATCCTGCGGGGCGACGGATCGGGCGGGTTCCTGGCCGCGATCAACTTCCCCGTAGGGCTCGTTCCCAGATCCGTCGCGGTGGGTGACTTTAACGCCGACGGCGTGCCCGACCTGGCGGTCACAGTGTCCACAAACGAGAGCGACCACCATGTCTCCATCCTGTTAGGCAACCCGGACGGCACGTTCCAGGCGGCGGTCACCTACACCGTTCGCCTCGGTGCAGCCTCCGTCGCGGTGGGTGACTTCAACGGCGATGGGAGGTTGGACCTGGCGGTCACAAACGAGGGCGACAACAGTGTCTCCATCCTTTTGGGCAACGGCCCACCGAACGCCGGGACCTTCCAGCCAGCGATGAACTACACGGTGGACACCGATCCGTTGGGCGTTGTGATCGGCGACTTCAACGCCGACGGCAGGCCCGACCTGGCCGTGGCGAACCACGGCAGCAACAACGTCTCGGTACTCCTGAACGCGAACACCGCCACTTACCCGGCGCCCACTATCATCCAGCAACCGCGCGCATCCCGGGTTGTCCAGGCGGGCCAGACCGCCGCGCTCGCCGTCATCGCCGACGGCCACGGGCGCACGCTCACCTACCAATGGCGGAGGAACGGCGTGCCCATCGCCAACGGCGGGCGCTTCTCCGGCGCCACCTCGCCCACGCTCACCATCACCCAGGCCCTAGCCAGCGACACCGCAACCTACGACGTGCGCATCAGCGCCCCCGGCTGCGGCGGCGGGATGGTCGTGACCACGAGCAACCCGGGGACCATCACCGTGATCGGCAACCCCGCCTGCACCGCCGACTTCAACCACGACGGCTTCGTCAACTCCCAGGACTTCTTCGACTTCCTGACGGCGTTCTTCGCCGGCTGCTGACGATCGCCGCAGCGCAACACTGCGAGTGCCGCTTCTCCACGCGAACGCAGCCGTCATTTATGGACAGCGGCCGGTGATCGCCCGCATTCCGGGCACGGCGACCCCGACGGGGTTCCGCTGAGGTCGTAGTCGCAGAACGAGCAGCGCCCCGTTGGCACGACTCGCATTCGCCAGAGGATCAACGCGGCGGCGCCCGGGACGAGCAGCGGGGTCCACAGCGGGACGAAGAGCCAGCCCGACTCCCCTCCGATCCGAATGAGCTGGAAGGTCCACTGGAACGGAAGCCGGTGCGGCCCGGTTGGCCCGCGCATGTCCGTTGGGCCCGAACCCGGAGATCGGGATGCGAAATCCCAGCCGACGCACAGTCGCCCGGCCGCAATGCTCGCGCCACCGCGGCCCCGGCCTGACTCGTCCCACCAGCCGACGGCGTACCGAGCGCTGACGATGTCGGTGGCGAGGACGAGCAGTGCCGCGAAGATGCACACACGCAGGGCGGCACGCCGGACCCGTCGTCTGCGGAGGTAGTTGCGCACCGCGGGCCTTCGCATTCTACTTCACCGTGTACCTCCCCCGCGCCACCCGCCTGAACTTGCCGCTCTTGATCAGCGCGTTGCTCGCCACGGTCCGGAAGTTCCTGGCCTTCGTCTTGTATCCGGCGGCCCGCACCGCGTCCATCGCCTCGACCACGGACAGCGTCCTGGCGCCCATCGCGGCCACGAGGGCCTCGGGCAACGTCGTCTTGTTCCGGGCCCGACGGCGCCCGGGCGGGCGGCCTGGCCCACGGGGCACGGCGCCGTCGAGCGAGCCGAGGGCCTCCAGCTCGGCGCGGAGGCCGTCCAGTTCCGCGGCCAGGGCGTCGTGGCGGCGCTGGAGGGCGCCGGCCTGGGCGCGGCGGCGCTGGAGTTCGGCGTTGAGGTCCGCCACCGAGATCCGTGCGAGCCGTCCGCCGCGACGCCGCCTTCGCTTTACCATCGGTGATTCCTTGCAGCCGCCCCGCCGGCATGTTACTGGATGCGCCGCCCGCGCGCCCTCGGCCCGACGGCCTGGTTTCGGCAAGCCGCTCTGCCGCCTCCAGGGCGTCGCGCCGCCGCGGCGACTCGGCGAGGGCGCTTCTCCGGCGGGCCGACCGTCCAGTGCTAATGCTTGAGCGGAGGGACTGTGGTCGAAGGAACCGGCGACGTGGCCGAGGAAATCGTGGTCACTACGGTGCTGGTCGTCGCCTCGGTGCTGGGTGGAGGGAGCGAAAGGACACCCTTGGGCGCCGAAGAGTAATGGGCGAACATGGCTCCTGCGCCCCTCCTGCCGAGTTGATCCGAAACCACGAGGCCCCCCCGATCTGGCAGTGGCGGGTTGTAGCGGAACTGGAGCCGCTTCATCTGCCGAGCGTAACGCTCGCCAACCTGGGAATATCCGGGGTCAATGTGAGAGTTCACGATCTTCCCGCCCAAAAAGAAATCCCCGCACATCGGAACCAGCAGCGCAGACGCCAGCAGATCTGCGAGCTGCAAGCCCGCGTGGTTGTCGCTGTGCCCGAAGACAGGGGCTTCGAGAATCCGGGGGTACGGATCGCCCGCCGCACGGAATTTCTGCGTAAACACGCTGTGTGAAACGCCGGAGTTGGGACCGGGCATCCGGCTGTCCGCGATGACGAACCCTTCCTCGGCCACCAGCTCCAGTTTTCGCTGAAGATCGGTGCACAGTGCCTGCACCGCAAATGTGTACGCCGAGTGTCCCTTGAAGACCTGATCTGGCACCTTGATCCAGACGCGGGCGGAGAACTGGCAGCGATGACCTTCGAGCAGGTTCAGCGACTTGTCGATGAATCCGGCCGTGTGGCGCTTCTGTCTCCTCGAGACGCCCTTCCGGAAGTACTTGCGCAGATCGGCCCCCTTTACCTCGGCTCTGTGCCAATCAAGAGGCATCGCTCGTTGACCGCAAAGCCCGGGGAAGAACTGCCTCTTCAGGGCGACCCAATCGCGTGTGAGTGCGGCCAATTCGCTCTGAGGGAGAATCAAGCCGACGACGCAGAGAATCGGCTGGACCTTGGAGGGGCCCCCTGGAAGTGAACCCAAGCACCCGGATTCATCCACGTACATCAGATGCATAAAAACAACCGCGACCGAGCTATCGGTCGCGGGATTTGCTGCCTGACCTGGTGGTCAGTAACAGCGCGAACAGGTGTGTTGGGTTCAAGGGTATCTTCGGAAGGCTGGCCCGTCAAGTTCTTTCGAACTTGGCAAACCCGCTCAAACCCCCACATTGCCGCCCGGGTAGGCGGTGTTCGGTAGGATCAGGATATGTCAGCGACTCCGGCGCCGCCACTGACCAGGATGTGGAAGGCTCGATCGGTTAGAACACACTAACATATGGCCGCGTCGGGGGTCGAGAGACAGCTACCTTCCGCTCAAAAAGGGTAACTCTCAGCGCGCCGGCCCGAGCGGGCCGTCCTCCCGGCCCATGAGCCTGGGCGACGGAATCCTCAGCACCCGCCTGAACCCGCAGGTCGAACACACGTCCTTCGACGGGTCGTCGTCCGGATCCGGCGGCTCGCCGAACACGCGCGGCCGCGGGATGTTGAACACCACCGGGCCGGGGCCGCCGTTGCCGCATTCGGGGCAGCCGCCGCTCCGGCGGGCGGCGCGCCGCTCGGTTTCCAGCCGGGCCAGCCGGCGGTGGAGGGCGCTACTCGGCACGGGTCGCCCCCGTTGGGCGGTCGGGCGGTGCAGGCGGTTCCCCGCCTACCGCTACCTCCTGCGGCGCCGCGCCGCCCACGGGCCAACGTGCGCCAACGGGCGGGGCGCCGGGCGGGAGCGGCTTGGGCTGGACGAGGTGGATCTCGAACCTGTGAACGTACACGCCCCCGCAGACCGGACAGCGGCCCGGCTCGTTCATCGGCCGGTCGTACTCGTCGT
>JBGPJM010000269.1:0-5728 GCA_041485385.1 Phycisphaerae bacterium | reverse complement strand
TAAACCCCGACCCCGCCGGCCCCCCAACCCCCCCCCCGCAAACCCCCCACGTCCTCGACCCCCCCCCAACGGGACCCCCGTGCAGGGGCGCCATTTTTTAGCCAGAACACCCCCCCCCCCCCCCCCCCGAACGGGAGGCGGCATTGCCCGGTCTTCCCGCACAACCCCCCGGTTTCAGCCCAAATTCGCCGGAATCATGTCTATTAAGACACGATGAATCTCCGGTGAGGATCCGTTTATCCGAAAGCTCGGAAATGAAGATTGGTTCATTTCCCGAGAGAGCCCACCAACAAGGAGACGTCACCGTGACCGTGACGAATCACCGAGTCCACCACATTTGGGGTACCCGCGGCAGTACCGTGATGTTCGCGCTCGCGGGGACGGCCCTCGCCGGGGTGGCGGGCGCGTCGCCGCCGAGCTTCAGCGGCCTCGGCGACCTGCTCGGGGGCACCGGCGAGAGCATCGGGGCCACGCTCGGCGCGAGCGGCTCGGTTGTCATCGGCACAAGCACCGGCCCGCGCGGATACTCGCCGTTCCGGTGGGAAGCCGGCACCGGTATCCGGAGCATGCTCGCCAGCAGCGCCGGCTTCGCCTACGGCGCCTCATCGGACGGGTCGGTCGTCATCGGGCGCCTCATCAGCGCGGCCGGCGAACAGGCGTACGCCTGGTCGCCGCTGTACGGCGAGCAGCGGCTGGGTTTTCTCCCCGGCGGCGCAAGCTCCGTCGCGCGCGCGGTCTCCGCGGACGGCTGCACCGTCGTCGGCCTGAGCGGCTCGAGCGCCGGCACGCAGGCGTTCAGTCACACCTGCGCGGGCGCTATGCAGGGGCTGGGCGACCTTCCCGGGGGGACAACGTTCAGCATGGCCGACGGCGTGAGCGCCGACGGTTCGGTGATCGTCGGCACCAGCCGGGGCGCATTCGGCGACGTCGCCTTCCGCTGGACGGCCGCGGGCGGCATGGAGAGCCTGGGCGTCATCGGCGGCGCGCCCAGCACCGGTTGGGCGAGCGGCGCACTGGCTGTCTCCGCTGACGGGCAGACGATCGTCGGCTGGTGCGGCTCTCCGGCGGGGACTGAGGCTTTCCGTTGGACGGCCTCGGAAGGCATGCGCGGGCTGGGTGACCTTCCCGGCGGGGCGATCCAGAGCGTCGCGCACGCCGTCAGCGCCAGCGGGGCCACCATCGTGGGCGTCGCGCACACCGTCTCGGGCAGCGAGGCATTCGTCTGGGACCCCGGCTGCGGGATTCGGAGTCTGCGGCTCATGCTCGAGACGCTGGCCGTGAGCGAGATCGACGGCTGGCGGCTGAGCGGCGCCTCCGCCATGAGCGCCGACGGCCAGACGATCGTCGGCACCGGCATCAACCCCGGCGGCCGGTGCGAGGGGTGGATCGCCACACTCGACACCAGCTGCGGCGCCGCGTCGAGCCAGCCCGACGGCGGCGGTCAGCACGCCTCCGAAATCACCCCCTCCGTCGCCAGCAACAACGCCAAACAGCCCGGCCATGACGGACCGCCGGTTGCCGACGCCGGCATCAAGGGCGGAATCACGCCCCGGCCCGCGGCCTGGATCAGCCTCATCGACGTCCCGTGCCCCGCCGACTACAACCGTTCCGGCGTCGTCAACGAGCAGGATTTCTTCGACTTCCTCAGGGATTTCTTCGCCGGTCGCGCGGATTTCGACGGCTCGGGCCGGACCGACTCCACGGACATGATTGAGTTCGTCAACGCTTTCCTCGCCGGCTGCTGACCGATCGACCCGGCGGGGCATACGCGGGAACTCCGGAGGGCCGGAGGCCTCTTCGCTCCTGCGGTAGGCTGGCGCGATGGGCATGCTCCACATCGACTCGCCGGGACTCGCCCGAAGCATGGGCTGGCTGGTGGCCGCCGTCGTGACCGGGTGTGCCGCGCAGCGCCCGGGCGTGCAGACCGTCGCCGGGGGCGACGGTGTATTCGCCCACGGCGCCGTCGCGGCCGACCACGCCATCGCCTCGCTCGCGGGAGCCCGGATGCTCGCCCTGGGCGGGAACGCGATCGATGCCGCCGTCGCGGCCAGCTTCACCCTCTCGGTCGTGCGTCCGTTCTCCTGCGGCATCGGCGGGGGTGGCTTCATGGTCATCGCCCTCGCCGACGGGCGCTCCGCCGCGATCAACTACCGCGAGATGTGCCCCGCCGGCGCGGGGCCCGAGTTCTTCGAGCGGCAGCAGGATCCGGAGGCCAGCACGCGCGGCGGCGCGGCGTGCGCCGTCCCCGGCACTGTCGCGGGGCTGCTGTACGCGCTCGAGCACTTCGGAACGCTCGACCGCGCCACGGTGCTGGCGCCGGCGATCCAGGCCGCCCGGGACGGTTTCACCGTCGACCGGGCGTACATGGACGAGGCCGGACCGCTCATCGAGAAGTTCGCCCGCCAGCCGCAGTGGCAGAGCCGGTTCGCCTTCGTGTGGGAGCGTTTCCTGCGGGAGGGACGGGTGCGCGTCGACGACGTGATCCGGCTGCCGGAGCAGGCCGAGGCGCTGGAGCTCATTTCACGGGAGGGCGCGCCGGCGTTCTACGGCGGCGAGATCGGGCGCGCGATCACCAAGGCAGCGGCCCAGGACCACGGCGTACTCTCCCTGGCCGACCTCCGGAACTACAGGGTCCAGCAGCTCGAGCCCCTCCGGACCGGCTTCCTCGGGCGCGCCACCGTACTCTCCATGCCCCCGCCCTCCAGCGGCGGCGTGGCCATGGCGCAAGCGCTGGGCATCCTGGGACGGCTGAAGATCGATGAGGTCGCCGCCGGTGGGGACTCGGGCCTCTACGTCCACCTGGTCAGCGAGGCCTTCAAGCACGCCTTCGCCGACCGGGCCGAGTGGCTGGCCGACCCCACCAAGGTCGATGTGCCCGTGCAACGTCTTCTCAGCGACCGCTACCTCGACGAGCGGGCGGCGATGATCGACCCGGCTCGCACGTTCCCCAGCGAGCACTACGGCACGCGCCGGCAGGCGGGACCCGACGGCGGCACCAGCCACCTGAGCGTCGTCGACCAGTGGGGGGGCGCCGTCGCCTGCACCGAGACGATCAACCTCGAGTTCGGATCACTGCTGGCGGTGGCCCGCTTCGGCTTCTGCCTCAATGACGAGATGGACGATTTCACGGCGCGCCGGGGCCGGCCCAACGCCTTCGGCCTCACCCAATCGGACCGCAACCTGCCGGCTCCCGGCAAGCGTCCCCTGAGCAGCATGAGCCCGACCATTGTGCTGGACGTGGACGGGCGGGTCCTGGCGGTCGCCGGGGGCTCCGGCGGGCCGCGCATCATCACCGCGACGACTCAGGTGCTCCTCGACGTGTTGCTCCTGCACCTCTCCGCTCCGGACGCCGTCGGGCGACCACGTTTCCATCACCAGTGGATACCCGACGAACTGCTCATGGAGCAGCCGTGGCTCGCCTCGCCCGAGGGCCAGCAGGTCGCCGCCGCGCTCCGCGCGCGGGGGCATACCGTCAAGCCCACCCGGAGCATCGCGGTCGTGCAGCTCATCCGCCGCATTGGTCCGATCGGGGGGAGCGCAGGATGGGAGGCCGCCTGCGATCCGCGGAAGGGCGGCTCGCCCGCGGGACACTGAGGTCGTCGAGTTTCAGCGGTAACCGAGCCGACCTCTTCGCCATCGGCGCTCTTCACCTAGCTAGAGCCGCAGAAGTCGCGGCGCAGAAGCGAAACAGACCAGGGCCAGACTTCTTCTCATTCCCGCGCAACTCTCCGAAACATCCTCGCCGCTGCGGGAGCACGGCACACCGTTGCAATTATCATATCCTTGCTCGTGCTTTGTAAGACGGTCGAACCACCACAAGATGGGGTGACACGACCTGTCTTCCAAGGTGAACCGCTGATCCGCGAAGCCTCGGACCAACCGGGCTTGCACGGCGAAAAGTCCCTGTTTTCCCGCTGAATTCGGGGGACATGTTCGGAGCTGGGCGGTGACTTAGGAAGCAACGCCCCCGGATCCAGTGAACCAATCTCGCGCAGAATGCCAGCTTTCTCTCCGAATGACGAGCATTACGTCCTTTTCATGCTATTCTCACGCCCGCCGGGCCGCTGCCCAACAGGCCCACGGGAGAAGGCAGGTCGCCGGGTAGGCAATCGACATTGTGTGTTCGAGACACTCTCGCTGGCGCAGGCGCGCCCGTGCGCGCATCAATGTGTCATTGAGTTTTCTTAGGAGCCATCACCATGGGAGTGATGTCGCGGCCCCGAATGGGCCCGAGGATCTGGCCGGATGGAGCTCGGAATGCTGGAATGACCCGGCGTGGAGGCGCGGCGGCGCGGCTGCTGGTCGCGTGCTCGGCGGCGGCTCTGACGAGCGTGCCGGCCCGTGCCGACGGGCCCCGGTTCCAGGGCTTGGGCGACATGCCGGGCGGGCGCTTCGACAGCGTCGCCTGTGCGGTCTCGGGAGATGGGACAACCGCCGTCGGCTACAGCAGCGCCAGCGAGCACACCGAGGCGTTCCGCTGGAGGGCGGAGACCGGGATGCAGGGTCTGGGTTACCTGCCTGGCGGGATCTCGAGTTTCGCGACGGCGTGCTCCGCTGACGGTTCAGTGATCATCGGCCGTGCCACGAGCGGGCTCGGGCGCGAGCAGGCGTTCGTCTGGACCGAAAACTCCGGCATGCTGGGCCTGGGGTTCCTGCCCGACGGCGACGGACAGAGCTGGGCACTGGGCATCTCCGGGCACGGCGGTGTGATCGTCGGCGTGGCCCGGTCGGGCACCGGCCTGCAGAGCTTCCGCGCCATGGGACCCGGATCGATGCTGGCCCTGGGCGATCTTCCCGGCGGCGCGATCCTCGCCGGGGCTTTCGCCGCTAGCGACGACGGCTCGATCATCATCGGCGCCAGCGAGGCCACCGGCGGGCGGCGCCCGTTCCGGTGGACCGCTTCCGGCGGCCTGCAGCCACTCCCCGGGCTGGCCGGGCCGACTGCCCCCGGCGGCGCCAACGCTCTCAACCTTCCCGGCACCATCATCGTCGGCACGAGCCTCGCGCCGGAGGGGTTCGAGGCGTTCCGCTGGAGCGCCGCCACCGGCATCGAGGGGCTGGGCGATCTTCCGGGTGGCCCGCACCAGAGCGAGGCCTTCGGCGTGAGCAACGACGGCACGGCCGTCGTCGGCTCCGGGCAGACGGCCGAGGGGAGCGAGGCGTTCATCTGGACGGACGGCATCGGCATGCGGAGCGTCCGCCAGGCGCTCGGGCGGGGCATCACCGGCGCCGAGGGGTGGCGGCTCATCTCGGCGACGGGTGTGTCCTGCAGCGGCGAGGTCGTCGTCGGCATCGGCATCAACCCCGACGGCCAGCGCGAGGCCTGGATCGCCCACCTCGGCCAGGTCTGCCCGGCGGACTGGAACAACTCCGGCAGGGTCGATTCGCAGGACCTGTTCGACTTCATGGCCGCGTTCAACGCCGGCGACGCCGACTTCGACGGCGACGGCCTCACGACCTCGGTCGACATGCTGGCGTTCCTCAACGCGTTCATCAGCGGCTGCTGACCCCGGGGCCGGGCTACGCCGCCGCGCGCCGAGCCAGGATCCACCGGTTGCAGATGTCCAGCAGCGCCCGCCTGGTGATCGGCTTGGAGCGTAGCCGTCGCACCCGGCGCTCAGGCAGCGCTCACGTCATTGGTATCGGGGATAAACGGTCCGAACCCTCGCCGTGATCCCGGCCCTGCGAGGTGTTCACTTCTGATGGTCGGCCGGCGGGGGCGCCGGGG
>JBGPJM010000268.1:0-5736 GCA_041485385.1 Phycisphaerae bacterium | reverse complement strand
GGCCCTCGGTCGTGTCCTTCTCGATGCGGAAGGTCTTGTAGAACGAGCGGTTGGCCGAGACGACGCGCAGGTCCTTGTCCAGCACCAGGAACGGCTCGCGCTGCGTGTCGAGGATGTTGGAGGCGTAGTCGAACGCATCCTTGACCAGTTTTTCCTGCCGCTTGTGCTCGGTGACGTCGCGGAACACCAGCACCGCGCCGGCGGTTTCTCCGCTGGCGCTGCGGATGGGCGCCGCGCTGTCGTCGATGGGAAGCTCGGTGCCGTCCTTGTTGATGAGCAGCGTGTGGTTGGCCAGGCCGACGATCACGCCCTCGCGCAGCGCCCGCCTCGTGGGGTTCTCGACCTCGGCCCGGGTCGCCTCGTTGACGATGTGAAAGACGCGCTCAATCGCCACGCCGACGGCCTGCTCCTGCGCCCACCCCGTGAGCGTCTGGGCCACGGGATTCAGGAATGTGACGCGCCCGTGCCGGTCGGTGGTGATAACCCCGTCGCCGATGCTCGAGAGCGTGACGCGCAGCCACTCGGCCGAGTCGGCCGCGGGGGTGAAGGGAAGGGCGGGCGGCGCGGTGTGCGCCTCCTTGCCGTTCGACGCGGGATCTCGGGTGATCAGCGCGGCGTCATCGCCGCCGCCGCCGGCTGTTTCGTTCTTTGCCATTATGAAACCCTCGGCGAGGTCGCCGCCCGATCATGCCCCGAGCCACGCCCACTACGCGCAGGATTGTCCACTGACTGGCTCTTGGCGGGGGCCTTCACGACGGCCTGATGAGGCGTGATTGGTCCATTCGCAGAGTGTCCATGCTCAACGACTGTACCGGCGCTCACACCACCCGCGATGAAGGGCGCGTGAATCGCTCCTCATGTCTGGGAACTTTTGCTTGGATGTCCGGCTTGCCCCGGTTTCCCTTGACAACGGCACGACGCGGGGTCCGTGGAACTCGCGCAGAATCCCCCTAAACCGGCAGGTCAACGGCCGCGTTTCACATCAGCGAAGGCAGCCCGTGCAGCGGCCCGCCGCCACCTTGGTCAAAACCGCGATTACATGGGGGTCAGTCCACCGAACGTCGCGCTCTTTGCCCCAAATCCATACCCTATTACCCCAAAACGGCGCGCAGAACGGGCTTGACGAATGGAGCGGAGGAGATTCGAACTCCCAACTTCCACCTTGCAAAGATGGCACTCTGCCAGTTGAGTTACCGCCCCGACGGGACTGGGGGAAGCGGAGAGGGAGGGATTCGAACCCTCGATACAAGCCTTAACCCGTATAACGGTTTAGCAAACCGTCGCCTTCAGCCGCTCGGCCACCTCTCCGGCATGGGCAAAGATCGTAGGCCCCGGAGCGCGCAAAAAGCCAAGGCCCCCGCCGATCGCGAGGGCCTGGTGAACGTTCGAATCGTGGCCGGACTACTCGGATTGTTCGGTATTTCCGCCGGACTGGCTCTCGAGAAGCTTGCGCAGGTACTGGTTTTCCCGCCTTGTGGCCTCGAGATCGAAGACGAGGTACTTGATGCTGAGGCGGAGGTAATCGAGGGATTCCTGCAACTCGCTGACGGTCTTCTTCATGCGCTGGTGACGGTCGCGGGCGTCGTCGGCCAGCGCCATGAGCTGGTCCTTCTCGGGAGAAGGCATGTCGCCGATCTGCTGGATGAGGTCGCTGAGCTTCTGCTGGAAATCCTGCTCGTTCATGGTACGGGCTCCAGGTCGGGTCTTTGGTTGCTTGCTCGGACGCCTGCGCAAAGCACGATCGCCCGGGCCCGCGCGGAGCGGGCGAGGACATTCGTGCCTTGCCGCGGGAGGAGGAACAACCCCGGGACCGGTTGGCACGGGAGTGTGCCGCGCCCGGAAACGAAGCCTCAGGGGCTGATAAGAACGCGGCGGAGGGCCGCAGCGGCCGGGATGCGCACCGGCGCACGCGGGTCCTGCACAGGGCGCGGGCGGGTGGATCTGCGCGGGATGATGCCGGGAGTCAACGGCCGATGTCGAGCCGTCGCAGCGCCTGTTGCACCGCGGGGGCGGCGGACTTCATGGCCTGCTGGAAGACGGCGGGCTCGCGCCGTTTGATCTCGATGGCGAGCTTCTTGAAATGCTCATCGCGAACCGCGGCGAAGCGCCGGAAGATCTGCTCGAGCTCGTGGCGGTTGAATCGGGCGAGCGGGTCCTTGAGGCCGGACTGCATGGCGGCCCAGTCCAGGAGCGAGCCGCCGGTGTCGTTGAAGCGGTAGAGGTCCAATGACGCCTTGAGGCGAGAGGCCAGGGAGGAGAAGGGGTCGGTGGCGGCCTCCGGGAGACGGGTGAGGACCTCGACCGGGGAGTCGGCGGAGAGACGGTTGAGCCAGCCGGCCTGATCGTCGGATTCGGTGGTCGGGGCCAGGGAGGGCGCCTCGTCGGCGGGGCGGAGATCGGCGAAGGCGGTGGTGAGGGTCCTGACGCCGGCACGATCGAAACGGACGGTGAGCCGCTGGCAGGGGCGCCCGTCGTGGACGGACTTTTCGGCGGCGGTAATGACACCCGCGCCCCATTCGGGCTTGCTCGCATGGATCACACGGTCGCCGACGTTCCACTGTTTCTCGGTCATTGACGGGCTTTCTGGGCCGGCGTGGGCGGCGGGAGCGACTCGGGCGGCCGGGCAGGACGCGGGCCGATTGCATGGACCCGGTGGACGGGTCGGTCGATTTCCCGGCGTGTTGGCTGCCAATCACCCCGCTGCCTAGTATAAGCGATTCGTCCCTGCAAGGTGAAGACCGAGCAAGGCTGCGTACGGACCGCGGCCGGGGGTGGTGGCCGCCGAGTTCCAGGAGCACATCAGGATCATGATTGAAGCGCTCAAGAGCGATGCGATTGTCGACCGAATGGGCGGGCGGTTCAAGCTGTGCACGCTGATCCAGCGGAGGCTGGTGCAGCTGATGGACGGCGCGCGCCCGCTCGTGGACCGCGGGGGCCGGTCGGACCTGGAGCTTGTGATCGAGGAGATCATCCAGGGGAAGATCGGGTACGAGTTCGACATGACGACGGCGGGTGCGGAGATCAGGGCCGCGCTGCCGGACCACGGGGTGAAGGGCGGGAAGTAGGGCGCTTGGGGTCCAGGGATGGGGTCCGAGGAGGGAGGGGCGGGGAGGGCGGGCAAGCGGGGAAGCGTGTGGGCGCGGATTTCACCGGCATCCGGGTGATCGTCGGGGTGACGGGGGGGATCGCCGCGTACAAGACGGCGATGCTGGTAAGCCGGCTGGCGCAGGCGGGGGCGGAAGTCACGGTGGCGATGACGGAGTCGGCGACGAGGTTCGTCACGCCGCTGACGTTCCAGGCGCTGTCGGGGCGGGCGGTGTACAGGAGCGCGTGGGAGCACATTGAGTCGCAGGATCCGCAGCACATCTCGCTGGCGAAGGCCGCGAGCGTGGCGATCGTGGCGCCGTGCACGATGGACTGCATGGCGAGGCTGGCGACGGGGCAGACCGACGACGTGGTGACGCTGATCCTGAGCGCGGTGGACCGGGCGAAGACGCCGGTGCTGCTGGCGCCGGCGATGAACACGGTGATGTGGAACCAGGCGAGCACGCGCCGGAACCTGGCGACGCTGGCGGCCGACGGGTTCAAGGTGGTGGGCCCGGGGAGCGGGTGGCAGGCGTGCCGGAGCGTCGGGGCGGGGCGGATGAGCGAGCCGGAGGAACTGATGGCGGCGCTGGCGGCGGCGGTGGGAAGGGGCGGGTGAGCGCTTGAGTGCTGAGTGCTGGGTGCTAAGTGCTGAGTGATATGGGCTTGGTGCCGGGTGGCGAGCGCGAGATTGGGGGTCTTGGTCGCTGGGAGAGTCGGCGCGCTCAAGTGGGGCGCGTTATTAGCCGAACCGTGCTTCTATGCCCCTTCCCGGCGGAGTCTGGTTCAGTCGACCGAAAGGTCGGAAGGCGGCGCGCCGGGATACCCGTTATCAGACGGAGAACCTCACCTGCCCGGTGGGAGACGTGCTGGACTTGTCGGCGTCGGGGATGCGGATCCGCTGCGCTGGGAAGCCGCCTGTGAAGCGGGGGGCGAGCGATCAGTTTGCGATCCGGTCCGGGTCGCAGCAGCTGTCGGTGCTCGGGAAGGTGGTGTGGGTGAAGCGGGGCACGTGGCGGTCGCGGACGTGGGAGTTCGGGGTGCGTTTTACCGACCCGCGCCCCGGCCTGCGGACGGCGCTGAGCAACCTGGCGCAATACGGGTTCGTGAGCGGGGCGGCCGTGGCGGACACGAGCACGGGCGCCGGGCCGTCTCCGGCACCGGACCCTTCCGGCGGCGCCAAGGCAAAGTCGGGGGTGTCCGCGGGGATCGAGGTGGACGACCTGTACAAGGTGCTGGGCGTGGGGCGCGGGGCCACGGAGGATGAGGTCCGCACGGCGTACCGCGGGCTGGCGCGGACGCTGCACCCGGACGTGTGCAGCGATCCCGGCGCGCCGGAGCGGTTCACGCACATCGGGCGGGCGTACGCGGTGCTGAAGGATCCCAAGGAGCGCAAGCGGTACGACGACCTCTTGGCGCGGCTGGGGACGGCGGCGTAGCGGGGGATTCACTGCGGAACAGCGGGCGCGGAGAGGAGGGGCGGGGTTGGCGCGCGCGTGCCGCTACACTCCTGCCCGGGTGCGCTGCGGCTGCGGCGTGGCGGGTCCGCGCAGGGGGGACGGGGACCGAGAGTCGAGCATGAGCGAGGGCGTCCCCCCCGCCGGGGCCAAACCTGTTTCGGCCGCGACCGGGATCGTCACGGTGGTGATGACGCTGCTGGGATGGTCGAGCGTGCCGCTGTTCATCGCGCACTTCGCGGAGAAGATCGACGTCTGGACGAGCAACGGGTGGCGGTACGGGTTCTCGGCGTTCCTGTGGGCCCCGGTGCTGGTGTGGGGGTGGTCGCGCGGGAAACGGGATGGGGGTCTGCCGGCGGGGCTGTGGCGGGCGGCGCTGGTGCCTGCGCTCGTGAACAGCCTGGGGCAGGTGGCGTTCGCGTGGTCGTACTACAACGTCGACCCGACGACGGCGACGTTCGGGCTGCGGATGCAGATCGTGTTCGTGACGGCCGGGGCGTACCTGCTGTTCCCCAGCGAGCGGGCGATCCTGCGCACGAAGACCTCGTGGGTAGGGATCGCGATGGTGCTGATGGGGATCATGGGGACGATCCTGTTTGCCCCTCGGGCGCCGATGGGGGCCGTGGCCGGGCCGGGAGGGATGCACGCATTGGGGGTGTTGCTGGCGATCTTCAGCGGGCTGTGCTTCGCGGCGTACGCGCTGGCGGTGCGGCACTTCATGCACGGGTACCACCCGGTGACGGCGTTCGCGGCGATCAGCCAGTACACGGCGCTGGCGCTGGTGACTCTGATGGTGGTGGCCGGGAGGGACAGCGGGCTGCGGGCCCTGGATACGTCGGTTCTCAGCCACGGACAGGTCGGGGTGCTGCTGGTGTCGGCGGTGATCGGGATCGCGCTGGGGCACGTGTTCTACTACATCTCGATCGCGCGGCTGGGGGTCGCGGTCTCCAGCGGCGTGGTGCAGCTTCAGCCGTTCCTGGTGGCGGTGGGGACGTACCTGGTATTCGGCAAGCCGCTGACGGGGGCGCAGATCGCGGCGGGGACGGTGGCGGTGGTGGGGGCGGTGCTGCTGCTGAGCGTGCAGCATCGGCTGTCGCGGGCGGCCCGGAGAGAGCTCGCCACGCACCGTGCGAAGACGATGGAGGAAGAGGGGGTGGAGTTGGTGGAGGAGGTGGGGGGGTGAGGGGGTGAGGGG
>JBGPJM010000267.1:0-5757 GCA_041485385.1 Phycisphaerae bacterium | reverse complement strand
GCGGGCAGCAGGAGAGCGGCACCGTCGGGATCACCAGTCGCGGCGGCGACGGGCAGATCACCTTCCGCGAGTGGCACCCCGTCGGCGGCGACGAGTACGCGTACCTGGCCCCGGACCCGCTCAACCCCAACCTCGTGTACGGTGCCAAGGTCAAGCGCTACCACAAGGACACCGGCGAGGTGGAGCAGGTCGGCCCGGACCGGGAGAAGCTGGGCCTGCGGTTCGTGCGGACGGCGCCGCTGATCTTCTCGCCGGTCGATCCCAGGACGCTGTACCTGGGCGCCCAGACACTGCTGCGGACGCGCGACGGCGGCGCGACGTGGGACGTCATCAGCCCCGACCTCTCGCGCGAGCAGCCGGAGGTGCCCGAGAGCATCGGTAAGTACCGCGCGCCGGAGATGGCGACCATAAAGCGCCGCGGCGTGATCTACGCCGTGGCGCCGTCGTACGTCGATGCGGGCGTGATCTGGTGCGGGACCGATGATGGGCTGATCCAGGTGACCACCGACGGGGGCGCGACGTGGCGGGACGTGACGCCGCGATCGCCGAGCATGACGGCGTGGAGCAAGGTGTCGATCATCGACGCGGGGCGGTTCGATGCCGGGACCGCGTACGCCGCGGTGAACCGCATCCGCCTCGACGACCAGCGGCCGCACATCCTCAGGACGCACGATGGCGGGGCGACCTGGACGGAGATCGCCGGCGGGCTCCCGTCGGGCCCGGTCAACGCCGTGCGCGAGGATCCCAAGCGGCGCGGGCTCTTGTTCTGCGGCACCGAGCTCGCCGTGTACTTCTCCCTCGACGACGGCGAGCACTGGCGGCCGCTGCGCCTGAACATGCCGGCGACGAGCATCCGCGACCTGGTCGTGCACGACGACGACCTGGTGGTGGGAACGCACGGGCGGTCGTTCTGGATCCTGGACAACTTCAGCCTGCTGCGTGAGCTGCCGGCCGACAGCAACAAGCCGGCGCTCTTCGCGCCGCCGCCGGCGTACGAGCTCGCGCGGAACATCAACTCCGACACGCCCCTGCCGCCCGAGGAACCCGCGGGCCAGAATCCGCCCGATGGTGCGATGCTGGATTACTGGCTGCCGCGCGAGGCGAAGGCGATCGCGCTGGAGGTTGTCGATGCGCAGGGCGCTGTGGTCCGGCGATTCGCCAGCGACGATCCGGTTCTGGTTGTCGACCCGGATTCGCTGACGGTGATGGTGGAATGGGCCAGACCCCCGCAGACGCTCGGGGCCGCCAAGGGCTCGCACCGCTTCGTGTGGGACCTGCGCGGGCCGCGGCCTGAGGGGCGCCGAGGGCCAGGCGGGGAGGGTGGTGGGGGTGGTGGGGGTGGGGGGGGTGGGGGCGGGTCGCTCCCCATCTCCGCCATCTGGCACGACACGCCGTTCGAGCCGCTGGGCGAGTGGGTCAGGCCCGGGACCTACACGGTGCGGCTCATCGTCGACGGAACGGTTCTCGAGCGGCCGATCGACGTACGGAGCGACCCGAGAAAGCGTTAGCTGGAACCGGCGTCGTCGTCGAGGCACCACCCCGCGGTATGCTGCCCCGCTCGCGCCCGATGACGGCAATGCCTGCCCTCCCTTCCGACCGGGACCATCATGCCCGACACCCCGCCCCACAAGCCGTATATCCCCGCGGCAGCGTCCGTTCCCGAGCTGCGCCCGCTCCCGCTGCTCGTCGGGACCGTGCTGGGGATCCTCTTCGGCGCGGCCTCGCTGTACCTCGCCCTCAAGATCGGGCTCACCATCAGCGCGTCGATCCCGATTGCCGTGATGTCGATCTCGATCTTCAAGTGGATCAGCCGCGCATTCGGCACGCGCTCGGCCACGATCCTCGAGAACAACATCGTCCAGACCACCGGCTCGGCCGGCGAGTCCATCGCCTTCGGCGTCGCCGTCACCATGCCCGCGCTGATGATCCTCGGGCACGACATGGACCTGCCGCGGATCATCACCGTGGCCGTCCTGGGCGGGCTCCTGGGCATCCTGATGATGATCCCGCTCCGGCGCGGCCTGATCGTCAAGGAACACGGCAAGCTCGCGTACCCCGAGGGCACGGCCTGCGCCGAGGTTCTCATCGCCGGCGAGAAGGGCGGCACCAACGCCAGGACGGTCTTCACGGGCCTGGGGCTGGGGTTCCTGTTCAAGCTCCTCAACGGCGACGGCGGGCTCGGGTTGTTCAAGAACACGCCCGAGAAGATGATCTCGTTCTTCAAGGGCGGCTCGATCTCCGCGGAGTGCTCGCCAGAGTTGCTCGGCGTCGGCTACATCATCGGCCCCCGGATCTCGGGCATCATGTGCGCCGGCGGCGTGCTGGCGTACCTCGTACTCATCCCCGCGATCAGGCTCTTCGGCGACGGACAGACCGAGCCGCTGGCCCCCGCCGCGACATTCATCCGCGACATGAACCCCGCCCAGATCCGCAACGCCTACGTCCTCTACATCGGCGCCGGCGCCGTCGCCGCCGGCGGCATCATCAGCATGTTCCGCGTCCTGCCGACCATCGCGGCGGCCTTCGGCAGGGGCCTGCGCAGCCTCGCCGCGAGCGACGCGCCCGCGACCGTCCCCGAGCGCACCGACCGCGACCTGCCCATGGGCCTGGTGGTCCTGGGCTGCATCGGCCTGATCGGCGCGCTCATGCTCCTGCCCAGCCTCCACGTCTCGTTCCTCAGCGCGCTGCTCATCCTGGTCTTCGGATTCCTCTTCGTCACCGTCTCCTCGCGTCTGACGGGCGAGATCGGCTCCTCGTCCAATCCGATCTCCGGCATGACCGTCGCCACGCTCCTGCTGACGTGCCTGATCTTCTTCGCGCTGGGATGGACGAGCCCCATCGACCGCGTCGCCGCGCTCTCCATCGCCGCCGTCGTCTGCATCGCCTCCTCCAACGGCGGCACGACCTCGCAGGACCTCAAAACGGGTTACTTGATCGGCGCGACGCCCCGCGCCCAGCAGATCGGCATCCTCGTCGGCGCGCTCACCGCCGCGCTGGTCATCGGCTTCACGCTCAAGATCTTCAACGACTCCAAGACGATCTACGCCAGGCGGGACTTCCCGGCCATCACGGTCGCTTCGAGCTCATTCGAAGGGCGCGATACGCTCCACGGCGTCGATGCCGCGCGCGACAGCGCCTCCTACAACGTGGTCCATTTCACCACCGACAACGCCCCCGCGGGCGTCCCGCCCGGCAGGTACCTCGTCGATGACACCGGGGCTGTCCGCTACCTCGTCGACCCGGGCATCAACGGCGTCCTCGACCACCGCGATCCCTCCTCCGACGAGTCCGGCGGAACGGTCGTCAAGAAGTTCGATGCGCCCAAGGCCCGCCTCATGTCCCTCATCATCGACGGCGTGCTGGGCGGCCGGCTCCCCTGGGGCCTCGTGCTGCTGGGCGTGTTCATAGCGATCACGCTCGAGCTCGCCGGCGTCTCCAGCCTCCCCTTCGCCGTAGGCGTGTACCTGCCCATCTCCGCCTCGACGCCCATCTTCCTTGGCGGCATGGTCCGCTGGTTCGTGGAGCGAAAGAGCAAGGAGAAGAAGTCGGAGGCCCAGGGCGAATCCTCGCCGGGCGTCCTGCTCTCCTCCGGCCTCATCGCCGGCGGCGCGATCGCGGGCATGACCCTGGCCATCATCGCCGGAGCTTCCGAGTCCCTCTCCCGGAGCCTCAACCTCTCGCAGCTCTTCGACCGCCTGACGGGGCAGAGCCTCTTCGCTCGTCTGGCCGACAGCAACATCGCCATCCTTGTCGTATTCGCTCTTCTCGGAGCCTTTCTCTACTTCGTCGGGCGCGAGAGATTCCTCTCGGGCCGGCGCTGAGCGTGCTCCGCAGGCCGCGCCCGTTACCGCTGAGTCGATGTTCCCTGTGATGGAAGAAGCCGCTCGACGCGCTGGAGCCACGCCCGCTCGAGCTCGAACTGCGACAGCGCGAGCTCCACGATCGCCTCCGCGATGGGGATGGTCGGGCCGGTGTCCGCGCGAATGGCGTCGAGCGTGGTCCGCTCCCGGGCGATCTGCGCGCCCAGGAACTCGTGTCGGCGACGCACCAGGGCCCTCACCTCGTCCGGGCGCGCGTGGATCGAGAGGACCAGCCAGGTCAGGAACGGCGGCGGCGGGCGCTGCGTGGCCCAGTGCGTCCGGGCGAGGGCGTCCTGCAGGGCGCGGCGGCCGCGCCGGCTCGGGTGGTAGACGGTGCGCTCGGGGCCCTGCGCCGGCCCTTCATCGCGGGCGGGCTCGATGAGCCCTGCCCCGGCGAGCTTCTTGAGCGAGTAGTACAGCTGGGGCCGGGAGAGCGCGGCCCAGTCCTGGACCTCGCGACGCTGGAGTTCCGCAAGCGCCGCGTAGCCGTGCACGGGCTGCTCGGCCAGAAGGGCCAGCACGACCAGGTCGGCCAACGTCAGCCCGCCGGGGTCAGCGCGCTTGGGCACGGCCGGCCTCCTGGACCTTTCGCTTCCGGGACCAGTACCACCAGTCGCGCTGGCGCGCGGGAAGGCGCGGATCGCGGGCCTGGGCGATGGCGCACGCCAGCACGTCCAGCACGCACGGATCGTGCCGAATGCCGTCGAGCCGGCAGAGCCGTCGGTACACGCCCTCCGGGGACGCGCGGGCCAGTTGTTTCACGGTCGTGATGCCCAGCCGCCGCAGGTCGTCCAGCGTGGCGGGGCCGACGGACCGCAGGTCGGACAGCCGGCGGTCATCCGCGGCACTTGGCGTTGACAGGGCCCGGGCCATAGGGTATCCTCGACTAGTCTCATTCATACTAGAGAGGGCCGACCATGAAAGCAAGCGCTGGGTGGCGGAAGATCACGCCGGTCATCGTGGTGGAACGGATCGAGCCGGTCCTCCCGTTCTGGGAAAGCCGGATGGGCTTCGAGCGGGCCATGGAGGTGCCGCACGGGGACGGACCCGGTTTCGTCATGCTGGTCAAGGACGGCCTAGAGGTGATGTACCAGACGCGGGCGAGCGCCGCCGCCGACGGCGCGGGCGCGGCCCCGCCGCTGTCATCGATCACACTCTACTGCGAGGTGGACAACCTCGACGCGGCCATCGCCCGCCTGGGGAACATCGACTTCGCAATGGCGCGCAGGCCCACCTTCTACGGCATGGAGGAGGTCGCCGTGCGCGAGCCGGCCGGCAACCTGATCATGCTCGCCCGCAAGACGGGTTGAGCCGGCTCAATACCTGTAGTGGTCGGCCTTGTACGGCCCGTCGAGCGGCACGCCGAGGTACTCGGCCTGGTCCCTCGACAGCTTGGTCAGGCGCACGCCCAGCTTGTCCAGGTGCAGGCGAGCGACCTTCTCGTCCAGTCGCTTCGGCAGCGTGTACACCTTCTTCTGGTCGTACGCCGTGCCGCTGATCGACTTGCCGGTCGTGACGTACTGGTGCAGGTCGATCTGCGCCAAGACCTGGTTGGAGAACGAGGAGCTCATCACGAAGCTGGGGTGGCCGGTGGCGCAGCCGAGGTTCAGGAGACGCCCCTCGGCGAGGATGAGCACCGAGTGCTCCGGACGACCCCCTGCGCCCTTTGCCGCCGGAAAGACCCACTCGTCGTACTGCGGCTTGATGTTGATCCTCTTGATCCCCTTCACCTTCTTCAGCCCGGCCATGTCGATCTCGTTGTCGAAGTGCCCGATGTTGCCGACGATCGCCTTGTCCTTCATCCGCGCCATGTGCTCGGCGGTGATGATGTTCTTGTTGCCGGTCGCGGTGATGAAGATGTCCGCCGTCTCGACGACGTCCTCCAGCGTGGCCACCT
>JBGPJM010000266.1:0-5762 GCA_041485385.1 Phycisphaerae bacterium | reverse complement strand
GCTCGAGTGCAAGCACGAGTTCGCGCCCGGCGTGGCGGAGCTCACGAAGGAGTCGGCCGCGCCGCTGCTGCCCGATGCCGACGGGCGGTACCCCGTGCCGCAGCCAGGGATCGTGACGGACCGGGAGTATTGAGCCGGGCAAAGCGCCGTGGCGCATTGGCCCGGCTCCCCAACCGAGTTCGACCCGGCGAGGAGCACTCGTTCCGCGCGTGCTTCGATGGATGAGGGCATCAGCGCCGGAGTATGCCCGGGTGCGGAGCGGGCGGCGCCAAACCGGCCGCGCCCTGAGAGCGCCGTTCGCGTGGAAAGGCGCGACTCTCAGGGATCCGCGAGCGTCATGGGCAGCCGGCGAAGAACGCGTTGAGGAAATCGAAGAAGTCCTGCGAGTTGACGGCGCCGTCGTGGTTGAAATCAGCGGACGGGTCGTTCGCGAAGAACGCATTGAGAAAGTTGAAGAAATCCTGGGAGTTGAGCGCGCCGTCGCAGTTGAAATCGGCGGGGCAATCCAGGCAGTTCGACACCCACATCAGCGCCTCGTTGCGGCCGGTGGACTTGTTGTACGCGAACCCGACGACGTAGGTGGTGTGCCCGCTGGTCCAGATGCCGCGGGCCTGCGCGAGGTCCCAGTTGGAGACTCCGCCGGGCAGGAAGTTGGAGAGGTTCACCCAGGAGGAGGCGGTGCCGCTCCACAGGCTGGCGTAGATGGCGGAAGAGCCCACCTGGTGGTTGCCGGAGACGGCATAGGCGAACGACCCTCCGCCGCCGCTTGGGTTCAGGTCCACCCACGACGCGGCCGTGCCGCTCCAAAGGCTCGCGTGATCCTGGCCGAAGGAGGGGGGCGTGGCCACATCCACAAACCCGACCTGGTGCCCGCCCTGCACGCCGTAGGCAACCGAGCCCGCAGTAAAGCCGGCGGGATTCAGGTCCACCCACGACGCGCCCGTTCCGTGCCATAGGCCCGCGTGCCCGAACGCCTGGCCCACCTGGTACCCGCCGCTGGCACCGAATGCACGTGAGATGAACGAACCGGCCGGGTTGAGGTCCACATGCGAGGCGGGGGTGCTGGTCCACAGGCTTGCGTGTTGGTCCGCCGTACCCACCTGTATGCCGCCGGCATCCTCGCCCAAGGCGGAAGACGCACCATACTGGGCGGGGCTTTGCAGGCCGACGAACGAGCCGGCCGTGCCGCTCCACCAGCCCGCGCGGCTAACGCTCGGCGGATCGGTGACGGTTCTGGTGGTTCCTGCCTGCCGCCCGCCCTGCACTCCGTTGGCGACGGACGTGAGCGTGCCGGGCGGGTTCAAGTCCACATATGAGGCGGGCGTGCCGGTCCACAGGCTCGCGTGATTTCCGTAGCCGACGTTGGCCTGTCCGACCTGCTGGCCCCCCTCGATGCCGTACGCATACGAAGAGACCGTCGCGGGGTAGAGGGTGCTGTAGTTCGCGTTCTGCGGACTTCCAAACACCGCGTCCCAGTTCCAGAGGATCGCCTCATCGCGGCTGGGCGACTGCAGATGAGCCCAGCCGGAGACGTAGATGGTGGTTCTACCGCCCGATGTATCACTCCAGATGCCCCGAGCCTCGGAGGATGTATAGAGGACGCCCCCCGCGGGCAGGTGGCTGTGCAGATCGACCCATGACGCGGTCGTGCCGTTCCAGATGCACGCGTGCGAAACTCCTCCGACCGTGGCTCGTCCCGCTTGATAGCCGCCCGCCATCGCGTAGATGCGCGAGTGGCTCGCGCCGGCAGGATGGAGGTCCATCCACGATGCGGCTGTTCCAGTGGTCCACCGGCCCGCGTGATCGGCGAAGCCGGTCGATGCGTAGCCCCACTGCTGAACCCCGTCTCCGCCGAACGCCTCGGACCAGGGGGCGCCCGCGGGGTTCAGGTCCACCCATGAACCGGCGGACCCGTTCCAGGTCCCGGCGTGCGGGAATGCGCCGAACCACGCCGACCCTGTCTGCTGGCCGCCCCCAAGACCGTTGGCCACCGACGAATCCGCGCCTGCCGGGTGCAGGTCCACCCACGAGCCCGGGGTGTAGGACCACAGGCTGGCGTGGGAGTCGGTGCCGAACCACGCGGCCCCGACCTGCTGCGACGCATTCAACCCGTATACCACTGACACGCTCGCACTCGGCGGATGAAGGTCCGTCCACGAAGGCGCCCCGCCGGGCCAGATGCCGGCGTGGGCCACGCCGCCGAATACGGCGTAGCCGCCGACCATGTGGATCGGATCGGTGCCATACGCCTCGGACTGCGCCGAGCCGGCGGGGTTCAGGTCTTCCCACGAGCCGCTCTCGCCGTCCATCCATTGGCAGGCGTGCCGGACGCCGCCGAAGACAGCGTACCCGGCCTGTCTCCCAGTCCCCCCGAACTGCGGAAAGCCCCCCGTATGCCAGACGCCGAACGCCTGCGCTTCGGTCGCCGTGATGGGCGAGGTGGGATGCAGGTTGACGACCGTCCATTGGGCGCTGGCGGTCGAGGCCAGCGCACCAACCATCAGGACCGACGCCAGGCGGAAGAGGCTCATGGATTAGCTCCTTACCGCCGGCCGTGGCGCCGCCACACAGCATACCGGACCCCGAGGCGCTGACGGTAGCGGAATCTCCGCGGAACGCGGCTGTCAGGCGGGTGGCTCAGAGAGTGAAGTTCGCGTTGGGGTGGGTGCTGCCGGTGGAGTCGGGTGCCGAGTTGCCGCTGATGGCAGCGCTGGCGGGGGCGGTGCGGTCGAGGATGGGGCCGCAGACGTTGTTGGCGACGATCACCCAGTTGATGGTGTTGGCGCCGCAGGAGTTCTTGATGATGATGTTGCCGTCGAAGTCCACGTCGATGCCGCGGTCGGCGCCGATGCAGTTGTTGCCCTCGATGCGGTTGTCGCTGCCCGTGGCGTGGATGCCCGCGCCGTCGAACGCGCCCAAGCCGTTAATCTCGCAGATGTTGCCGCGGGCCATGCAGAAGTTGGTCACGCGAATGCCGTCGAGGGCATTGGCTCGGGCGGTACAGTCGGCGATCGTGGAGCCGTTGTTCACGTTGATGCCGATGCCGGTATTGTTGTACGCCGAGCAGTTCGAGAACGTGCTGGCGGTGCTGGCATTGATGCCGTTGCCGGTATTCTGGAACGCCGAGCAGTTCGAGACTGTGCAGCCGCTGCCGATGCTGATGCCGCCGGCGTTGAAGTACGCCGAGCAGTTCGAGATCGTGCATCCGAAGCCGGTGTAGATGCCGTTGCCGGTGTTGCCGCTGGCGAGCACGCCCTCCACGCGGCCGTTGAGCGCGCTCAAGGTGCCAAGGTCAACGCCCTCGTCGCCCCAGTTGCGGACCGAGCCGTGGACCACCGCGATGTTCGTCAGATTTGACACGGCGGTGTTCACCCCGTCCAGCGAGTTGGCGACGCCCACCAGGTCGAAGCCGTTGAGGTCGAGCGTCACGCCGCTGGCGACTATCACGATGCCGTGCTTGCCGACGACGCCGGTGATGTTGCCGGTGAGGTAGTACGACCCCGGCTGGACGATCTTGAAGAGGCCGGTGGCGTCGCCGGGCGTGTTGGCCGCGTTGACGGCGACGCGAGGCTCGACCTCGGCAAGGGTCTTGTACGACGGGGCGACCAGCCCGGCCGGCGGGTCCAGCGGCCCGGCCAGGGCGACCAGTGCGCCCGCGACGGCAAGGGTTCCGACAACGACGGACCAGCGAGCGGCTGTCATGATGCCTCCTCGTGGGGTGTCCCCCAATAGAGGAGTATGACGCCTCCCGGCCCCGGCAGCACGGTTTTTCTTCGCGGAAACCCGGCCCGCCAGAGAGAACCAGCGGAATGGTTCGCCCGCTCAGCCCTCAGAAACGCCCTGGACGGGCCGGGGCGACGGGGAAGGGGCCTTGGCAGCCTCACGACTCCTTGGGCTCTTCGAGCAGCGCGTAGTACTCGGTCGTCGCGTCCAGGTGGACGCCCGCGCTCGCGGGGTAGTTCGGCTTGCCGCGCGTCAGGACGATGTCTCGCTCCTTCAGGAACGCCACGGTCGTGGCGACCTGGGTGCAGGGGGCCTTCACGACGGCCCACAGGTCCCTCTAGCTAGGACGAACCCCTTGTCGCCAGACTCCGCGACCGCGTGGGCCGCGGCCTCGCTGCGATGTGGGCGGAGGGGGAGCGGGACGGGAGGTGTCCTTCCGCAGGAGAGGTGCCCGAGGGGATAGTTCACACTTTGATGTCAGATTTGTCAGGGCTTGGCGGGTCGAAAAAGACGCAAACACTGATGCAACAAGCAGTTATGCGATGTCGCCCCTCTGACCCCTGACATCGGCAAAAAACCCCTCGACTGGGGCATCAATCGTCGACCCGGAGTTCATCGACCGGCGCGGCATGTGGCAGCTCACACACAGTCGAACCGACGCTCCGGGTCCGTGCTCGTGATCGTCCCCGACTCTCCACTGCCCGCCCAAGGGGTCGGGAATAAGAAAAACCATTGGGCGCAGGCTCCCGGAAAAGTACAATCGCTGAATCTCCCCGGAACCTGGCTCGGGCGAGGCCAAGGCGCCGGGGACACGCGATGCCGCAGCCACAGTTTCGCTCGAGGAGACAGACATGTGCCGTACCCGTATCACCTTTCTCTCCGTGTTTGCGATGTGTTTGCTCGCTGGACTCGTCTGGGTAGAACCCGCCGCGGCGCGGCCGCAGAACCCCGATGGCCGGCAGCCCCCGCCGAATCCCGCCTCTTGGAACAGGGCCTGGAACGTCTACGAACGCTCGGACAACGGCCACCTCCGTCGGTTCTGTGTGTGGCCCACGACTCCCCAGGGAATCCCCATCAACGGGGGCGGGTGGCCGCAGTACCAGAACGGCCTGCGGGACCAGAGGCTTTGCTTCTCCATCCCAGGGGGCCGCATTGCCGGACAGGACCACGCGGACGCCATCAACAACTCGAGCCTGGTTCCCGGCTTGGCCCCGGACCCCGATAACATCCCGGGCACCTCCCAACTCTACATCGAGAGTGTGTTCTTCGACTCGTCGTCGGGAACGTACATTCTTGACGGCGTCGCCGACCTGATCTTTCAGATGTACGGCGACGACGTCAGCATCTTTGTCCCGGACCTGTATGGGGATACGAACGGGAACGGGCAGATGGACAGCGACGACCTGCTCTACAGCCTCGTGGACCTGCGTCAGTTCCTGCTCAACCCGCCGAGCTTCGACCCGTTGCAGACGTACTCCGTCGTGAACGGCCGGGTCGCCGGCCTGCCCGGGATGAAGTTCAGCACCACGCCGTTCTCGTTCAGCTCGGGATCCGGATGGGACGACGGGACGCCATTCACAGGGGGAGGCACGGAACTCTCGCTCCATGAAGCGGTTGTGCCCGCCGCACCGAGCGCCTGCGTCTTGTGCGTCGCGCTCTGGTCGTCGGGACTTCTGCGCCGTCGGCGGGGCGCATGCGGCCCGCGAGGGAGATGACGGACTCGATCGCTCCCACCATGAACCGGGGTTGAAGTTCCCCATTCGGCCGCGATGGTGGTCGCGGGGCGTTTGCTCACGCGCGCGGCGGGAACGAGGTGCTGGAACGTTGAATAACGTCGCGGTCAGTCTACCGAACGTCACCAAAAACGGCCGCAAATCGCATGGTATTACCCGATTTGGGCGCGGGTCTGTTGCCCAAATAAAAACTTGTCCGGCTGGCGCAACCCTATGCAGGGGGGGCGCGTATCGGAGGTGGTCAAGGAGGGCCACGACGATGATGGGCAAGCCGGTGAGATGTGGGCCGAAGCTGTATTACAGCGG
>JBGPJM010000265.1:0-5794 GCA_041485385.1 Phycisphaerae bacterium | reverse complement strand
CGGAGCGATTTCTCCAAATCAGCCGAAGAGGGGGAGATGACCCAGGAACAGTTCCTGTTCCTCATGGCCATCGACGCCTTCAAGAAGTCCAATGACCGGATGTACCCCACCTGGACCGACGTCCTCGAGGTCGTCCGTCTGCTGGGGTACCGCAAGACGATGCCCAGCGAACTCAGCCTCCGCAACGCCGAAGACTGGCGCGAGTCGGCCGATGGGCCGGCCAACACCCGCACGATCAAGGGCCTCAAGCGCGACGCGGCATAAGAGCCGATCACCCCTTACGGCAGGCGCCGGAAGAATCGGGACAGGCGGGGAAGGTACGAATCATCGAGCGAGAAGGCGATCGAGCGAGTGCGCCCGACGATCCGCGCGCGGTCGATCAGGCCGATGAAGCGTGAATCAGCGCTGTTGTCGCGGTTGTCCCCCATGACGAAGAACTGGCCGGCCGGGATGGTCACCGGCTCGAACGAGCGTGCGGCGACGACACCGGGGGTGGTCATCACGGGGTGCGGGCGGGGGAGAAGCTCCTCGGTGGCATACAGATGCGACGGCCGCTCGGCCTCGGGGAGCTGGAGGATCGTCGCGTTGTCCAACGGCTGGTAGTCCACCGGCGCGCCGTTGATGAACAGCTTGTTGGCCCGCAACTCGAGCATGTCGCCGGGGAGGCCGATCACCCGCTTGACCAGCCGCTTGCCGTCGGTCGGTGAGTACAGGATGACCACGTCCGACCGCCGCGGATCCGCCCACTCCGCCAGGTGGATGCGGGTGAAGGGGATCTTCAGGTCGTACGCGAGCTTGTTCACGAAGATGCGGTCGCCCTCCAGGATCGTCGGCTTCATGGAGCCGCTGGGGACGTCGTACCAGTCGGCCACGGCCGAACGGAACGTCAGCAGGGCAAAGACGACGATCAGGAGCGGCAGGAGCTGCTCGCGCCAGAACCGAATCAGGCGGGGGCGGCGTGACGGCGGGCTCGCGCCGTCGCCGGGGCCGGCGTCGGCAGGGGCGGCGGCGGGCGCAACAGCAGACGGAGCGATCGTCATATCGGACCCTTCTTTACAACTGGAGGCCATCACGGTAGTACGACCCGCGGCAAAGGGGGGTTCGGGCGCGCCGGGTTGCCAGAGGGACCGTCTGCCGCGAAGATGCGCCGACTTTGAGCGGAGCGACGACCATGCGACGGAAACCGTCCCTGGCGACGATCGGGGCGTGTATTGGGGCTATGCTCCTGGCGTCGTCCTCCTCGGGACAGCCGGCGGGCGAACCGGCCGCCCGGCCCCCCGCGGCCCCCGTTCCTGCTCCCGCGCCCGAGCTCACGCTCGACCTGATCATGCGCGACGCGAACTGGATCGGCCGCTCGCCGCAGAGCCCGTACTGGGCCGACGACGGCCAAGCGTTCTACTACTGGCAGAAACGGGAGGACGACGAGCAGACGGGGAGCGGGCGCGACCTGGTGCGGGTCGAGGTGGCTACGGGAACGACGCGGGTCATCCCCGATGAAGAACTCGGGCACGCGGACGTCCGCGCCGGGGAGTGGAGCCAGGACTACCGGTGGAAGGTGTGGTCCCGCGAGGGGGACATCTTCCTGAAGGATGCAACCAGCGGGCAGGTGCGCCAGCTCACGCGGACCGCCGACGTCGAGGTCGATCCGCACTTCTTCCCCGATACGAAGCGAATCTGGTACCGGCGCGGGAGCGCGATCCTTGTGCGGGACCTCGCGACCGGCGAAGAAGCGCAGCCCGCGGACCTCCGTGCCGAGAAAGACCCGGCGAGGAAGACGCCCGAAAAGGGGTTCCTGCGTGAGCAGCAGGAGCGGCTCTTCGAGAATGTCCGGCAAGCGAAGGCCCGGCGCGACGGGGCCCGCGACCGAGAGCGGGCGCAGCACGCCGCGGACGCCACCCGCACGCCACCGCCGTGGTACCTAGGTGATGACGTCGAGATCCGGTCGGCGGTGCTTTCCCCGACGGGCAGATGGATGCTGGTGCGCCTGGCAAGCAAGGAGCACAAGGAAGGCCGGCAGGACGCGATGCCGAGCTACGTCACCGACGACGGGTACGTCTCGACGCGGCCCGTGCGGACCAAGGTCGGCACCGGCTCGCACGTCGGCGAGCAGCTCGTCCTGCTCGACCTGGAGGCGCCCCGCCCGTTCAAGCCCGAGAAGGACGAGCAGGACGGCGAGGCGGGCGGCAAAGAGGAGAGCAAGAAGAAGACCGAAGAGCCCGGCAAGTTCGCCCTGGATCTCTCGGTGCTGCCGGGGATCACCGACGATCCGCTGAAGGAGCTCCGCGAGGCGGCGGAGGCGCGGAAGAAGAAGGCCCAGAAGAAGGAAGAGGGGAAGAGTGAGGACAAAAAGGGCGAGCACGGGGCGACGGGGAAGGAGGGCGAGAGGACCGAGGGGACAGGGCAGGCCAAGGGCGCGGCGGCAGCGGCGGCACAGCCTGAGAAAAAGGAAGGAGCTGGTGGGGGGGGTGGGGAGGGTGGGGGGGGCGAGCCGGACGAGAGGAGGAAGGACGCCAAGAAGAAGGACGACGCCAAGCCGCGCCCCGTGGTTGTCGGAGACGTCGCCTGGAGCCTCGACGGCTCGCGCGTGGCGATCCAGTGCTTCTCGCTGGACAACAAGGACCGGTGGATCGCCGTCATCGACCTGGAAACAAAGAAGGTCGTGCCCCTGGAACACATGACCGACTCCGCGTGGATCAACGGCCGCTTCGCGGAGATGGGGTGGCTCAAGGACAACCACACGCTGTGGTTCCTCTCGGAGGAAACTGGCTATTCCCAGCTCTACGCGCTGGACGTGGCGGCGCCGGAGACCGACACCGGTCGTCGCCGCCGGCTGACGGGCCCCGATGCGGTCAACCCCCGGCGCACCACCGTCGAGGGGATGAAGCCGTTCGAGGGGCGGGTTGTCAGAGACGTGCGAATCGACGGTCTGAACAGAGTGCCGCGCGCGCTCGTCGAGAACCAGATCCTCGCCAAGGCCGGATCGCCCCTGGAGAAGGCGACGGTGGAGAAGGACATCCAACGTCTGAACCGCCTCGGGAGGTTCAGCGAGATCGACGCGACAGTCGTGACCCCGGACCAGACCGGCGTGGTGCTCGTCTATGAGCTCACGGAGACGACGCTCGTCAAGGACGTGCAGGTGGTCGGCAACCGGCACATCAGCGATACCGACCTGGCGGCCGAGATCCCGCCGCTGAAGGGCACCCCGCTGACCCGCTTCGAAATCGACCACGCCAAGCGCAGGATTCGCGAACTCTACCGCGGCAAGGGATACGACCGGACGGACGTCACCGTCGACGAGTCCGAATCGGCGAAGACGGGGATCGTGCTGTTCAGGATTCGCGAAGAGGGCCTTGTTCCCGGCGGCTGGGGCACCGACGGCCATTTCGAGGTCTCCGACGTCACCCTCAGCCGCGACGGCCGCTACCTCTATTTCACCGCTAACCGCGAGCACCCCGGCGTCCGCGAGCTCTACCGCGTTGCGACCGACCCCGCGGCCCCCATCACCGAGCGCCTCACCCGCCTCGGCGGCCAGAACGACTTCGCACTCTCCCCCGACGAGTCGCGCATCCTCTCCCTGCACTCGGAGACCAACCGCCCGCCGGAGGTCTACGTGCAGGAAACCTCTGCCGGCCCGTCGCCCGGCGCGCCCAAGCGCATGACCACGACCGTCTCGCCCGAGTTCGAATCAATCGACTGGCTCAAGCCCGAGGTCGTCGCCGTGCCGGGGCGGGAAGATCGCGTGATCTGGTCTCGCGTGTACGACGCCCCGAAGCATGGTCAGGCGCCTCCCAGCGCCGGCGACCCGGGCGCACAGCACCGCCCCGCCGTGCTGTTCGTCCACGGCGCCGGCTACCTCCAGGACGCCCACCTCGGTTGGTCGTACTACTTCCACGAGTTCATGTTCCACACGCTCCTGGCCCGCCGCGGCTACGTTGTGCTCGACATGGACTACCGCGCCTCGGCCGGATACGGGCGCGACTGGCGCACCGCCATTTACCGCTGCATGGGCGAGCCCGAGCTGGAGGACCTCGAGGACGGCGTCGCGTGGCTGGTGAAGGAGCGCAACGTCGACCCGGCGCGCATCGGCGTCTACGGCGGCTCCTACGGCGGCTTCCTCACCCTCATGGCGATGTTCGACAGGCCCGG
Source organism: Phycisphaerae bacterium (assembly GCA_041485385.1). Lineage (GTDB taxonomy): Bacteria > Planctomycetota > Phycisphaerae > Phycisphaerales > UBA1924 > JBGPJM01. The sequence continues at coordinate 1,648 of JBGPJM010000265.1, read as the reverse complement.
CCTCTTCGCCTGCGGCGCGGCCCTGCGCCCGGTCACCGACTGGGCCCATTACAACGACCCCTACACCGCCAACATCCTCAACACCCCCGAGCTGGACCCCGAGTCCTACGAGCGCTCGTCGCCCATCGAGCACGCCGCGGGGCTCGCCGGACGCCTGCTCATCTGCCACGGCATGCTCGACGACAACGTCCTGTACCAGGACACCGTGCGCCTGGCGCAGAAACTCATCGAGCTGAAGAAGGAGAACTGGGAAGTGGCCGCGTACCCGGTGGAGTCGCACGGCTTCCGCGAGCCGGCGAGCTGGCTGGACGAGTACCGGCGGATCCTCCGCATGTTCGAGCAGGGGCTGGAGCGCTACCCGCCGTCGCGCAAATGAACCTCGGCGGGGTTGCCGATCACGTCGATCTGCTGGCACTCGATCGCGACCACCCGCCACTGGTTGTCGGCCGACGACTTGGCCCAGAAGAGAATCCACCACGAGGCCACGGGGCCGCCGGCGGCCGCGCTCTCAGGGACCACGCGCACATGCAGCTGCGTGCGCGCCGCGTTCGGCCCGTCAATGGCGGCGCGGGATTCCAGGACCTCCTGCTCCTTCACGGCGTACTGCGACCGCATGTCCGCGCCGACCAGCGCCAGCACGCCGTCGTGCGTCAGCGACGACCACGGCCGCACCGTCACGTCGCTCCGCAGCAGCCCGTCCACCCGCGAGACATCGCCCGCGGCCACGGCGTCCACCAGGTCCTTCGACTGCGCTCGCAGGCGCTCGCCGGTGGTCTGGACGGCCGCGGCCAGAATGATCGGGATCGCCGCGGCGAGCACGAGAGCACCGGCGGCAATCAGAGCCGGCCGCTGCTTGCCGGCGCGGCCGAGGATGAACCAGACAATGACCGCCGCGGCGACCAGGAGGATCGTGAGAGGGAGGGGCTCCTCGAACAGGCGGCGGGCGGCCAGGGGCGAGTCGGGAAGGCGGGGCACGTTCGCGCCGCCGAAACGGTCGCCGATCGAGCCGCCGGGACCGAACTGACCCAGGACAAGAAGTGCGCAGGCGTGTGGGGTGACCATCTTTTCAGTCCTTTGGGCGTGCGGAACCGATCTGGAGGTCTGGACAGCGCAAGTCCTCGGTGGCCTTGTGCGCCGGGCGGGCCGGTGGTGTCTCCATCGGCACCCAAGGCCCGGCAGCATCGAGTTCGACCCGGCGGAATACAGGGACGGTGGGGGGCCTGGGCTGAACCCATGACCGCAGCGCCATCTACGCCATCGAGCCCCCTGGTTCCGCGCGACGGGGTATTCGCGGTCGGCACGGGCGTGAGGCCTGTCGGCACGGTGCTGGAGCGGAACCTCCTCGCCCTGGCCCGCACCTCGGCCCACACAGTCGAACTGCTGAGGAAAGCTACGCCGCGGGGCGATGTGGAGTTCCCCCGGACGGACGACGGCGTGCCGGGATGCGTCCTGGCCGGTCGCGGGTCCGGCGGCACGGGGGCGCGGACTTTGGCCAGCCGGCGCCGGCCGCTGGCCGAGGCGGATGTGCTGGCGGGTCAGATCGACGTGACCAAGACGGCGTCGGTGGCGGTCACGGGGTTCGGGGCGGGGTACCACGCGGCGGCGCTGGGTAAGAGAATGAAGCGCTCGGGGGTGATCATCATCTTCG
>JBGPJM010000264.1:0-6042 GCA_041485385.1 Phycisphaerae bacterium | reverse complement strand
CTCGTCGCCGCGGTGCCGGCGCACCTGATCGACATGCTCCTCACGCGCCAGATCGATGTGGGGCTGGTGTCGCTCATCGATGCCGCGAGGTCGCCGGAGGCGCTGGCCCTGCTCCCGGTCGGGATGATCGGGTGCGACGGCCCGACGCTGACGGTCCGCCTCTTCTCCTCGGTCCCCATCGACCGGATCCACACGGTGTGCGCCGACACCGACAGCCACACCTCGACGGCTCTCTTGCAGGTGGTGCTGTGGAAGAAGTGGGGGGTGCGGGCGCGGGTGGTGGACTTTGATGCGCGGGAGCAGATGGCGATCGGGGCTGCGACCGGGGGACGGGGGGACGGGGCAACTGAAGGGAGCGAAGGCGATGCGGGGAAGGAATGGCCCGAGTCGATCCTGCTGATCGGCGACAAGGTCGTGACGGACCCGCCGCCGGCGGAGCGGTATCCGCACCAGCTCGACCTGGGGCAGGCGTGGAAGGAGCTCACCGGCCTGCCGTTCGTCTATGCCGTCTGGATGTGCCGCGAAGCCGACATCGACTCATCGGGCGTGCAGGCCGCCGCGGCGATCCTCGACCGCCAGCGCCGGCACAACGCGACGCGGCTGGACTGGATCATCTCGGCCCGCGCGGAGGAGCGAGCCTGGCCCGCGGACCTGGCGCGGCGGTATGTCGGCGACCTGCTCCGCTACGACATCGGATCCCGCGAGCGCGAAGCGGTGGAGCGGTTTCTGGCCGAGGCGGCGGAACTGGGGTTGGCCCCGCGCACCGACGCGCGGTGGGCGGATGTCACGGCCGTGGCTGTGTGAACAGCCGCGAGGCCGGCGAAGGCGTGCGGAGAGGACCCTTGATGCCGGGCGACTCTCGTGCGGATCGACTCACCAAGCGGCTGAGACGCGTATTCCTTCTCGCCGGTGCGATCGTATCGCTCTTCGGGCTGTCGTACTTGCGCGATTCGCGAGTTTGGTTCGAAGTGTGCTGCTGGTGGGCGCACCATGTACGGGGGTACGACGGCTGCCTCTGCCCCGACTGCGCCGCGCACTACGTCGGTGTGTCGCCGCCACTAAGCGATGTCGGGTACGTTCCCTTCCTCGGGTGGGGTGACAACCTGGTCGTCGGTGCCATACTGGGGGGGTACGGGCTGGTGCTGTTCGCGGTAGCGGCGTACGGCGCTCTCCCGCTGCGACGAATCGTCGGAGGCCGGCGCGCCGGCGACCGCTGCTGCGAGTGCGGGTACGACCTGTCGGGCCTTCCAGGACGGCGATGTCCGGAGTGCGGGACCGACACTCCAGCCTGAGCTGGGCCGGAGCTCTTACCCCTCCGCCAGCACCAGCGCGCACATCGTCTCGATCCCCGTCGGCAGCGCCTCGTCATTGAAGTCATAGTCCGGCTGGTGCAGCGTCGGGTACGAGTTCCGCCCGGCCGGGCAGACGCCCAGGATGTAGAAGCACGCCGGCACGTGCAGGCCGTAGTACGAGAAATCCTCGCCCCCCATCGTCGGGTGCTCCACGGGGAACACCTTCCCGGCCCCCAGCGCCTGCCGCGCGATCGCGAAGAACCGCTCGGTCGCCCCGGGGTCGTTGCTGGTGACGGGGTACCCCTCCTCCCACTCGATCGCGGCCGCGCACCCCATCGCCCGCGCCGTGTTCTCCACGATCGCGAAGAACCGCTCCTTGGCGACCACCCGCGTCTCGGGCTTGAGCGTCCGCACCGTCCCTGCGAACTTCACCGCCTGCGGGATGATGTTCCGCGCCGTGCCGCCGCCGATGGTGGCGATCGTGACGACGATGCTCTCCAGCGGCGAGATATTGCGCGAGGCGATCGTCTGCACCGCCGTGATGCACTGCGCCGCCGCCACGATCGGGTCACGCGAGAAGTGCGGGTACGCCGCGTGCGACTGCGTCCCCTTGATCGTCACCACGAAGTTGTCCGTCGCCGCCAGCAGCGGCCCGGGCCTCGTCGCCACCGCCCCCACCGGCAGCTGCGGCCACCCGTGCAGCCCGTAGATCATCGAGACGGGCGGGCCGAGCACCTTGCCGCTGAGCACGCCGTCGTCGCACATCGCCTTGCCGCCGGCGCCCCCTTCCTCGGCGGGCTGGAAGACCAGCGTCACCGGGCGCGGCCGATCGACGATCTTCGACAGCACCCGCGCCACGCCGATCAGGTTGGTCGTGTGCCCGTCATGCCCGCAGGCGTGCATGACGCCGTTGTTCTGCGAGGCGTACGGGAGGCCGGTCTCTTCCGTGATGGGGAGCGCATCCATGTCGGCGCGGAGGGCGATGGTCCCGGTCTGCCCGGCGCCGGGCTTGTTGGCGGGGAGGTGCGCGACAACACCGGTGCCGCGGGCCAGGCCGGCGACGTGCTGGATGTTCAGCTTCTTCAGCTCGCGGACGACGACGTCGCGGGTGCGCAGCTCGTTGTACCCCAGCTCCGGGTGGCGGTGGAGGTCATGGCGGATCTCCACGAGTTCGGCCAGCTCAGCCCGAATGAGCGCACGCAGACGGTCGGTGTCCATGGGGCAAGTCTAAGCCCCCCCTCCCCCGCCCCCCCTCCCTCCCCCAAACTGCCCCGCGGCGCCGCCTCAGACCTCCTGCTTGGGCACCGCGTGGGTCACGTGGACGTTGTGCCGCGCCATGTGCGACTCGGTGAACAGGCGCTCGCTCTCGGCGTTGTTGAGCTCGTGGTTCATGTCGTCGTGGGCCCGGTCGGCCCGGTTCTTCAGCCAGTTGTACTCGCGGTCCGACCTGGCGCCCTGCGCCTGCTCGTCGAGCTGGTCGCGCCGCACCTTGGCCTGGTCGGCCCGGTCGTAGAACGGCGCGGTGGCCTTCTCCACCTTCCCCTGCATCTCGTCGTGGTCCTCCTTCGTGGGCGGGCCGATGATCTTGCACATGAAGTTCGTCTGGGTGTCGCCCATGCGCGAGGCGCCCGTGTGCTTCACGCTCGTCATGGTGTGGTAGCCGATCCCCTCGGTGTTGTTCCAGATGACAATGGCCCGATCGACGACGGGCGTGGGCCAGCGCCCCTCGACTGAGTACTGCTTGTCTCCGGGGTAGTTCGCCGACGAGCCGCTGGATTGGGCCGCGATCTTCTGGTAGATCAGGCTGATCAGTTGCTGCGCCTTGGCCTGCGCCTGCTTCTCGGCCTGGTCCGCCTTCTCCTTCAGCAGGCGCGCCTTGGTCTGCTCGGGAGTCTCCTGCTTGAGGGTCGGGGGCTTGGTCCATGCGCTCATCGCCGTGCTCCTGAATCGCCGCCGCCGCCCGCCACCAGTCGCGGGCAGGGCCGGTTTCGCTTGATTCCGCAGAGAATACCGGCACGGCACGCGAGCCGTCAATGCCCCGACCTCAATCGTGCCGCAGCGCCACGATCGGGTCCTGCTTCGCCGCCCGAACGGCCGGGTAGAGCCCGAACACCAGCCCCGTCGCCGCCGCGACCAGGAACGCCACGATGATCGACCACCCCGTGACCTGTGTCGACAGAGAGAGGTCCGCCGCCACGTGCTTCCCCAGGATCGGGATCGACCCCAGCCGCGGCACCACCCACCCCAGGAACAAGCTGAACCCCACGCCCGTTCCCACACCGATGAGCCCGCCCAGGCTGGACAGCACGCCCGTCTCCACTAGGAACTGCCCGATGATGTGCTTGCGCGTCGCCCCCAGCGCCCGCCGGATGCCGATCTCGCGCGTCCGCTCCGTCACCGAGGCCAGCATGATGTTCATGATGCCGATGCCCCCAACCAGCAGCGAGATCGCGGCGATCATCACCAGCACCGCTTGCCACGTGAGCGCCGATCGCTTGGCATTCTCCAGCAGCTCGTAGGGGACGATCATGCCGATGTCCTTGAGCTCGGGGTGGCGGACCTTCATGATGCGCCCGGCCAGGTCGGCATAGGTGAGGACGACGTCGCGCGTGGGGGCCGAGAGGTACACCTCGGAGACTTGGACCTCGCTGGCCTGGAAGGAGCCGCTCTCGCGCCGGAAGACCTGGTCGCCGAAGACCTCGGAGGCGGTTGTGATCGGGACGTGCAGGTCAAGGTTGAGGTCGCGCCCGACCAGGGCCGCGCCGGCCCCGCCGGAGAGGCCGACGGGGGCCATGATCCCGACGACGCGGAGGACCTTCTCGTCGATGCGGATGGTGGCGCCCAGAGGCTCGTCGAAGGGGAACAGCTCCTTGGCGACCTGCGAGCCGATCACGGCGACCATGGCGCTGGCGGCCATGTCCTCCTCGGTGAGGTAGCGCCCGCGGGCGACGCGGAGCTTGGCCACCTTCTGGAGGAGGGGAGTCGTGCCGTAGCTCTGGCTGGCGCGCCGGCGGTTCTCGTGGATGATCTGGCCGCCGATCTCCTTGAGCGGGACGATCGCCTCGGCATCGGGGAAGTTGACCTCGATGACGCGGAGGTCATCGCGGGTGATTCCGTAGCGGCTCATGAAGCTGCGCTTCTGGCCCCCCTGCGGCTGCTGCGTCTCCGGGGGCTTCTGCGAGCGGAGGATGATGTTCTTGGCGCCGAGGCGCTCCAGCTGCGCCAGGGCCTGCCGCTTGGACCCCTCGCCGATGGAGACCATGGTGATCACCGCCGCGACGCCCAGGATGATCCCCAGCGCCGTCAGGAACGACCGCAGCTTGTGCAGCCGCAGGTTCGAGATCCCCAGCCTGATCATCTCCAGCAGAAACGACATCGATTGAATCCTTCGACCCCGCGCGCTACGTCCCGTCTCCCCGTCTCCCCGTCTCCCCGTCTCCACGTTTCCCCATCTCCCCATCTCCCCATCTCCCCGTCTCCCAGTCCCCAGTCCCACGCGTCACTCGCCCCTCTCCCATACCATGCCCCGATCGTACCGGGGAGAACTCACGCAGTGGCGAACGTCCGCGTCGAAAGCGAGGTCGATACCGAGGGCGGGTGGGAGTTCCGCGTCCTCGTTGATGGCGACGCCGGGGCCGCGCAGATCCTGACGGTCTGCCTCTCCTGGGTCGACTACGCCTACTGGTCACCCACGGGCGGCGTGCCCCCCGAGAAGATCGCGGCCAAGGTTACCGACTACGTCTGCACCCACTGGCTCGAGCGCGAGGGACCCGCCGGCGGAGGGGGGGGGGCCGGCAGCGGCCAGATCCCCGAGCGCTTCGACGCCTCCACCGCCCGCCGGTGGTTCCCGCAGATGGACAGTGAGCTGCTGGAGAAACCCTAGCCCCCCTCACGTTTTCTGGAACCGCGACAGGCTCTCGCCCTCGCGGCAGAATCCCAGGAACTTTCCAGTCTCCTTGTGCCCCGCCACCAGGTCCGCGTCCATCCCGATCACGTGCGTCCCGCCCGCGTCCTCCACCAGCGCCCAGCACACCAGGGGACGCGTCCGGATGTCCGAGACGTCCTGCGAGCCGTGGTCGTACACGGCCAGCCACCCCTCGGCGGCGATGATCTGCGTGATGCGGCGCTGGGCGACCATGGGAAGGCGGAGAGCGAGGACGGTTCAAGGCTTCTTCGTCGTCGGCTCGCGCGAGGCCTCGGCGATCCCCTGCGCCACGCCGACGCCGATGAGGATACCGACAAACAACAGGATGAACGCGCCGCACCCGTAAAGGGCGGCCGAACTCTCCGATTCAGCCATCACCGCGATGGTGCCGCCGGCGGCGAGCGCGATGGCCGCGGCGATGAGGACGAGTTTGGAGGGGCGTTTGGCCATCGCGCGTCCCTGCGGAACCTCTACAGCCGTGGCCACGGGCCGAGCTGTACGGGCCCGCTCGTTGTTCAGCCTACGCCGACAAGTGCGTCTTGAGATACTCCCCCGTGTGGCTCGCCGCCGTCTTCGCCACATCTTCCGGCGTCCCCTTCGCCACCACCATCCCGCCCCGGTCCCCTCCCTCCGGCCCCAGGTCGATGATCCAGTCCGCGCACTTGATCACGTCCAGGTTGTGCTCGATCACCACCAGCGTGTTCCCCGCATCCGCCAGCCGGTTCAGCACGCTCACCAGCTTGTTGACATCCTCAAAGTGCAGCCCCGTCGTCGGCTCGTCCAGGACGTACAGCGTGTGGCCGAGGGGGGAGAGCGGGGAGCGGG
>JBGPJM010000263.1:0-6066 GCA_041485385.1 Phycisphaerae bacterium | reverse complement strand
CTGCAGGAACGGCCACACCTTCCCGTTCACCAGGATGTTGTCCCCGAAGAAGTGCTCGTGCCACTGGGCGTGGTACATGAGCGTGCCGTCGGCGTTGAACGAACGGTCCTGGATCGCCAGCGGGATCTCGAACTCCCCCGATGGGAGGCCCAGCGCCTGCTCGTAGGGGTCGCGGATCAGGTAGAAGCCCGCGATGCCCATGTACACGTTGAGGCGGGTGATCCCCAGCGCGTGGTCGTGGTACCACAGCGTTGCCGGCGCCTGGAGGTTGGGGTAGACGTACGTGTACTGACCGCCGGGATCGACGGTGGACTCGGGGTAGCCGTCGAACTCCGGGGGCACGTGCCCGCCGTGCAGGTGCATGACCGTCCTGGCCCCGTCGCCCAGGTAATCCGGGCCGTGCAGGCAGAGGTCCACCGGCAGGTAATGGTGCGTCCGGAGCTGGCCGCCGGAGTCCCGCAGATCGTTGACCCAGGTCACCGTCACCGGGAGGTTCGAGGCCGCCTCGATCGTGGGGCCGGGGTACGTGCCGTTGATCCCCCACACCGTTGTTAGCGGCAGGTCGCGGTGCAGGCGCTGCTCAAACTCGGTGATCGTGCCCGTGTACGTGGCCTCGCCGCCGGGGGTGCCGGTCGTCGGCTGCATCACCGGGGGGATCGGGAGCGGGTCGACGAAGTGCGCCAGCACGACCGGGCACAGCCCCGGCGTGCACGGCGCGCCGTCGCCGTGGTAGGTGCCCCCCAGGCCGGCGCACTGCGCCTGGCTCGCCACCTGGCAGGCGCCGGAGGGAAGGCAGCAGGCCCCCGTCGGCGGCGGGCACGGCGTGGGGAAGCAGGTGGTCGAGAGGCCCTGGAAGACGCCCCCCGCGGCCTCGCAGTCGCTCTGGTTGAGCCGCCGGCAGGGGAGGTTGGTGATGCAGCAGGCGCCGGTCCCGGGCGGGGGCGTGAAGGTGATCGTGAGCGTCGGGCGCTGCGCCGGGTCGGTGAACTCGCGGCTGTTGAAGCGCTTGGCGGTGGTGGTGGACGACTCGTTGCCGCGGAGGACCCAGCCGAAGTTGGCGCCGGGGTTATTGGCCCAAGCCTGCACATCGGCGGCCATGGCGGCGGACGTCCAGGTGTAGTTGCCGTTGCCGCCGACGCCGACGCTGGCGCTGGGAGCGGCGACGAAGTCGCCCCCCGGGGCCGTCCAGAGGGTGGTGTTGTAGAAGCGGTGGAGCCAGGTTGCGTCGCCGGGGGCGGCCTGGGCGCCGCTGCCTTCCTGGGCGGAGGCGTCGGAGGCGCCCTCGCCCCAGGAGACGAGCACGCGGTGGAGCGTGGAGGTCTGCGTGCCGGCGCGGGTGCGGGACATGGTCATGCGGAGGGTGACGCTGGTGACGGTCGAACCCGGGGGGACGGCCATGCCGATGTCGAAGGCCAGGAGCGAGCGGCGGATCTGGCCGCCGCCGGTGGTGCCGCAGAAGAGGTAGATGCCCGCGCCGTTGCTGATCGACCCCGTGTCGTCCTGGAAAAGGGTGTTGTCCTTGAGGGGGGTAAGGGTGGCGGTATCGGCGCGGGCGGGTGCGCCGGCGAGCGCGAGGGCGATAGAGGTCGCCGCGACGGCGGTGATGAACTGACGTGACACGGGATGGGGTCTCCACAACCAACCCCCGGTGCGGCCGGGGGCATCCTTGAGTATGCCACATACGCGGAGCGGGGCACCCGGGATGCGGGATGGGGGTCTGGGGGACAAAGGACGAGAAAGGCCGAGAGTTTTGGAGAAAAGACGAGAGTTTTTGAGAAAAACAGAGAAAAGACGGGAAAGATCGAGAAAAACAGGGCAGGTTTTTCGCGCAAGTGCTTGTGATAGCTTGAGTTGTGATCTTTGGCGGGGTGTTTCCGCGAAAGAGGGGGGGGTGATTTTCTCGGGGTTTTTGGGTGGGTTTTGAGGGTTGTGCGCGGGGCTGGAATCACTGTAAGTGCCTTTATGCAAAGCACTTGGGTTGATGCGTGGGTGGTTGGGCAGCGGGTCTGGCACTCGGGTGGTCTCGGATGGAGGCGTTGAGGCGTGAAGGCGTTGAGGCGTGGGGTGGCGGCGCGCAGACGGGGCGCTCGGGGTGTGGGAGGAAGTAAGCAGTAAGCAGAAAGCAGTAAGCAGAAGAGACAGTGGGTCCCTCCACCTATGGGCCAACGGTCCAGTTTGCGCGCCCAAAGCGGGAAATAGCGGAGGGTGAAATCGCGTAAGTGCTTGTGGCGCAAGGAGAAGAAAATTGTGCGGTGTGCGCTTTTGTGCGCGCCGGGCGCGCCTGTTCTGCGCGCCCAAATCGGGAAATACCCGGGCGAGCCGCCGGTCGCGGCGCCGGGGGGCCATGGCGGGTTGTCCATATAGTTGGCCCCTGCCCCAGCCCTCTACTAGAGGATCATCCGATGTCCGAGCCCGCCGCACGCCAGCCCGATCCGTCCGCCGCGTCTTCGCCGCCCCCGCCCGCGGGTGGGGCGGGTGGTGGGGCGGGGGCCAAGCCGATGGACGCGATCATGGCGCTGTGCAAGCGCCGGGGGTTCATCTACCAGGCGAGCGAGATTTACGGCGGCATCAACGGGTTCTGGGACTACGGCCCGCTGGGGGCGCAGCTGAAGAAGAACCTGAAGGAGGCGTGGTGGCAGGACATGATCATGCGCCCGTGCTGGGGGAGGAAGGGCCCCGGGGGCGAGGCGGTGCGGTGCCTGCCGTTGGAGACATGCATCATTCAACACCCAAAGGTATGGGAGGCCAGCGGGCACGTCGGGGGCTTTAACGATGTGTCCGTTGATTGCCGAGTGTGCAAGAGTCGCTTCCGAGCCGACCACTTGACGGTTGTCAGCGTGGACATCAACCCGTTCATGGCTGGGGAGGCACGGAAGACGTTTCTGTTCAGCGGTATGGGGACCCCCGACGAGGTAAAGGCCGCTAACAAGAAGAAGATCGACAAGCTCATCGAAGCCAATCGTCAGCAAGAAGTGATATTTACCGCCGCGACCTATTTGGAACTGAACGAGGAGGGGAGAGCCGCGTGCCCGTGTCCGGAGTGCGACGAGAAAAAATCGCTGACTGAGCCACGGCAGTTTGGGTTGATGTTTGAGTCCGGAACCGGAGCCGTTCGAGGGGAGCAGATGAAGGTCTATCTGCGCCCCGAGACGGCGCAGGGCATCTTTGTTCAGTTCAAGAACGTGGTCGATACGACGCGCGTGAAGATTCCCTTCGGCATCGGGAACACGGGGAAGAGCTTCCGCAACGAGATCACGCCGCGGAACTTCACGTATCGCTCGCGCGAGTTCGAGCAGATGGAGCTGGAGTTCTTCTGCCATCCGGAGGAGAGTCAGGCCTGGTACCGGTTCTGGCGAGACTTCCGGATGGAGTGGTGGCAGTCTCTCGGGCTCAAGGGTGAGAACCTTCAGCTCCGCGAGCATGCGAAGGATGAGCTGTCGCACTACTCCACGGGCACCAGCGACGTCGAGTATCGCTTCCCCTTCACCGCTCCCGATTTCGGCGAGCTCGAGGGGGTTGCGCACCGCGGGTGCTACGACCTCACACAGCATCAGCAGCACTCGGGGGTGAAGCTCGAGTACTTCGACACCGACCGCGGCGAGGTGCTCCCCAACGGCGGGCGCCGCGGCGAGCGGTACCTCCCGCACGTGATCGAGCCGGCCGCGGGGCTGGACCGGGGGGTGCTGGCGATCCTGTGCGAGGCGTACACCAAGGACGAGTCGCGCCCGTCGCCGGAACTGATGAAGTTCCACCCGCGGGTGGCGCCGATCAAGGCGGCGGTCTTCCCGCTGGTGAACAAGGACGGGATGCCCGAGATCGCCGAGAAGCTGCACGCGGACCTGACGGCGAAGTTCTGGCGTGAGGGGTTCATCGAGACCGACGCCAAGCAGTCGATCGGCAAGAGGTACGCGCGGATGGACGAGGCGGGGACGCCCTTCTGCTTCACCATCGACGGCGACACGGCCAAGGACCAGACGGTGACGGTGCGGGACCGTGATACCGGGAAGCAGGAGCGGATCGCGATCGATCGGGTGGTGGGGTACGTGGCGGAGCGATTGCAGTGAGCCGGGTTCGCATCTGGGGAACCGATGCCGGCGATTTCGTCGGGGGCAGGCTGATTTGGAGCGCGCTCAAAGCTCTCGCCCCGGCGAAGGCGCAGCCGCCGACCGAAGTGGACCTGAGCGACCTCGCTCTCGTTCGCCCGTACGCGATCGCCGCTCTGGCAGCGATTGGGTGTCTGAGCCGCCGCAAAGCGCGGATCGTGCTGCCGCTGACTCACGACTCGCGCGACTACGTGGTACGGAACGGGCTATTGGAGTTCTTCGATTCCACAGACGCGGGAAAGCTCTCACCATCACCCCGCGCGATTCCCGTTCGACAACTTGAACGTGTGTCCGCCACCTTCGCCGACGAGATAACGCGGGTGTGGGAAAGTGAGTTCGGTGGAATGCCCGGGGGACTGCGGCCCCGCCTCGCCGATCATCTCGACGAGATCGTCCGGAACGCCCTGTCGCATGCCAGGTCCCCAATCGGTTGTGTCGTCGCAGCACAGGCGTACCCGAGTCGATCGTTGATCGAGATTGCCGTCCTCGATCTCGGGCAGACCATTCGTGGGCACCTCGCGCAGAACCCATTGCACGCGTCGATCAAGAATGATCGGGATGCGATCATCCTGGCCACAGGCGAAGGCGTGACGGGGACCCGTGCGGGCGCCCTCAACGAGCTCGGCGAACCCAACTCCGGAATCGGGCTCTTTGAGTTGCGGCATTACTGCGAGTCCGGCGGCGGGGAGGTGACCATCGCGAGTGGTGATGCCATGGTCACGTTCCTCGAGGGTAAGGCTCCGGTAGCGTCGGATTTTCTCGGAGGATTTCCTGGTTGCCTCGTGGCGATCCGCTTCTTCGTCGAATCCGGGCCTTGATGATCCGACCATACTATCTGGACAATGTCGGCGGCCACCAAACAATTCCGAGAGACCGAGGCCGCTCTGAACACTGTCGCAGCAGGGCTTTCGCTTGCGGCGATGGTGATCAATGAGCTGAAGGCTGGGTCGTCGGTTCAGCTTGATTTCGTGGCAGTCGAGCGGATGACTCCATCGTTTGCCAACGCTCTTGTCATGACGATCCTTGATGCGGTTGGCGTGGAGGTATTCCGTACCCGGGTAAGCATCGCCTTCTCCTCCACGCTGGTGCAGGAGGCATGGATGAAGGCCGTGGAGCGGTACGAACGGGGAATTCGTCTGAGCACCCAGCGCCCCGGGGCTGCCTGAGTCAAAGTGTGGAGGGGCGGCAGCTTGACCAGAATCATCCTGTTCCCGGGTCTGGGAGCGGATCCGCGGATGTTTCTTCGTCAACACGGGGCGATCCCCGGGCTGGAGACGCCGGCGTGGATCGAGCATGTGCCGCGGGAATCGCTGCGGGAGTACGCCGCGCGGTTTGCGCGGACGCTGGATGTGCGCGAGCCGGTGGTGCTGGGGGGCGTGTCGATGGGGGGGATGGTGGCGCTGGAGATGGCGCGGATCGTGCCGACGCGGTGCGTGATTCTGATCGGCAGCGCGCGGCATCCGCGCGCGACGAGCCGGCTGCTGCGGCTCTCGGAGCGTGCGTCGCGGCTGCTCCCGTCGATCGTGCTGGACAAGGGGCGGGCGCTGGCGCCGGTCTTCCTCGGGCGCGGCGGGGGGCTGGGGCGGGCGGAGCGGCGCCTGCTCGTGAGCATGGCCCGGGAGCTGCCGGTGGATCTCCTGCGGTGGGCGGCGCGGGCGGTGCTGGAGTGGCCGGGGTGCGAGGACGCGCTCGCGCCCGGGGTCAAGGTCCACCACATCCATGGTGACCACGACTGGGTCTTCCCGGTGGGGCGGGTGCGGCCGGACCGCGTGGTGCCGGGGGGGATCCACGTGCTGAACATGTCGCACCCGGCGGCGGTGAATGGGTTTGTGATGGAGGCTTTGCGGGGGTGCGCGGTGACTGGGTGACTGGGGGACTGGGGGACGGGCGCCGGGAAGACGGGGGGATCGCGCGAGTGTTCACGGCGCAAGGTGGGTCTGCTCGATCCCTTCGTTGGTGTTGT
>JBGPJM010000262.1:0-6079 GCA_041485385.1 Phycisphaerae bacterium | reverse complement strand
TCTCGTACATCGCTCTGGAGGGCAACATCGGGTGCCTGGTCAACGGCGCGGGACTGGCAATGGCGACGATGGACATCGTGAAGCTGCACGGCGGGCAGCCGGCGAACTTCCTGGACGTGGGCGGGTCGGCGAGTGAGGAGGCCGTCACCGAGGCGTTCCGGATCATCCTGTCCGACGCGCGGGTGCAGGGGGTGCTGGTGAACATCTTCGGCGGCATCATGCGGTGCGACGTCATCGCGCAGGGGATCGTGAACGCCGCGACGCAGGTCGGTTTCAAGGTGCCGCTGGTCGTGCGCCTGGAGGGGACGAACGTCGAGGCCGGGCGGAGGCTCCTTCAGGACGCGAGGAAGAAGATCCCGACGATGCAGGCCGCGACCGATCTGGCCGACGCTGCGCGGAAGGTCTGCGAAGCCGTGGCGGGGTGAGCCGCGTGAAGGTCTTCGCCCATCGCGGATTCCATGAGGCGGCGCGGGAGAACACCCTGGAGGCGATCCAGGCGGCGACGGACATCGGGGCCCATGGGGTGGAGGTGGACGTCCGGCTGACGGCCGACGGGCAGGCGGTGCTGTTCCACGACCCGCTGGCGCCGGGAGGGGCGGAGGTGGCGGGGATGACCCGGGCCGAGCTGTGCCGAGCGGCGGGGCACGACGTACCGACCCTCGAGAGCGCGCTGGGCTCGTTCGGGGACCTGGAATGGGACATCGAGATCAAGTGCCCCGGCGCCCTGGATGAGACGGCGCGGGTCCTGACCGATCGGCCGGGCGGCACCCGGGTCGTGGTCACATCGTTCAACTACCTGTTGGCGCTGCGGGCGGGCAAGCGGGCGCGCGTCCCGTTCGGCGTGATCCATGCGCGACGTCCCATCCTGCCGGTGTTCCTGTTCGACAAAGTGAAACCCGCGGTGGTGGTCTGGCGGCTGGGGGCCGCGTCGCGCGAGGACCTGGAGATGCTCCGCAGCGACGGCATCGCCACGTACCTCTACGGCCCCACGACGGCGGAGCACCATCGGCGCTGCCTTGAGCTGGCGCCGGATGCGGTGATCACCGACACGCCCTGGCGCCTGCTCGGTGGACCACAGCAGGTATGAGCCCCCGCTCAGCAGTACGGTGGTCTTCCGAGAGAATACTCGGCCACGGATCCGATGCGGGTTGCCAGCCGAAAGGAACGCCGTGGCGACGCGCGGCGAACGGATCGTGGCTGGTCTGGCGGCGGGGGTCCTTCTGGCCGTGCTCGTCGTGGCGTCGGTGCTCCAGCCCGCGGAGGCGGGTCATGGCACGCACGAGCAGCTGGGCCTGCCCCGGTGCGGGTGGCTGGCCGTGACGGGGAAGCCCTGCCCGACGTGCGGCATGACGACGGCGTTCGCGCACGCGGCCCACGCCCAGCCGCTGGAGGCCCTGGCTGTCCAGCCGATGGGAGCGATGCTGGCGCTGGGTACGGCGGTCGGGTTCTGGGGGTGCCTTCACGTGTGCGTGCTGGGTTCACGCCTCGGGTGGGTGTGCGGTACGCTGCTGAGGCCGCGTGTCCTTTGGGTGGCGGCGGGGCTATGGTCGGTGTCGTGGGTGTACAAGCTCGCGACGTGGACGGGGCCATGATGCGATGATGCCCAGCCCGTGCCGCGAGGGAGCGGCGCAACGGCGGCGGAAGAGCAAGCACGAGAGGACCAGCCGGATGGTGTGGAGCAGGCCGCATGCACGTGATCTTCGCCGGGGCCGGGCCGGGATGCGCCCCCTGGCGGCGATCGGCGCGATTCTCCTGGGCGCCGCCGCGGGCGGGTGCAACATCTTGGCCCCCTTCCTGCGCTCGGCGGAGCTCAAGGGTTCGCACACGGTCGAGGCCAAGTACAAGGGGCTGGCCGGGAAGTCGTTCGCCGTCGTGGTCGCCGCCGACCGGATGATCCAGGCGGACTATCCGGATCTGGTCGGACAGCTCACGGTAACGATCGCCGAGCATCTGAAGGAGAAGGTGGGAGCGAGCGGATGGGTGCCACCGGAGAGCGTGCTGAACTTCCAGTACCAGAATCCCCGCTGGATAGCGATGACCACGGACCAGCTCGCCAAGGAGCTGGGCGTCGAAAGGCTGGTCTTCGTGGACGTGCACGAGTTCCGGCTGCACGAGCCGGGGAACCAGTATCTGTGGAAGGGCCTGGCCTCGGCGAGCATCGGCGTGGTGGAGGCCGACGGCCCGGGCGCGGAGAACTTCGCGTTCCAGGAACACACCGTCGTCTCCTTCCCGACCAAGGAGAAGGCGCTGGGGCCGGCGCAGATGTCACAATCGGACGTGCAGAAGGTGCTCGCCCTTCACCTCATCGACCGCGCGTCGTGGCTCTTCTACAAGCACGACGAGGCGAACATCATCGACTATTGAACGGACCAAGGCCGTCATGAACACTCCCGGCAGGACATTGCGGCGGACGGGGCGGTGGATCGCGGGCGCGGCGGCGGCGGCGCTGGCCGTCGCGCTGGGCTCGTGCAACATCGTCGGCGGGGCCGCGCTGGTGATCATGGGGCCGGAGAAGGTGCAGAAGCTGTACGACCTCGACAGGACGCGACCGACCGTGGTCTTCGTGGATGATCGGGCGAGCAGGCTCCCCAACCGCACTGTCCGGAGACAGATCGGCATGACCGCCGAGCAGGTCCTGGCCGCCGAGGGGAAGATCAAGACGATGATCTCCTCGCAGGACATGCTGGCCCTGACCGAGCGGGAGAGATACGGCACGCCGCTGGGGATCGCGGAGATGGGCGAGGCCGTCGGGGCCGAGGTGGTGGTGTACGTCACCATGGACAGTTTCACGCTCACGGCCGATGGGGAGAACTATGTCCCCGAGGCGACGGGGCGCGTGAAGGTGATCGACGTGAAGACCAAACGACGCCTCTGGCCGCCGGAGGACGGGTCCCTGGAGGAATGGCACCCGCTGACGATCACGGCCCCGCAGAAGCAGGGTTCGCCGCCGCGCTCGACCAGCGAGCGGATCGGCGCGCAGCAGTCGCTGGCCGAGCGATTCGGAAAGGGCGTGGCGTACCTGTTCATCAAGCACGAGAAGCGTGTGGGCGACGGGAGGATCGACCAGTAGATGCGGATCCTGCACCTGGTCGAAGCAAGCGGGCGGGCGCCGGACGCGGGCGAGGAGGCGTTGCTCGCCTGCCGCGCTCTGCTGGAGAGTCCGGGCGGTGCATCGGCGCACCATGATGTCTGGTTGATCGGCACCGAGTCCGACGAGGCGAGGGCTCGCCGGGCGGGTTTGCGCGTCGAGAGGCTCGTGTCGCCGGTGCTGGGCGTGCCGGAGCTGTCGTGGCGGGGGTGCCGACGGGCCGCGCGCACCCTGGCACGCCCGGACGTCGTCGTGGGCTGGTCGGTCGGCGCGATGGCGCTGGGGCGGCTGTGCTTCGGCGGCGTGCCACGGGTGGGTGTCATGATCCGCGGGCCCTGGGCGTCCGCTGGCTGGACCGCGGGCGTGCGGTCGCGCATGGGGTTCCCGGGCGCGACCACTGTGGCGCTGAGCGAGGCGGACGGCGCGGCATGGCGGATCGCCGGCGCCGACGACGTCCGCACCGCGCAGTATGTCCCCGCGTTGCCCGATGAAGAGACGCTGGCCGCCTCCCGGCGCGCCGCCCGCGAGCGGCTCGACCTGGACGAGGCGGACGTGGCCGTGCTGCTGCTGGCCGATCCCCCCGGAGCGGCCGACGTCCGCCGATTCACGTTCACGATGGGCCTGATCTACACGATGGGGGGGCGCGTCGTCGGATTGACGCCGAGGTGGGGCGCCGGCGACCGCACGCCCGTGGCCCTCCAGCAGCGACGACGGGCGGCGCGGCTCGTGCGAGCGCACGGACGTCGCTGGGGCATGATCGAGTGGGAGGGATCGATGGAGGATCTGCTGGCCGCCTGCGATCTGGCCGTGTGCGACCTGCGCACGCGGCGCGCCGCCGAGGGCGGGCCGGAGCTCTCCGCCGGGCCGGTGATGATCGCCTGCGCGTGCACGCGCGGCGTGCCGGTGATCGCGCCGGTTATCGAGGCGGCCGAGAGGATCCGGGCCCTGGGGTGGAGCATCGTTCCCGCGCGGGGCGAGGGGACATCGGGGCTCGCCGGCGCGATGCTGCCGCTCATCGACGACCCCGCGGTGCGTCGCGGAGCCTCCGTGCAGGCCCGCTCGATCCCCTCGCCGCCCAATGATCGGACGCTGGAGCGGGTGGTACTGGATGTTTGCCGCGAACTGGTCGATGATTCCGGGACCGAAACCGCGCGCCGGCCCGGGAGCCCCGCCATTTCCGTAGCATGAATGCGGCCAGCAGGAGCACGCCGTGGGAGACGGGGAGTTCGATATCACGCGGACCCGGCGTCTGCTGTTCGTGTGCATGGGGAACATCTGCCGCTCGCCGCTGGCCGAGGCGATCTTCGGCTCGCTGGCCGAGGAGCGGGGCGTGCGCGCGGCGTTCACGCTCGACTCCTGCGGCACGGGCGCGTGGCACGCGGGGCAGGGGCCGGACCCCCGCACCGTCGACGTGGCCCGCCGGTATGGTCTGGGGCTGGATCACGTGGCCCGGCAGATCGACCCGCGCCGGGATTTCGATCGTTTCGACTTGCTCCTGGTCATGGACCGGTCAAACTATGCGCACGTCGTGGAGCTCGAGCCGGACCGGCGGGTGATGGTCCGGATGATGCGATCGTTCGACTCCGCGGCGGGGGACGGGCGCGTGGGCCGGGAACAGCGCGGGCCGGACGTTCCCGACCCCTATCATGGCGGGGCGGACGGGTTCGAGAAGATGTACTGGATCCTGCACGGTGCCTGCGCAGGGCTGCTGGACGAGGTGCTGGGCGCCGGCGATGGAGGGAGCGCGACATGAGGACTCCTCGAACGACGGGGCGGCACCGAGGGCGGGCCGGGTTCACGTTGATCGAGCTGCTGGTGGTGATCGCGGTGATCGGGCTGCTGATCAGCATCCTGCTCCCGGCGATCGGGAAGGCCCGCGCGCGGGCCAGGGCCGTGACCTGTGCCACCCGCCTGCAGCAGCTGGGGATCGGGCTGACCATGTACTTCAACGACTACGACAACACGCTGCCGCAGGTGCGCGTGGACGTCGGGGGCGGGTTCACGGCCAACATCGGCGCGCTCTTCGGCGGCAAGAAGGGGACGCTGCCGGCGTACGGCATCAACGAGTACGGGCCGGAGCGACGCCCGCTCAACCGGTACCTGCTCAACGAGGACGTGCCGCCGGACTCCGAGGACGTGCCGTTTGAGATGGAGTCGTTCCGCTCTCCGTCGGACAAGGGGGGCGACGTGCCGGGGATCGGGTATGTCGAATCGATGTACGACCTCCTGGGTTCGAGCTACACGCTCAACGACCACACGCTCACCGGCGAGGACCGCGCGACGCTCGTGCCGCTGCAAGGGGGGAAGATGCCCTACCTCGTCACGCCCACCACCACGTGGGTTCTCGGGACGCACCCGATCTACAACTTCCAGGAAGACGGCGATCGCGGGCAGCGCTGGTACTCCGATCGGTCGGTCGAGGCCAATCTCCTGTTCGCCGACATGCACGTAGGGACCACTCTCACCGTGCCGCGGGGTGTCGTCAACACCACGAAGGACTACACGTTCCTGCCGGCGCCGAACTGGCCGGGGTGAGCGTCGGATCGGCACCGCCAGTTCGGAGAGGTTCTCCTGCATCCAGCCGGCGCCGGGCGAGTTGCTGACCGCGCCGCCGTTTCTTGCGTACATGCTGGGTTTGTCACGGAATACGTTCATCAGAGTGGGCTCGGCTCTCGTTGTGGGGCTTGCGGGCTGAGGGTGCGTGGGGAGGTGGCCGGGAGGTTCGGGGAGGTTTTTTGAGGTTCGAGGGGGGTTTTTTGAGGTTCGGGGTGGGTTTTTTGAGGTTTTCGGGGGTTTTGTGAGGTTCAATTTTGGGGTGTTTTTGATGTAAGTGATTGTGGTGCGGTGAGTTGTGGTGGTTAGTGGCTGCGTGTTTGGGGCGAACGCTGAAATGCATCTCTCGCTGAGGCGCGGAGGGCGCTGAGAAGAGACGACGCGGGGAGGCGGGACGCGAGGCGGGGAACAGGGGACGAGAAGGATCGAGAGATGCAG
>JBGPJM010000261.1:0-6106 GCA_041485385.1 Phycisphaerae bacterium | reverse complement strand
CTTGGGCTCGGCGGGCGGGCCGAGCTTGAGGGGCTTGGGCGCCAGCGCGGGGTCCTCTCTGGGGGCGCGGAGGGTGGGGAGGGCGAGGCGGCGGGTGAGGGGGCGCATGAGGGCGCTGGCGGCGCGGCGGCGCTCGATGGGGTCGGTGGAGGTGGAGATCTGGGATTCGAGCTCGGCGATGGCCTTGCGGCGTGCATCGGCGTGGCGGAGCTGGAGGGCGGATTCCTCGGCTTCGACGGCCGCGGCGATGCGGGAGCGGGTGATCGGGGAGGCGAGCCAGTCGAGGAAGACTGGGAGGGAGAGGGAATGGGCCTTGGCGGTGGCGGAGTGGGAGCGGTGGCCGGAGAGGACGGACTCGAGGAGGGCGGGTTCGAGGTCTGCGGGAATGGTGGGAGAAGGCGTTGAGGCGTGAAGGCGTTGAGGCGTGGCGTGGCCGGGGGTAGTCGTTGGGGTGTTCGGGGATGGGGGCGCTGGATCGGGTGGTGGGGGTGGTGAGTCGGGGGGGAGCGGTGGCCGCGGGTCGGTGTGGGGAGGGTGAGCCGCCGCTGGGTGGTGGATCGAGGGGGGAGGGGTTGGAGGCGGCTTGGACCACGGTTTCGTCGATAATACGGTATTTGATTGGCTTGTCAAGGTGTTTGTTTGGAATATTTTCGCTTTGTGGCGGCGAGTGGCCGCAGTTTGACCATTGACCGGCGGTCCAAAAGTCTGTATTCTGTCCGGCATGGCACACCGCCGTAATGGGATTGTCCTGTCGCTCGCTGGGGTCGCGGCAACGCTCGCGGCATGCTCGGCCGAACACCACGCTCGTGACGTTCGCGCCGCTTCTGATGAGAAGGCACTGACAGTCGGCACAGTCCAGCGCGAGATCAGCAAGGGGATGGCGGCAAGCCAGGTCGCGGAGGCTTTGGGCTCGCCAAACATCGTGACGACCGACGAGAACGGGCGAGAGGTGTGGATCTACGACCGGATTGCGTCGGATGTCACGTACTCGAACAGCTCCGGCGGCGTGTGGCTGATCCTGGGCGTGGTGGGGGGAAACTCCGGCGCATCGTCGAGTACTCAGCGATCGCTCACCGTCATCGTCAAGTTCGACGAGAACAAGAAAGTTCGCGACTTCGCGTACCACTCGTCGAAGTTCTAGCTCGGAGGGTCGGTTATGAGGCGAATACGGGCTGTTTGTGGGGGAGTCATCTTGTGCGCTGCCGGGATCGCCGGGTGCACAACCACGGTCCCTCGGGACGCGCTCATGCTGGCCCCACAGTCAATCGAGCGGAGGCAGATGCAGACTCGTCAATACCCGACGAGCGACGAGGCGAAGATCCTGCAGGCCTCCGCCGGGCTCCTGCAAGACGTCGGATTCACGTTGGACTCGTCGCGATCGAGCCTCGGGCTGATCTGCGCGTCGAAAGACCGCGGGGCCGTCGAGGGCGGTCAGGTCGCCGGTGCCGTGGTCATGGCGGCGCTCTTCGGCGTCTCGACACCTATCGACCAGAAACAGAAGATCCGGGTGTCGATCGTCACGTTCCCGACCGGCAGTCAGATCGCGGTCCGCGTGACATTCCAGCGCATCGTCTGGAACAGCTACGGGCAGGTGTCGCGTCTTGAGCTCCTCGACGACGCCAAGATGTATGAGGAGTTCTTTGACAAGCTCTCGAAGGCCGTCTTTCTGGAGGGGCAGAGGATATGAGCAGACGCGTATTCATCGTTCTCGGCTTGGTCGTTCTCGCTTGGGCGACGCAAGGGTGCACCACGTCCCGGAGCCAGGTCCTTCAGGCCGACGAAAGCGCGGTGAAGCTGCGCAGCATCCAGACGCGGGTCTTCGACACGACCGACAAGCCCAAGATGCTCCGCACGGTCATGGCGACACTCCAGGACCTCGGCTTTGTCGTGGACGCCGCCGACGACACGATCGGCAGCGTCACGGCCACGAAACTCGATCGGTACGCCCTCAAGATGACCGTCATGGTGCGCCCTCGCAACGAACGACAGTTGCTCGTGCGCGCCAACGCCCAGTACAACCTCAACGCCGTCGCGAATCCGGAGCCCTATCAGAACTTCTTCGCGGCCCTCGAAAAGGCGATCTTCCTGACCGCCCATCTCGAGGACGACGGCGCGCCGGCGACCGGACCGTCGGCCACGAGCCCCGCTTCGACCGCCCCATCGGCGCCCGCACCGCAGGCTGCGACTGTGGCGACGCCGATCCACAAATAGGGTGGAGCGGATACGTCTGCGTCGAAAGGCCGGCTGCCCCGGACTGTCGGGGGCTCGGGTCGATGCCGCAGGGAGCGGCCGACAACGACAGGTCCCTGTCACCAGCCCATTGGGCCAAGAAGGCCGTGAACGCAGCGTTCGCTGGGGGCGCACGGGGATAGGTGGCGCGGGGTCTTGGCGGGAGAGGTGAGGAGAGGGCCACGAACCAGAGGAGCCGCGCGGGGAATGTCTCTACAAACACCCTCCGAGATTGCCGCGGTGCTGTCCGCCTTCGATGTTCGGATTGACACGTTCACCGTCCACGACGTTGAACGGGCCGTCCAAAACGCGGTCAAGGATCGGAACGCTCTATCCGCGGACGCTCGCCGCGGCGGGTGGGCGGAGTGGGCGGCCTTTGGCTTCGGAGTGCGCGATGTGCCCAACGGCGGCCCGTGGGGGACGCACTTCCAACCGTCGATGAGCGGCAACAACGGCGGCACGGCCTTCTACGTCCCCGACCTCCGGGAAGCCGACGCCGAAACGATCGCATACTGGGCCGGCCGAGCGAAGTCGGCGAAGCACCCCGTCCTCGTGGCCCGCTACGCGGACTTGGTGTGGGACACGACGGAGTTCGTGACGAAGGCGAAGCGCGGCAGGGACGGCATCGACTTCGCTCGGCTGGCGATCGACAACTACATCGCCGCTTCGGTCTTGGACAACGGCTCCGCGTGGGGCGACACTCGCTTTAGCTTGGGCCGCGCGCTCGAACTGGCCCTCCGGGTCAAGGATACCGAGCGGATCGGCGCGGCCGTGAAGGCGAGCATCGACTACGTGGACCGGACGGCCAAAGACGAGAAGCTCGGCACGTACTGCTACCTCTTCGACAACTTGCTCCCCGCCGAGCGAGGGCCGGCCCTGACGGACGAACAGGAAAACAGCATCATCGAGATGTTCGAGTCCAAGCTCGCGGAAATGACCACGCCGGGAGGCGGATGGGACGTTGAACCACACGGTCCGCGCGACGTGGGGATTCGGCTCGCCGCGTACTACCAGCGAAAGGGCAAGGCCGAGGAACGGACGCGAGTGCTTCGCACGGTTGCGCAAGCGTTCGAGCGCCGCTCGAAGATAGGCGAGCCCATGACGGGCCTGATGTTCCTCGAAGACGCACGGAAGTACTACGTCGAAGCCGGGCTAAAAGAGGAAGCCGAGCGCGTGCAGCATGAGGCGGAGAAGATGGGGCCGGAGGCGGAGAAGCGGCTCGTGCGCACAAGCGTGAAGCACGAGATTCCGAAGGCCGAAGTGGACAAGTTCCTCGACGGGATGATGGAGGGCGGAATGGAGGATGCCCTCCGCCGTCTCGCCCTGAACTTCATCCCGGATCAGGGCGAGATTGCGAAGCACATGGAGGAGGTGGCGAAGGAGCATCCGCTCTACGCGATGTTCTTCGGGCGCGCCAAGATGCTCGGCCACGGCCGCATCGAAGCCGATGTGGGCGATGAGACGGGCGACCCTGATGGCAAGATGGTCCATGAGACGCGTCAACACATCCAGTTCCACACCTACTGGATCGCTTGGGCTCTGGACCGGATGGTCCGCGATGGGCTCGCGGCGGCCCAGTTCGTGGGGTTCCTCCGACCGTGCCTCCTCTTCAAGGAAGACAGGATCCCGCTCATTCGTCGGGGCGTAGAAGCCCACTTCATGGGCGATTACACCCAAGCGATCCACCTCCTCATCCCGCAGATCGAGAGGGCACTAGTTCTCGTCCCGCCCCTCGCGGGCAAGCCGAGCAACAAACCGCACCGCACCGGGCGAGGGGTCATGCAGTCCAAGAGCCTGAACGACATCCTCGCCAAGGACGAATGGCCGGTGCCGGGAGACGGCGGCGAGAACCTCCGCATGTACCTGCTGACGGCGCTCGCCCATCCCAAGGGCTTGAATATCCGCAATGACGTGTGCCACGGCCTCTGGTCGCCGAGTCACTTCACGAGGATCGCGAGTGAACGCGTCCTCCACGTCCTTTTGGCGGTGTCGATGCTCCGGCCCTCGCGGGAGAGCGAGAGGCAGGTCGTGTCGAGGCCGAAGCCGTCGAAGAAGGCCGTAACACGTAGCGACAGCTTGAAGCCGAAGAGGAAGCCTCCGAAAAAGCACGACGCTTTGAAGAAAGCCGCGAAAAAGAAGCCCGGGGGAAAGAAGTCGTGAGAGCCGTCCGAAGGGAGTCCGTGAGAAATGAGCGCGGCAACCCGACGCGGTTCACCGTGCACTTCGGCGTCGGTGGGGCTGACGATCGCGAGCATCTCGAGCGAGATGGGGCGGATGTGAAGATGGCGGCGTGGGTTAGTTTGATCGCTGATGTCAGGAGGCGGGGAAGCCTCGCCTCCCGACACCCCAGAAGACATAGACGGCCCCCGCCTCTGGCTGGTTGTCCTCGATGGCCTTCCGTACAGACTTGGCGAGCGCGCGGAAAGATGATTCCTGGGACTCGGGCGGAACTTCTTCTAAGACTGGCGCTCCCTGCTGCAACCGATCGGCAATCCGCGAGCAAGCTTGGAGGTCGGCTGGCATGGGCGTTCCTGTTGCTGCTCCGCCCATCGCGTGCTCGACGAGGTCGGCGATCAACTTACCGACGACGTGATTCGGCTCGATCTTGACGAACGCCCTCAAACGCTTTGCCTTGGATTGGCCGTTGCCAGCGTACTTCGCGTCGTAGATGTTGCGGCCGACGCTGTCGTGGATGAACTCTTCGAATGTTCGGTCGGAGAAATCCAGGACGTACCCTGACCCCATTCCGAAGCCCTTCTCCAAGGCCTGCCGCTCTGAGAGGTTCAGTTCCGCCATCCGTGATTCTAAGAGGGAGGGGGTGCCGGGGGAACCGTAGGTTCCCCGGCATCAGCCGCGGAGTGGGCCTCGGCCGGATCGCCTTGTGAATGCGCTGCGCGAGTTGCGGGCGGGGCGGATGACGCCCGGGTGGATGTGCAGGCGGTCCGCCCGCGGAGAGGGAATGGGGACGCTCACCCCGGGTTCCACTCCCTCGAAGACTCGGTCGTTGCACCCGGGGCTACTCGCTTGCGCCCCGTTGGGGCGGGAGGGCGCGGTGTGAATGAGGGTGGCGCCGCACTCGGGGCATGGGGCGGTGGGAGTGGGGAGGCCGGTGAGGTCGTAGTTGCAGGATGGGCAGGGGCGTGCCGCCGGGGAGGCGACGGCGGGCGCGGGTGTCGAGGCGCCAGGCCGCGGCGGTGGTGAGGAGGAGGGGGAGGGCGGGGAGCCAGAGGGGGATGTGGCCACCCGGCGGCGTGTTCTGCCAGCCCGGCCACCAGGCGACGCGCCAGGCCCGCGTCCTTCTGTTCACCCAGTAGGTCACGAGGCCGCAGTGCTCAGGCGTGCCGGGCTCGTCAACGGCGTAGATACAGCCGAACCCGAGGCCGATCACCGACGGGGCGCCTCTGCTGATCCAGACCAGTTGCCACCATCCGCTCAGCGCCCACGGCGCGAGTAGCGCGGCGAGTGCCGCGGCGCCGGCCCATTTGATGGTTTTGCGGGTGCGCGGGTGGGGGCGCATGGGGGAGGATACGCGGTGGTTCGGGGGTTTCAGCGGGAGAGGTGCGGAGAGGGCGGCACCCTCTCTGCGGTGGTGGGGAGTGGAAAGTGGAAGGTGGAAAGTGGAGATGGGGGCTCGGCGGGATGGTCTTGTGAGTGTGCGGCGCGAGTTGCGGGCGGGGTGGGCGTTGCCCGGGTAGATGCGCACTCGGTCCGCCCGCGGAGAGGGAATGGGGATGCTTTCCACGGGTTCCGCTCCCTCGCGGACTCGGTCGCTCACCCGTGACACTATGAAGCAGGTCTCCTCCCCGGATGATTACGGGATCGTCGAGCGTGAACTCGGCGTCCCACATCGCGGAAAGGAGACCCACATGCTTTCGAT
>JBGPJM010000260.1:0-6124 GCA_041485385.1 Phycisphaerae bacterium | reverse complement strand
CGGCACGTCACCGTGCTCTTCGGCGGCGTGGGCTTCGGCGGCTTCAGCGCCGAGACCTGGGAATGGAACGGCTCGGCATGGTCGCTGCGCGCCTCCTCCGGCCCGGCGCCGCGCCAGGGGGTCGCCATGGCGTACGACCCGCTGCGCCACGCCACCATCCTCTCGGGCGGCCAGAGCTTTAGCGGCGACTACATCTACTACAACGACACCTGGTCGTGGAACGGTTCGGCGTGGACGCAGCTGGGCGCGAGCGGACCGCCGGCGCGACGCGACTACGCCATGGCCTTCGACACCGCCCGCGGCGCGGCCGTCCTCTTCGACGGGCACGACACGTGGGAGCTGCGCAACCCCGCCGACTTCAACCGATCCGGCTCTGTGAACTCACAGGACTTCTTCGACTTCCTCAACGCGTTCTTCGCCCACGACCCCGCCGCCGACTTCAACCGCAATGGCGTCGTGAACTCGCAGGACTTCTTCGATTTCCTGAACGCGTTCTTCGGGAGCTGCTGACTGAACCGCTATTGACCCGCTGATTGGCCCGCGCCCGCTGAGGTATCCTCCGCCCCCATGCTCCGCGGCCTCTTCAACCGGCTCCTGGGCCCCGCGCCACGCGCGCCCGCCGGCGCGCCGGGCCCGCCGCTGCTCGTCGGCGGCCTGTACTCGATCGTCCAGGGGAGCGCCGGATCGTTCCGGGTCATGAAGCTGCTGGTGGCCGAGGGGGAGGTCGTGCATGTGCGCGTGTACAAGCAGAGCTTCAAGGAGCGGCCCGCGCAGGTCGACGCCGCGTCGCTCACCCTCGGCGGGATCAGCGATGAGGACGGTTTCGGCATCGGGCACCTGCCCCTCTCGGCGGGGGCGTTCAACCGCTGGCAGCCGGTGCTCATCCAGCAGTCCACCGTTGAGGAGGAAGAGCTCGAGGGATACCGCGAATGGAAGGCCGCGGGGGGCGGGGTGTTCTGATTCGGGCGGCGCGCCCGCGCACGTGCGCTGTTAACAGGTCCACCCGGCCCGGCGTCGAGTATCGCCAGAGCAGACGAGGACCCGGATGCGCCCGACCGACAGGCCAAACCACCCAACCCGAAGCGCCCTCCTGACGCTCGCCCTCTGCGCCATCGTCGGAGCTCCGGCGCGGCCACTGCCCCCGCTGCGCCTACGACCTCAAGGGCGATGTAGCGAAGGGGTGCCCGGAGTGCGGGTGGGGACGGAGCCTCGCCGGCACCTCCAATCGACACGAGTGAGCCAAGAGAACGGACGCCTCTTCATGACGCTACGCCGCTCGGCCGCGCCCTTTGCCCTTGCGTCGTCGCGCCGTGCCGGAAGGTTTCCGATCGCGGGCCGCGTCGGCCCGTTCCGCCGCACGGCGCGCCACCAATAGAAGGACACCCTCGACGGTCCCGCCGCCTTCCTTTTCCATCTGCGCGCGCCACCGGCGGACCTCGGCCACGACTGGATCATCCGGGATTGTCGGCTTGCGGCTCATCATCGATCTCTGGCAGAAGTGTAAGCGGGGTCGCGATCACCGGGATGGGCAGGCTCCGGCGCGTATTCAGAACCGCGAGGTGCCGCGCCTTGTTCACGTTCGCAAGGTGCTTGCAGTTCCACGTCAACAGATAGTCCATCCCGTGCACCGACGCCAGCGCCAGGTGCAACGCATCGGCCACGGCGTGCTGCGGGACAAGCCGCTGCTCGATGTAGAACCTCGCCACATCGACGGTCTCCGGCGTCTGGACCAAGCTTCGGGCGCCCTCAAGCAGGCGCGTTCCTGGGCCCGATTTCGCCGCCGGCGCGCGGCTCAGTTCATCGACCACCACCTCGGAGGTGCAAAGTTGGTAGGCATGGCGGTACCTGTCCCACCATCGGCGCGTCGCCAGTCGCCATGCCACAACCTCGGCCGTACGGCGCGTCTCGAAGTAGAAGCTCGGGATTGTCGTCTCGATGTAGACGGTGGGCATGCCCCAGAGGATACATGCTCGGCTGCCCTATCCACCCGGTGGACGCCGATACACGTGGGTCAAGACGGGGGGGCCCCGCTTGTCAGTGTCCTGGCTCATGAGTCGCCTCCCCCGTCTCGCGGAATGCTTCCCCGCACCGCGGACACCAGATCAGCCCGAGCGCCCCGGGCGACAGGCCCGCCAGCTCGAACGCGCACGCCGGGCATGGTCGGCGCGGCAACCGCCATGCGCCGCCGCACTCCGGGCACACGACGCTCCCCGGCCCGAGCCCCCGAAGGTCGTACCCGCATTTGGGGCAACGTCCGACGCGCCAGCGACGTAAGGCAATCACATCGCGCCTCCACGCCGCCGCGGTGGGCGCCAGAACCACGACCAGCGGCAGCCAGAGGGGCACACTCCGCTCCGTGATGGCCTTCTCGTCGAGCCAGAAGAACCACCAACGGAAGGTGCCACGACCCATCCTGACGTGCCAGCCCGGCCGCTCGACTCGCTTGATTATGGCAGACGTCCATCTGCCCACTTCGACCGACCCGTCTCCTATCGCCACCCAGGAGTTGTCGGGAAACTCTCGCCACACGCGCCACCACGCGCTGCTGATCCACACCGCCAAGAGCACCACGCACACCACCGTCCCGCCGCACTTCACCGTCTTCCTGATCCTCGGGTGTGGCTTCACACCATCAGCCTAGGACACACTCCCGCGGATGGGCCCCGGCCCCGCCCCGCACTCCGGGCACGGGCTCCCGGCCGGTATCCCGCGGCAGTCGTACCCGCACTGCGGGCAGTACCCGGTCCGCGCCCGGCGCCAGGCGAGCACGTCCAGCCTCCACGCCGCCGCGCCCGCCGCCATCGCCAGCCCCGCGGGCACCCACAGCGGCACCGCGAGGAAACGCCAGCTCCCGCGTTTCGTCCAGTCGAACCACCAGCACATGTCCATCGGATACCGCCCGCCGAACCAACCGGGAGGCGCCGCCCGGTCACGCTGGCCCGCGGCGATCCGCCCCCGGTTCACGCTGATCCAGTACCCGTTCGCATTCCTCCACCCGACATACCCGTGCGCGCTGCCGATCCACACCGCCACCAGCACCACACCCAGAAGAGCGCCCGCCTCCTTCACCCTCCTCCTTATCTTCGGGTGCGGCTTCACACCATCAGCCTAGCTAGACGGACGCACCGGATGGCGTGCGCGGGCGCGGCGGCGCCAGGGATCAGCCGTGGGGCGTGGCGGCGACCTTGGCGGGCATCGCCAGGAAGAACCGCGCGATCTTCACGTCGAGCTTCTCCCCGTCCTCCCGCGTCATCTGGTACGACCCCTCCATCGTCCCCCACGGGGTGGTCAGCGGGCAGAAGCTGGCGTACTCGAACGTCTCCCCGGGCATCAGGCGGGGCTGCTTGCCCACCACGCCGCCCCCTTCCACGGCGTCCTGGCGCCCATGGGCGTCGATGATCAGCCAGCGCCGGGAGAGGAGTTTCACCGGGGCGGACCCCTCGTTGGTGATCCGGATGCGGTAGGAGAAGATGAACCGGCGCTGGTGCGGGTCGGACTCCTCGGGCACGAACGCCGGGACGACGTGCACGCGGACACCGTGGGTGACCGCGTCGGATTCCAGCCGGTCGCTGCGCGGGGCCGGCGGGGTCAGCGGGGGAGTCGGACGCGTGGGCATGGGCTCAGCGTAGGGGACCGGCGCGGGGCTCTCCAGCACCGTCGCGAAGTTCCCTGCAACCGGGCGGCCGGCGGACGGTCTTCATCCGGCCCGGGCGGCGTTGCGCCTATGTTGTTGAGAATGAAGACCGATCGAGGAATGATCCACGGTCACCGTAACGCAGACCCGCGAACGATGAAGCGCAGCCGGCGAGTTCCACCGGCGTCGGTTCTTGATTCGGAGGGCGCAGGCCCGTGACGCCGTCGCCCTCTCGGCACCGCGCCGCCCGCGCGGCGCGATCGGACGTGAACCCCTCTCTTCGGCTTCGACTTCCAAGACCACGATCATGCCGACGTCAAGCGATCTCGAGAACTCGAACGCTGTCTCCGACGGCGGGCTCGCGGGCGTCGTCGCGGCCTTCGGGGTTGCCTACCTGCTGGTGGCGTGGCTGAGCATCGAGGCGTTCGTGCAGTCCAACGCGATCGCGGCGATGTGGCCGCAGAGCGGGCTTGCACTGGCGGCGATGCTGCTGGTGCGCCCCGGGCGCTGGCCGCTGGTCTTGATGACCGTGTTCCTGGCGGACTGCGCGGCGAACATGCTGCACGGGACGGCCCCGCTGATCAGCGCGGGGTTTGCCGCGGCCAACTGCGGCGAGGCGCTGATGTGCGCCTGGGTCTTCGACCGGCTGTGCCGGCGGCCGATCCGCTTCGAGCGTGTGCGCGACGTCTTCGTGCTGGTCGTGCCGGTGGCGATGGGGGCCAACGCGGTCGGCTCGCTGTCGGGCGCGGCGGTGCGGACGGCGGCGTACGACGTGGGGTTCTGGGATTCGTGGTTCCTCTGGTGGACCGGGGACGGGGTGGGGATGCTCGTGGCGGCGCCGGTGGTGCTGGCGTGGCTGGCCCCGCGGATCGGGCCGGAGGCGACGGTCCCCTGGTCGCGCGTGCTGGAGGGGGCGGCCCTCGCGGTCGCGCTCACGACGATCGCGCAGGTGGTGTTCGGAGCGGACGCCGGGGTGTCGCGACTGATCCTGCCCCAGCCGGGCGTGTACCTGCTGTTCCCCTTCCTGTTCTGGACGGCGCTGCGGTTCGGCGCGCGGGGGGCGGCCCTGGCGTCCTTGTGCATGGCGATCGTGGTGGTGTTCAACACGGTCCAGGGGCGAGGGCCCATCGCCACGCTCCCCGGGACGTTGCAGCAGCGGATGCACGAGGCGCAGCTCTTCCTGACCGTGGCGACGGTGCTGTCGCTCCTGCTTGCGGCGGTGACGGCGGAGCGAGCGGAGGCGGCGCGATCCGTCCGGTCCGCTTCGCGTCGGACGGAGGAAACAGCGGCGCAGCTGGACACGCTCCTCTCCGGGGCGCCGGTGGGGATGGCGCTCCTGGACGCCCAGCGCCGGTTCCTGCGCGTTAACAACGCGTTCGCCTCGATCAGCGGGCTCGAGCCGGCCGTCCATGCCGGGCGAACCCTCCACGACGTCCTGGCGCAGGTCGGCTTGCAGATGGAGACGCTGGTCGAGCGGGTGCTGACGGAGCGGTCGCCGCAGCTGAACGTCGAGCTGAGCGCGACGGACCCCGCCGGCTGGGGCCGGTCGCGCCACTGGTTGGCGGGGTGCTACCCCGTGCGCACGCCCGACGGGCCGTTGCTCGGCGTCGGCATCGTCGTCTCGGAGATCACCGAGCGGAAACGCGCTGAGGACCGCCAGGCCTTCATGATGCGAGAGCTGGACCACCGCGTAAAGAACAACCTGGCGTCGGTGGTATCCCTGGCGGACCACACCATCCGCAGCGCCACGAGCCTGGACGACTTCCAGTCACGGTTCCTCGGGCGGGTGGGGGCGCTGTCGCGTATGCACACGCTCCTGGCCCGGAACAGCTGGGACGGGATGAAGTTGATCGACCTGGTGTCGCAGACACTCGGGGCGTTCATGGGCCCCGAGGAGGGAAGGGGCGTCGCCTGTGGACAGCTCGCGGCCGACGGGCCGGAGTGCGTGCTGCCGGCGCGGGCCGCCGGGCCCCTCTGCATGGCCATGCACGAGCTGGCGACCAACGCGGCCAAGTACGGCGCCCTCTCGACCTCCAGCGGGCGGGTCATGCTCTCGTGGTCGATCGAGGGAGCGCCCGGGTCGCCCCGCGGGCCGCGAATCTGCTGGCGGGAAGAGGGCGGTCCGCCGGTGACGCCGCCCACGCGGGCCGGGTTCGGGACGTCGTTGATCACCGACATGATCGCACACGAGCTCCGCGGCCAGGTGAACCTGGAGTTCGCGCCCACGGGGGTCGTCTGCACGATCACCATCGACTTCAACTTGACGTCCGAGCCGAAGCCGGGCGGGAAGGCGTCCTCCGACGGCCCGGGGCTCGCGGTGGTGGTGCCGGCCGTGAAGGCCGCGGGGACGACGTCGATGCCGGCGAGTTGACACTCGACCCGACCCTGCAACGCGACGACGACGCTGGCGGGAGCCTCAGGTTATCGACGTCACGACACCCAGCCCGGACCTGATACCGCTCAGCTCCAGGGGGGGGTCCGGATGTCGGG
>JBGPJM010000259.1:0-6188 GCA_041485385.1 Phycisphaerae bacterium | reverse complement strand
GGAAATAGCGGAGGGTGAAATCGCGTAAGTGCTTGTGGGACAAGGAGAAGAAAATTGTGCAATGTGCGCTTTTGTGCGCGCTGGGCGCGCCTGTTCTGCGCGCGCGGGCGCGCTCCACTTTTCAGGGGGGATGGTTGCCGCGGTGGCCGCGGGTGCCTGGGTTGCCGAAGTGCGTTGCCCGGCTCCGCCGCCGACGTACGGCCCTCCTCGGTGGAGGCTCGTCAGGTGCGTCTGCGGTCGCTCGGGGTGTCGAGGGCGAGCTTACGTCTTCTGCCGCTCGAGAGGGCCGCTATCGGGGGTTGTGGTCGGGGGGGCGCTTGACGCGGATCGTGTCGGGGTCGTCGGTTGCTCGCTCGGCGGCGGCGGCGCGCTTCAGGATTGACTCGGTGCAGCCGCGGAGGTCGTGGAAGATGGAGGGGGACCAGACGCGGTGGAGGGTCCAGCCCTGGCCTTCGAGGATGGACGTGCGGAAGACGTCCCACTCGACGGGGTCATCGGCCAGGGCGAAGCGGGAGCTGTCGCAGAGGACGCCGATGGTGACATCCTCCATCCGTGCCGGGTGGCGCAGGGCGAGGTCGACGCAGAAGCCGTCGTTGCCCCAGTAGACGTCGCTGGCAACCCCCCCTCCCCCGCCACCCCCTCCCACCCCGGTCCCGCCGACGCCTCCGGGCGTGGCCAGCCGGTGCGCAAGGGCCTCGGCGAGCGGTGAGGGGGTGGCCGTGTCGAAGATGCTCACCGCTGGTGGCCGGTCGGTTGGGGTGTGCGCGGCGTCATCGGGCGTATCGGTCGAGGCGGGCGGCGCTTCTGTGAGCGCGATCAGCGCATCGTCGGGCCCGGTGCTGGCCGCGTACGCCAGCTCGTAGCGGGCGGCGAGCTGCTCGGCGTAGTTGAGGTAGGCGAAGAGGAGGTATCCGCCGCCGGCGGTCTGACCCTCGGGGATGGGGGGCAGGGCGAGGTAGGCCTCGCGCGGGATGGAGGTGACCAGGTGCACCTCGCAGCGGGCGCGCGTGACGAGCACGTTGAGCCGGCGGCCGCCGCCGGGCATCGCCAGCGGGCCGAAGCGTTTGTAGAACTTGCCGGCGGGGTCCGGGCCGTAGGTGGTGGAGATGATGATGTGGTCGCGCTCATCGCCCTGGACGTTCTCGAGGTTCTTGACGAAGAGGCCCTCGAAGGTTCCGTGGCCGCGACGGTTCCTGGCCGCGGCGAGGCGGGGCGCGAAGTCGGGGTCCTGGGAGGCGAGCTCGTCGAGCTTGTCGATGATGAGGTCGCGCTGGGTGAGGTTGAAGCAGCCGACGCCGATGGTGGGGGGGTCGGCGCGGCGGAGGAGGTCGCGGATGATGCGGCAGACCTGCTCGGCCTCGGCGATGTTGGTGCGCTTGTCGTAGACGCCGTCGACGCGGTACATGGAGATGGGGGCGTAGCGGGTGCGGTTGCGCGGGTGGCCGGGGATGGGCTGGAGGCGCGAGCCGTAGAACTGCTGGTTGCTGAAGGCGACCAGGTCGGAGTTGCGCGAGCGGTAGTGCACATCGAGGTAGCAGCGCTCCAGGTCGAGGCTCAGGGCGGCGCCGAGGAGGTCCTCGATCTCGCCCTGGTGGACCTCGAAGAGCTGCTGCTCGGTGTGGATCTCGTCGGGGTCGCTGCCGGCGATGGCGGACTCGAAGAAACGGGTGGGCGGGAGCTGCTTGGGGTCGCCGGCGATGACGACGCGGCCGGCGCGGGTCAGCACGGGGAGGGCTTCCTCGAGGCGGCACTGCGAGGCCTCGTCGAAGATGACGACGTCGAAGAGGGGGCGGCGCTGGAAGATCTGGGCGACCGTCTCGGGGCTGGCCATCCAGACCGGGCGGAGGTCCATGAGCGGGTCGCCGCCCTCCATGCTTGCGCCGAAGGCGACGACCTGGCGGAGGCGCATGGCCTTCTTGCCGCGGGTGGTGAGGCGGCGGCGCAGGTCGGCCCCGGAGGAGTTGAGGCGCGAGCCGGTGGTGGCGAGGAGGCGCTCCTTCTGGCGGGTGACCCAGCGGTGCAGGATGGTGTCGCGCACCAAGGCGGTCTTCTTCTGCTCGAGCTGGCGGTAGCGCTCGAAGATGGTCTGCATGCGCCTGGCGTCGAGGGTGCGGAGCGCCGGGGCGGATTCGAGTCGCGCGGCGATCTCGGCCGCGAGGACCGCCTGGCGGAGGGAGGCGAGGCTCTCTTCGGCCGGGGTCGAAGCGGCGACGAGCCGGCGGAGCGCCTCGCTGATCGGGGCGGGCAGCCTGGACAGCCCGTCGCGGACGCGGAGGACGTCCTCCAGCGAGTTGAGCGACGATTCGAGGGCCCGCATCGTGTCGGCCGCGGCATCCTCAGCGCGGCCGCGACGCCAGAGGGTGAAGGCCTTGTCCTGCCAGGCGCGGTCGAAGAGGGCGCTGGAGTCGACGGCCCGCTCGAGCCTCGCAAGGGCGCCGGCGCGCGGGGCGGAGCCGGCGAGGCCGGCGACCAGACCGGAGGTATCGGTGCCAGACAGCGATGCGCAGACGGCGGGGTACATCCCGGCGAGCGATGCGTCCTTGTGGGTGCGGGCGAGGATGTCGAGGATGAGGGCCGTATCGGCGACGGCGCGGCCGAGCTCGAGGTGATCCGGCAGCGCGGTGGCCGCGGGTGCGACGACGCCGGAGGAGGATGGGGCCGGGGCGGGGGCGTGAGAGGGAGGGGAGGTGGGGGAGGCGGGGGAGGGGGGGGCCTGCCATTGCTCCAGGACATCGCGCAGGACGAACATCGCGCGCACACTGACGAGGAAGGTGCGGACGCGCTGGGCGTTCTCAACGCTCAACTCCAGCCCGTAGCGGGTGAGCACCTTGGCGCCCGCGTGCCGCGTTGAGAGGCTCAAGAACCCGTACCACTTCCGTGCCACGCTGAGGTACGTTTCGACGTGGCTCAGTTGGCGGGCCAGTTCCGGCGCATCCGGAGGCGACGACCGGAGCAGCATCGTCAGTTCCGCATCGGGGGCTCCGGCGCGGAGGGCATCGATCTGTGGCCGGAGCGACTCCATCTGCCGGCGCGACGCCTCGATCGCCTCCGGCGGGCGCGCCGCCCACAGGGCCCGGCGGGGCGCGGGTGCCTGGGAGATCGCCCGCTCCATGTCCTCGGCGAGGCGGGCGCGGACTGCCGCCTGCTGCTCGAGGCTCACTGCCGGAACGAAGAAGGGGATGGACGCGCTCCGTGACGCGTCGGCTTCGCCCGCGGCCTCGACGCATGCCGCGACGGCGCTGCGCACCACCTGCGCGGGCCGGGCCAGGAAGTCGTCCAGACCCAATGTCGAGCACCTCGCCCATGGGTTGGCGGCGAAGGCGACCTCGTCGGCCCGGCGCAGGAGTGTGGCGATATCCAGGTGGAGGGCGTCGAGCCGGCGCGAGGTTACGCCGCGGAGGGAGGCTGGGTCGAGGGTCGCGGCGCCCTGATCGAGGCCGTCGCGCGCGGAGGTGATGGCGAGCCACTGGCCGACGAGGTCGTGGAACGGGGGCTCGCCGCCGGGGGCGGGGGTCATGAGTTCGACATGGCGCTGCGTGAGCTCGCCGTGCAGGGAGGCGAGTTCCTCGTCGACGCGGGCCAGCTCCTGCTCGGCGCGGGCGGTGGTCTTGGTATCGGCGAGGGCCTCGAGCTGCTCGCGGATGTTCATGTAGAGGTCGCGCTGGTCGCGCTGCGGGTCGTGGACGAGCGCGCACAGGCGCCCCAGGCCCAGGTGCTCGAGCCGGTTGGAGACGACGTCGAGGGCGGTGCGCTTGTCGCAGACGAAGAGGACGCGCTCGGAGCGGGAGAGGTGGTCGCCGATGATGTTGGTGATGGTCTGGCTCTTGCCCGTGCCAGGCGGGCCGTGGATGACCAGGGCCCGGCATCGGCGGGCCAGAGCGACGGCTCGGGACTGGCACGGATCCGCGACGGCGACCAGGCGCTCATCGGGGAAGGAGCGGGGGCTCTTCGGGCGCACTGCGCCGTCGGGTCTGGCGTCCGCTCCCGGGCCGGATGCGGCGGCTGCGGGGGACGCCGTCGGAGAGGAAGGGACTGGGGAGGGGGGGTCCAGGCGGACATCCGCTCGCACGAAGGAGGCGACGGGGCCGTCGAGGGTCGGCTCCTCCAGCATCGCCTGGGTGTCCTGGATGAGTCCTTGGTTCGCCACCGGATACAGCCCCAGCACCGCGCAGGCGAGCACGGCCGCCCCCGCCCCCGCGCCTCCCGGCGTCCCCTCGTCGGTGCGCGGCGAGCCGGTCAGGGGGATCGACTCCGGGAGAGCCGGGGCTTCGAAGAGGGCCGGTGGTGTGATCTTGAAGGTCTCGCAGACGTGGCGCACCAGCTCGCGGAGCTCGCGCCAGGGGTTGCTGCCTTCCTCGTCGGCGAAGAGGTCGGTGGGCTGCTTGCGGCCGGTCTGCTGCTCGAGCCAGGAGAGGAGCGCCTGGTTGGGGCTGACGCGGTCGATCTCGGAGGCCTTGCACTCGATCTCCACCGAGGGCGTCGGGCCCATCTTGATGGTGAGGGAGACGGGGATGAACGCGATGGGGGCGAGGATGCGTTTGGATCCGGGCTCGCCCGCGGCCCCCCGGCCCCCCCCTGCTCCGCCCCATGCGGCTCCGCCGGCCATGCCGGGGGGCAGGCTGAGGAGCGGGAAGCCGATGTTGAGCACGTAGACGCCGGTGTCTTCTTCGTATGTCCGGGCTTCGCCGGCGATGACGCGGAGCTTGGCGAGGAGGGCCTGCTGCTCGGACCAGGCGCGGCGGGCCGCGCGGAGGGCCTCGGGCTCGTTGGGATCGGGGCGCGAGGCGGGGGGGTCATGGAGGGGCGGGGCGTCGCTGAGGGGAGATGAGGAGGAGGGGGCGGCCTTCGGCGGCGGGGGATCGCCCTCGGCCAGAGCGTCGGTCTCGGTTGCATCCGGCTCGGGCGCGCGGCCGCCGAATCGGCGCATCCCCGCCCGCTGCGCCGGCGGCGGGGCCGGGACTTTGGCCGCGATCGTCGCGATGCCCTTGTCGCCGAGGATCTCCCGCAGGACCGAGGCCGGGGACAGGTCGGCCAACCTGGAGAGATGGGTGAGGTCGACCCGCTGGCGGCTGGAGTGAGGCCGACAGTTGAGGCTCGGGCCGCTGGTGATCGCCCCGAACAGGCGGTCGAGCATCTTCTGAAGTACGCGGTTGGAAGGCTCGGGCATGGGGGTGCTCGTGGGAACGGAGTCTACTTTCGGGTTGGGGTGCGGTATTGCGACCCCCCCGCCGTCGGCGCGGCGGGCGCACGTTAGTAGGCACTACGCTCGGGCCGGGCGCGCGGTTTCCGGGTTTTGCAGCGGTGATGCAAACTTCGGATCCGCGGGCTGTTCATACACTCCACGCTGCGCCGGCGGCAGGGTCACTCCCAGCCGCACCATGGATGCTGGAAGAACCAGAGATGCTGACGCGGAGCGAACTTGAACGAGAGCTGACTGGCTTCCAACCGAATGGAGGCGAAGACCACTTTCGTCGGCTCTTGGTCAGAGAGGCCGAGTTGGGGTCAGCAGCCGGAGCGGTATTTCTTGCTCACTACACAAGATACTACTGGTCAGACAATGAGCTCAGCGAGCTGGCGATTAGATACCTGAACCAAGTAATTGAACTGGGAAACGACGATGTGGACGTCGGTCTCGCCTACTACATGAAACAATCGCTGGTCGAATTCTTGGGAAACCCCGATCCGCACGTAAGCCGGAAATGGCTTGAGGAGGCCCTCACGCGGCTTCCGCATTCCGTCGGTCCGGCTTTGAAACTGGCCGAGGTCATGGCGGAAATGGGGGAGCATGGGGTATGCGAACAGTTACTTGGTCTCGCGCAGCGAAACGCCGAGGCGTCGCAGCTGCCAGAACAGGATGAATTCACGTATGCGTCGATTTTGGAGGTTGACAGCAGTCCTGCGAGCGTGGCTGAAGCGGCGCAGAGGATTCGTCGGCGGATGAGGAGGACGGAGTGAGCATCCCGGTGCTGGGCCTCCACGGAGTGCCGGGGTACCCAGGAGGAGTGCGGGGCTACTGTCCCCCCGATCGGCCGCCCGTCCGGGGCCGCGAGGTCACAGACTCATGGACAAGAACGACACCTCCAAGCACGCCCGCCGCGCGTACCGACGGCGCCTCAGGGAACTGCAGATCGAGCTGGTGAAGCTGCAGAAGCGGGTCATCCGCGATGGTGAGCGGGTACTGGTCATCG
>JBGPJM010000258.1:0-6321 GCA_041485385.1 Phycisphaerae bacterium | reverse complement strand
GTTGAGCGCGTGGACGAAGAGGTCCGCGGCGATCGAGTCCACAAGGTCATCGATCTCCTCGCGAACAATCACGGTGCCCGGGAGAGCCGGCGCGGGGGGCGGGGGGGCCAGTTCGTAGGACTCGGCCATGGCGTTATTGTCGCCGATCCGGGGCCCGGACGCCACTGGACTGTCGGAAACCGAGTTCAGGCGCCCTCCGGTCGGCTTCCGGGACCGGCAAGGAAAGGGCCCGGGCGGAGCTCGCCCGGGCCCTGGTATGCCTCAGATACGACACCTTCCGCCGGTTCAGCACCCGGCGAAGAAGCGGTTAAGGAAGTCGAAGAAGTCCTGGCTGTTGATGAGTCCGTCGCCGTTGAAGTCGGCCCTGCAGCCGATGGTGACCGCGACGGCGTTGCTGATGACGGAGCTGCAGGCGTTGGTCAGGATGCAGCGGTAGCTGCCGGCGTCGGAGAGCAGGGTGCCGGAGATGATGAGCTCATCGGTGGTGGCGCCGGAGATGCGGGGGCCGTTGACGAGGTTAACGCCGTTGCGCTGCCACTGGAAGCCGGCGCTGCAGAACGACCCGTCGACGACGCGAAGGCAGATGCGCCCGCCCTCCTGCGCGGTCTGCGGCGACGGCTGGACGGCGATCGTGGCCTGGCCGCACCTGACGAGCACGGTGGTGAAGTCGCGGATCGATCCGCAGATGTTGGAGGCGCGGAGGCGGATGAAGTAGTAGCCCGGGGCGAGGCCGAGGCCGGTGGGGTCCCAGGTGCCCAGCACGCCGTTGCTCACCTCATTGCTGTTGGTCGCGAAGGTCGTGAAGGGGCCGGCGGGGTCGAGGGCGTAGGCGAGGGTGTAGGAGCCGAAGAGCGACGGGTTGCCCGAGGAGGCGGTGCCGATGATGCTGGCGGTAGTGCACACGCCGGTGAAGGCGGCGGGGGCGGTGATGTTGACGGTCGGGAAGCTGTTGACCTCGGTAACGCGGATCGTCAGCGTCACGGTCGTGACGCCATTGGGCACGAAGTTGTCGCGGGCCGTCACGATCACCGTGTAAGTGCCCACGTCGCTGCAGCCCGTGGCCCAGTCGAAATCAAGGCTGGCGACGTTGCCGTTGTGCGGCGTCAGAACCAGCCCCGCCGCGACGGCCCCATCCTGGTCGAGCGTCGTGATCGTCGTGGTCTGCCCGAACTCGGGGCTGAGGAACTGGATCGTCTGATTGAGCACCTGGCCTGCAGACACCGTGTAGGTGTTGGCCGCCGGGATGTTGGTCGCTACGGGCGGGACGTTGCCGGTGGCGGTGTTGAAGCAGAACCGCTTCTGGTCCAGGAAGTTGACGCCGTCGGCGGCGCCGAAGGGGCCGTCATAGGCGCCGTTGTTCACGCCGAAGCGGCCGATCTGGAAGTAGTCGCCGCCGCTGCCGCGGTTGATGCCGACGGTGGCATTCCCGGTGGTGGGGCTGGGGTGGTCGGTGAAGCCGCCGAGGCCGTTGATGTCGCCGGTCGTCCAGCACATGTTGTCGTACTCGAAGCAGACGTTGGAGCCGGGCTGCATCACCGGGTTGGTGAAGTTGGAGATGGTGAGCTCGAAGGTGTCCAGCAGGTCGGCGTGCTGGTTGTAGTAGCCGACGTTGTCCCAGACGACCACGAGCGTGTCGACCAGCCCGCCATTGTTGGAGTCGATGATCTTGTACCAGACCTGGCCGGTGGCGGTGTTGCGGGTGTCGCAGTCGGCCCAGAAGGGGGCGATCATGGGGGGGATGGTGGCGCTGGGGAAGCCGGTGGGGACGTAGGGGAAGTAGGATGCGCCAAAGGTGATATTGCCGTTGTTGTTGATGAAGCAGCTCGTGTAGTTCGTGCCGTAGAACTGGAAGGTGAAGCCCAGGTTGATCAGCACGGACGAACCGTCGTCGTTGCGCGCCATCGCCAGCGTCCACCCGGTGGTGTTGGCGCGGTTGAAGGGGTACAGCAGGCTCAGGGCGTTGCCGGAGCAGGTGCCGCGGGGCTCGTTCGGGCCGCCGCCGGGCGGGTAGAGCAGGTCGCTCTTGATCGGCTCGCCATCAGACGGTGGCTGCTGGCTCGCCTGTTGCGCCTCATCGGGGACGGTTTGCGCAGTCAGCGCGGACGCGAAGGACACAACGGCGAGTATCGACGCCGCGAACACGGCCCCCCGGCTGCCATAGAAGTGAAAACTCACGGAATACCTCCTTCGATGAAGCAAACACGGCCCGCGCAGGACTACCCGAGCGATCCGACCGTGCGAGTTGGGAAACTGCACAAGCTCGTCCGCAGCGGCGCGACATTGGCTCGGACGCCGAACAAATACCGCGTATGTGCCGGATGGACGGGCGCTCACGACATGGAGCAAGACGTCGACGATAACGGTCGAGAGTCCCACCCGCAAGCCCCCACAGCGCGAATTGTGCAAGGAACCGCGCGAGGCCCGTTCGATTAACTCATCAGGTCGAGCGACCGGTCGGTCAGCACCCGGCGAAGAAACAGGTGAGGAAGTCAAAGAAGTCCTGGGAGTTGGTGGAGCCGGATTGGTTGAAGTCGGCGGCGCCGTTGAAGAACGAGGTCAAGAAGTCGAAGAAGTCCTGGCTGTTGAGGGTGCCGGAGGCGTTCCAATCACACGCGCAGTGGGGCTCGCAGACGTCGGCGTGCCCGTTGGCGTTGTTGTCGGCGCAGGTCGTGCCGTTGCCGGCGTACGAGCCGCCGGCCTGGGCGCAGTCGGACTGGGTGAGGACGAGACAGAATCCGTTGGGGAAGCAGCAGCCACCCATGGGAAGCGGGCAGTTGGTCTGTCCGCAGGTGGTGGCGTTCCCCTGGAACGCGCCGCCTTGGGCCTGGCAGCCGGCCGGGCTCACAGGGCCGACACATGAGCCGTTGGGAAGGCAGCAGGCGCCCATGGGGAAGCAGACGTACGTCGCGCACGCGGTGCCGGCGCCGCCGGAGACGCCGCCGGCGCCCGCGCAGTTGGCGGGGGAGAGGTTCAGGCAGCCGCCGGTGGAAGAGAAGCAGCAGGCTTGGGTCGGCTGCGGGCAGTTGGCGTTCGCGCAGGTGCTGTTGTCGCCGCGGTAGGTCCCGCCGCCGGACGCGCAGTTCGACGAGGTGCGGATCTCGCACGTGCCGTTGGGCAGGCAGCACGCGCCGGTGACCGGCGTGCAGTTGACCGATTCCCAGGTGGCCCGCATGACCCAGTCACCGGACGGGCGGCAGAACGCGGGGAGGGCCGCGAAGGTTGCCCACCCGCCGTTGGCGGGGCAGCCGGCCGGGCCGCAGTCGACGCCGCGGATCCAGTTGCGGCTGGGCTGCGACAGACCGCTGGTGTCGGTGGTGGGGAAGGCGTTGCAGCACGTCGGCGGGGAGAAGAAGCAGGGGTTCTGCGTCTGCTGGTTGTGGTGGTCGATGCGGTAGCCGATGCTGAACATGTGCAGGCCGGTGGTGTCGTTGACGAAGATCTGCTCCGGGTCGCCGGGGTCGACCGAGACCTGCACGTTGACGCCGGCGGTGCCGGGGCCGACGCGGAGATGCGGCAGCACGATGTCGTCGGACGAGTACTCGGCGACGAGAACCCCGGTGGCGGGCGTGCCGTCCCAGACGAGGATGGACCATTGGGTGACGGTCACCTGATTCGCGCCCTGGGTCGCGAAGATCATCTCCATGAGGTCGATCTTGATGGGGAAGGCCGTGGCGGGGAGCAGGTACGAGCACGCGGCGATCTCGGTCTGTGCGAATCCGGCCTGAGCGACATAGGAGCCGCCGGAGAAGTCCGCGTCGGTGTGCGAGGAAACGGTCTGCGGGCACCCCGGGCCGCGCGGCGCGGGGGCTCCCGCCGGCCCGTCGCTGAGGCTGGTGCGCAGCATGGGGATCGTTTCCATCTTGACGTCAAGCGGCACAGGGTGCCGAGGCGGCGTTGCGTCCTTGGTCTGGGCGAGCGCGCCGGGGCACAGGCAAGCGACCGCCAGGATCAGCCCGTACCCGATCCGTGCGAGGTGGGTCGAACGTCCTGCGTCGACGCCCGCGCTTCGAAAAAACATCATTGCGGCCATGCAGCGATTCCCTTGCGGTTTGGAGCGGGTCCGGTCAGCGGAGAACGGGCGGATGGACTCCCGTGGGATCGCGGAGATCCGCCGAGGGCCGCCACCCTCGCAGATTGCCCGTCCTCTCGATTGTGACAGAAAAACGGCGTGCATCAACAAAAAGCTCGGTCTGGGCCAGACATGGCCCATCTCTGGATCGTGCCCGGCGGGGCGGGCAATGTGCCCGGGCCGATAAGGCATTCGCCGCGGCCTGCCCGGCGGTTCCGGCGGCTGCCCGAGCTGGCCTGGGGAAAGGCCTTCTCGCAACCGGAAAGCGCGAGAACAAAACCGGCCCGCCGGCGAGCAGCGGCGAACTCTCGCTGCTCGACGGACAGGCCGGCCTGAAGGAACGGATCAGAGACCGGGAGGGCCAGCTTCAGGGACAGCCGACGAAGAAGCAGCCGAGGAAGTCGAAGAAATCCTGGCTGTTGGTGGTGCCGCTGGCGTTGTAGTCGGCGTGCCCCGCGAAGAAATCATTGAGGTAATCGAAGAAGTCCTGGCTGTTGAGCCCGCCCACGCCGTTCCAGTCGCAGGGGCAGGAGTCCAGGGTCTGGCCGAGGACGCGGATGTCGTCGAGGTTCCAGCCGGGGTAGGAGACGGAGGAGTCGGTGGGGCCCATGGACCAGCGCACGCGCACGCTGGGCTGGTTGGCCGCCACCGCGCTGATG
Source organism: Phycisphaerae bacterium (assembly GCA_041485385.1). Taxonomy (GTDB): domain Bacteria; phylum Planctomycetota; class Phycisphaerae; order Phycisphaerales; family UBA1924; genus JBGPJM01. The sequence continues at coordinate 1,593 of JBGPJM010000258.1, read as the reverse complement.
TCGTAGCTCTGGAGCGTCCAGACAAGGTCGCCGATGGCCGGGCCGTTGTGCACCCATACGTCCGACCACGTGGCGCCGTTGTCGGAGGAGGCCTGGATACCGGCATGGTCGAACATGGAGTCATCGACGCCGAGGCGCCGGCGGAACTCGAGGACGACGGCGCCGTACCCCGTGAGGTTCATCGCGGTGGAGGTGAGGTGGAAGGGGGCGGCGATGTTGTTGGCGTAGTCACCGCTCAGGTTGTAGCCCAGGACGTTGAGCCCCGTGTAGCCGTTGATCGGGTCGCGGCTGTGCGTGCCGTTGCCCGTCGGGCGACCAAACGCCCACTGCCCCTCGGTTGCCCAGCCGGGATCGGCGTTGTCAAGCAGGAACTGGTACACCTGACGCGGGATGTTTGGCAGCACGGAGATGTTGATGTCGGCCGCGTTGGAGTCGCCGCCGTCGGGGGGAACGCCGCCATCGTTGGCGTGGAACTGGAACAGGTCCGGACCGGTGTACAGGCCCAGCGACATGTACCTCACCGTATCCCCGTGCGATGCCAGCGTGTACGGGACCGCCGTGATCGCCCCCGCGGCCGGGTCAAAGAGGCGCCCGAAATCGGGAAGGCGGGTGATGACGTAGAGGAGCGGCCCCGGGCCGTCGTCCGCGGCGATCAGCCGGATGGTTGTCGGCACACCGACGATCGTCTGGACCGTGCCGGGGCTGGCTCCCGGTGGATGCGGCCCGCAGCCGCCCAGCGCTGTCAGGTCCGATTCGGCAAAGTCGGGGCTCATCACCCCGGAGGAGAGCCCGGCAATCCCGCCGGTCGAAGCCAGACCCAGGTACGTCAGGCGTATGCGTCCGTCGTAGAAGAGTTCGATCTGGAAGGTGTCCGTGCCCGCCGTGCCGGCGACGGGGCAGTTGAGCCACGTCATCGCGGCCCGGTCGGAGAGCTGCTTCCATGAGCACTGGCCGGTCGTCGGCGTCAGGTCATCGAACAGCCCGGAGACGCGTGGCTGGCTGAAATGCGCCGCCAGGCTTTCCTGGGCGGTGGTGTCGCCGAAGTTGAACGTGACGTACCCGTTGGTCCCGATGAAGAACGAGGTGTGGCTCTGGCCATACAGCAGCACGGCATGGCCGCCCGTGAGGGTGACCGCGGCGGCGAAGTTGTCTCCCGCGACCACCGTGCCGCCCGTGGGGTCGATGGGGAGGAAGACCGCGGGCTCGATGCACGCGGCGTAGGTGTCGGGGCCGCCGTTGGGAGTGAAGGTGATCTGCCTGTTGTCCAGGTCGTTGTCCCCGAGGAACTCCTCGGTGAAGAACTCCGGCACGGCGGGCGTGGTCAGGGTGAAGCAGAGCCCGCCGTTGTTCGCGGTCGACGTGTTGTCCGCGTCGTCCCGGGCGTCGATGGCCAGGAAGTACGGAGAGTTCTGCTGAAGCCCGGTGATGTCGAGCGTGTGGCTGGTGCGGAAAGCGTCCTCGGTGGCCGTGCCGGAGAGTGCCGAGCACGTTTGGCCATAGCGAACGGAGCCCACCGCCGGCTCGCTGGTCGTGAAGCTCACCGTGGACTGATGCGGGCGAACATTGCTGATGACGATGTTGGAGATGATCGGG
>JBGPJM010000257.1:0-6392 GCA_041485385.1 Phycisphaerae bacterium | reverse complement strand
GACGGTCGACGTCCCCGGCTACGACGGCCTCATGGCCGCCGCCAAGGAAAAAGCCCGCTCCGGCGGCGCCAAGTTCACCGCCGCCACCGGACGCATCGAGCTCGACGCCGACGCCATCGCGCGCCTCGCCCACATGGGCGTCAGGCCCACCGACGACATCGACAAGTTCCACGGGCGCGACATCCGCGCCGCCGTCAAGGCCATCTTCAACGGCCTCAACTTCGACGAGCACACCGACTCGGCCTCCAACGTCGACCTCGTCGGCATCATCCTCGACAAGACCAACTTCTACGCCGAGATGGGCGGCCAGGAGCACGATGCCGGCCGCCTCGCCGTCACCCGCGAGTCCCGCTCCGGTCCCTCCGATCTCCACGCCGGCGGCGAGTTCCGCGTCGATTCGGTGCAGTCCTTCGCCGGCTACATCCTCCACATCGGGCACCTGGTGAAGGGCGAGATCCGCGTCGGCGACGACGTCCAGCTCTCCATCGACCACGGCCGGCGCTCTGCCATCGCCTCCAACCACACCGCCACCCACCTGCTCAACCTCGCCCTCCGCGAAACCCTCGGCGACGGCGTGGACCAGAAGGGCTCCCTCGTCGCCCCCGACCGCCTCCGCTTCGACTTCTCGCACCCGCGCCCCGTCGCCCCAGAGGAGCTCGCCGCCATCGAGTGCACCGTCCGCGACCAGATCGACGCCAACCAGGGCGTCTACGCCGAATCCGCACCCCTCTTCGTCGCCAAGTCCGTCAACGGCCTCCGCGCCGTCTTCGGCGAGACCTACCCCGACCCCGTCCGTGTCGTCTCCATCGGCGCCCGCGTCCGCGACCTCCTCGACGACCCCACGAGCGCCCTCTGGCTCGACAACTCGATCGAGTTCTGCGGCGGCACGCACGTGCAATCCACCAAGGCCATCGGCGACTTCGCCCTCACCTCCGAGGAGGCCGTCGCCAAAGGCGTCCGGCGCATCGTTGCCATCACCGGCATCTCCGCCAGCGCCGCCATCCAGGCCGCCGACCGCCTCGACCAGCGAGTCCGCGCCGCCGCGGGCCTCTCCGGACAGCCCCTCGCCGACGAGGCCGCCATGATCGCCGCGGAGATCGACCAGATGACCCTCCCCGCGGCGCGAAAGGCGGAGCTCCGCGCCGCCCTCGGCGCGCTCCATGACCGCGTCAAGGCCGCCCAGAAGGAGGCCTCCGCCGGACGCGCCGGCGAGGCGACCCGACTCGCGCGCCAGATCGCCGACTCCGCCGCCGCCTCCCTCACCGACATCATCGTCAACACCCTCGACGCCGGCTCCGACCGCAAGGCCCTGCAGGCCGCGGTCTCCACCGTTCAGTCCGTCTGCCCGCGCAGCGCCATTATGCTCTTCAGCCCCGATCAAGCCGAGGGCAAGGTCAGCATCATGGCCGCGGTCCCCCAGCCCATGATCAAGCGCGGCCTCAGCGCCGGCGACTGGGTCCGCGCCGCGGCGGAGGCCTGCGGCGGCAAGGGCGGCGGCAAGCCCGACTCCGCCCAGGGCGGCGGCACCGACCTCTCCAAGCTCAAGGACGCCATCGCTGCGGCGACGAGCTTCGCCCACAAAAAACTGGGATCCTGACTCCCCGACGTCTGGGTGCCACCGCTCGCCGCTCGCCGCTCCTTCTCCTTCCCCTCCTCTCCTCTCTCCTCCCCGGCGCAGTGGTGTCTTGAGAGGCGCACAACGGATGCCGTGCTCGTAGCTGCCACGGTTCAGTGGCCGCCCAACTGAGGCCGACAACCCTCCAGATGATCGGACCCCACCCCAGCCCCTTCCTTGATGGCGGATCCGCATCGCGGATGGAATCCCGCATCCGCGATTTCGAGGACCTCGTAGACCGGCCAGCGGAGGACGTTGTGCGGAAGGCACAGCGTGAGCTGGTGCGCCGACGCCGCAGATGGCGTCGCCCTTACAGCAGCGGCCTCGAACGGTGGATTGCGGGCGGCTTCGTCCTGCTGGCCATCACGTTTGTTCTCGGATTCTTCTCGGGCTACCCCACCATCGGTTGTTTCGGCCCAATCTTCTTGTTCGTGGTTATCTTCACGCTGGCAATCGTTCAACGCAACCGCACCGTGCCCGCGCAGCGACTCATCGAGAAGAAGTGCCCCGATTGCGGATACGACCTCGCGGCGTGCGACGATGCTCTCCCACTTCGTCTTCGCCCACGGATGCACCTCGGACCTCGCGCGTGCCCCGAGTGCGGCATCGGCTGGCCGCTTCCTCCACCTCCCGTTTCAGTCAACATCCCAGCGTGCCACGCCCCTGACAAAGCCAAGCCTCAGGACCGCTAACGCCCGCGGCACTGACACCAATGGCCAGAGCCGAGATCACCGGACCAAGGCGGCGCGGGGCTCAGGATTGAGCCCCTGGCACTCCGCACGCAGCGCTTGGCTTGGCCGCCATCGTCCGCCTCCGTTCTGATCCGCCCGCCACACCCTTCCCGACGACCCCGAGAACTCTACGTGGCGCGCTCAGCCGGAGTCCCCCCGTCGTCCCCGGGCCCGCGCACCGGCCAACGATTGACGCATGACCGCAACCGTCCCCCCAGACCGCAAGAACGACGCCGACTCCGAGCTCGTCTCCGCCGCCTCCGGCTATGGCCAGGCCTTCGGCTTCATCGGCACCATGCTTGTCTTCGCCGGCCTGGGCTACCTCGTCGACCGCTGGCTCCACAGCGCGCCGTGGGGCCTTATCGTCGGCATCGCCCTCGGCTTCTTCGGCTCCACCTACAAAATGGTCCGCGAAGCCAACCGGTCGTCGAAGTAGACCCCGTGCACGCCCCCTTTGCGACTTAGCACCCGGTACTCGCCGCAGGCGTACTGCACGCCGCGGTCGCCGTGGTGGATGAGCCCCGGCTCGGGCGCCGGCCCGAACGGTCCGACGCGACCTCCGCCGCGCGGCGTGAAAGAAACCTCACGGGAGCTCCATCGTGTCGTCATGACTCCGCCTGAATCTTCGGCGGAATCAGGAGCGACTCCATGGACAACCGATCTTCCCGCCGCGGCTCGCTCGACGCTCCTCGCGATCGGAGCCCGCTGGCGGATACGCGCGCGAAGCCCGCTGGCGGATCGCGACGCCGCCGGACACGGCGGGCGAGTCTCCCCGGGCCGCCCCGCGAGACGGAAGGCGGCGCGACGGTCGGGCCCCGCCGGGGCGACCCAGTGCCGCGCGCGTCCGCCGTCCGGGGCGCGGTGCGCGCCCCCGCTCACCACGGGGCGCAACCGGCTGATCTGCGATGGCTGCCGATCCTCGGACTCGTCGTCGTCGCGCTCGCGGTGGCGGGGGCCACGATCTGGGGGATCGACCGTGTCCGGCTGGTAATGGTGGTCCTGGTGCTGGCGGGCGCAATGTCGGTCTGGGCCCGGGCCGAGCTGGGGACGACGAGAGTCCGCCGGTAGGACCGGAGGGACATGGCGCGTCTCCAAATGAACGGTGGATTCATGCGCGGCTCATCCGTGCCTCACCAGTCCCGGCAAGACTCCTCCGTGCGTCGAGGGCCAGTCGTCCGGCGCAGACCGGGCTCAGAGCCATCAACCCTCGAGAGGGCAGGCGCATGAACCACCGTGTGTGCTCATCGGCCCTTACGGCCTTGGCGCTCGCGGTCGCCCGGTCCGGCGGGCAAGCAGAACCAGGAGGCACCAGATGCAACTCACGGTCGAATCCAACAGGCTCTTCGCCGCAGCCGACTGCCTGCTGGCGGCCATCGATCAGGACAAGAGGGGGGGTCGCTCGCTGGTACCGATGTACGTAGGTCGGCCGCACGCCGACGGCTCGACGCCGATCGGGGCGTTCACGCCGTTCGAACTCGTCGAGGCCATGTCCATGCTTGTTGCGATGGACCTGACCCAGACGGACGCCTGTCACGGCTGAGACACGGGTTGATCGAGCTGACCAAGAGCGAACTTCTCCCTGCGGGCACCAGGCGAAAGCCGGCGCCTCCCATTGAGCGCTAGGTGCGACGGGCCCGAACACGGACATCGTCCGACGCGCCGGCGCGGCCACCCCGGCCGGCCAAAAGAGAAAAACCCCGCCCGGCGGTTACGCCGAACGGGGATCTCAGCTCGGGGTACTCACAAGCCAAGCCAGGAGCCAGCATCATGGCGTTCGCCCATGAAGACCGCATGAAAGAACCATGAATCCACGCTGCCCGGGGTGGGGCGGGCAGCCCGACGATGGCCGGCCGGCCCATGCGGGCCAGCCCCGGGCCATTCGACGCGGATCCCTTCTTCTCGGTACAGCGCTGATCGACGACATGCCGGCGAAGCGTGCAACCCGCAAGATGACCGTCGGATTCATCGACGCCTCATGCATGCCTCACCGCACGACGGAAGACTCTCCGTATGCAGGGTGAGGCACCATGACACGACAAGGCATCGCCAGACCCAGGGGGCTGTTCGCGGTTGCCAATCGGCTGCTCAGGGCGATCGATCCGATCGACCGCGCCCGACCGCCCGTTCGAACCAACTCTCGCCCTGCGCGTGCCGGAAGCTCGCCCCCGGCCAGGTCATTCTCGCCCAAGGAACTCCTGGACGCCATGTCCATGTTCGTCGCGATGGAGCTGACCCAGTCGGATGATTGGTCCCGCTGAAACGCCGCAAGATCCGGCGGACCGGCCTTGTCCGCGGAATCCGTCGTCTCTTTGTGGAGCACGGTGCGCCCGCCGCTCGAGTGCTGATGCCGCATCGGCGCAGCCGCGCCGCGATCGCCGACGTGCACACTCACGGGGGCGGAATAACGGCAAACTCACGCGGTTGCCAAGCTGCCCTCACGTGGCCGGACAACTGTAACGTGGGCACGATCGATCGTGCCGACCACCGCGAGCGCCCGGCGCTTCCCGGCGCGCGACAAGGAAGGCAGGGACAACATGGAACGCCGGTCCGAAACCGACGCAGACAGGCTCTTGGTGGCCGCCGACCTTCTGCTCCGGGCTTTCGAGTCCCAGGATGTGTACGCGCTCATCGCGATGCACATCGATTGCGGGCGTGCCGGCGGCCCGGCCGCGCCCGGGGTCTTCACCCAGGCCGAGCTGGGTGAGGCGATGGCCTTCCTTGTCCGGATGGGCCTCGCGGAGGTGGCGACGTGAACACGCCGCGCCGGCGCTCCATCTCCTCCCGCACCGACCCCGCGAGCGATATGAGCCGCGGCTCATCCGGTCGCCGCCTGACGGCGCGCGTTGCGCCGGGCTCATGCATGCTTCACCAGCGACTCAGACCCGCCGGCCAGAATAGGTCATTGGTGATGACGACGACGTTATGCCGTCATCGCCGCCGCAACGTAAGGAGACAATGAAATGAACATTCGAAGGTCAGCTGGCACATTCGTCTTTGTGGCCGGTCTGGCGATGACCGCTGCCGCATGGGCCGATCCCGTGCCCTTCGGGTTCGTCCGCATCACTCAGAACGGCGTGGACGTCACGTCGCAGCTGCACCTCATGCTGGACGTGGGCACCAACAACCAGGTGGTGTTCACGCTGTCGAACTCCGGCCCGACCGCGTCGTCGATCACCCAGGTGCTGTTCGACGACAACCCCGCCAACCGGATGGTCTCGACCCCGTTGCTCTTCGTCAACGGCCCCGGCGTGGTCTTCCGGGCCGACAACGCGCCCCTCAGCCTGCCGGGCGGGAACACGGTCAGCCCGGCGTTCGTCCCCACCTTCGGCGGCGGCTCGGTCACGCAGCGCGACGGTGTCAACCCCGGCGAGAGCCTCGGGATCGTCCTGGTCCTGATGGGTGGCCATACCTTCTCCGAGGTCGTGGCCGCGATGAACACCGCCACGCTGCGGATGGGCCTCTACGTCCAGGGCCTTCCCAACGACCAGAGCGACAGCTACATATCGGGCTCCGCGCAGATGGTGCCGTTGCCCGAGGGCGTCTACCTCGGGGCGGCGGGATTGGCGGGGGTGGTGGGTCTGGGCTGGGTGAGGCGCCGCCGATTGGCCTGACGATCAGTCCATGCCGGATGCGCGAGCGACGGTGAACCCTGTCCACTTCGCCTCGCTCGCGCCGCTCTCGACGACGGCCTCGATGAACCGCACGCCGCGTGCCCCGTCGCGCAGATCGGGATAGTCGAAGCGCTCGCCGCCGATGCTCTTCTCCCCGGCGCCCCGGGCCCGCATCGCCTCCGCCGCGCTGTCGTAGACGTTCGCGAAGGCCTCGAAGAATGCCTCGGGGTGGCCGGACGGGAGCCGCGTGTTCTTCTTCGCGGCCTCGCAGACGTAGTCGTTTGCGCGACGGAGGATCTGCTCCGGCTGCCCCAGCGGCTTGAAGACCAGGTGGTTGGGGTCCTCCTGGCGCCATTCCAGCCCCCCCTTGGTCCCCCACGCGCGCAGGCGCAGGTCGTTCTCGTTGCCCACGCAGATCTGCGAGGCGGTGAGGAT
>JBGPJM010000256.1:0-6406 GCA_041485385.1 Phycisphaerae bacterium | reverse complement strand
TCCACCAAGAACAACTTCTTCCACCGCATCTTCTCGCTCATCTGGCTGCCGTTTGCCTTCCGCAGCGGCATCAAAATGAAGCGGATCGACCGGTCCACCTTCACCGCCATCCTCCCCTTCCGGCGCTTCAACCGGAACTGGTACAACGCCATGGCCGGCGCGGCCCTGCTGGGCAACTCCGAGATCGCCGGCGGCATGTACGTCTTCGGGGTCTGCGGCGGGGACTACACGGTGGTGTGCAAGCACCTGGAGTACAAGTTTCTCCGCCCCTGCTTCGGGCCGGCGCTGTACCGGATCACGCCCCGCGAGGACCTCAGCGCCCTCATGGCCACCGGACTCGAGTTCAACATCATCATCGACCTGGACGTCGTCCAGCAGATCGCCAAGCCCGGCGACCGCGAGAAACGCGTCGGCAGATCCACCGCGATCTTCCACGTCACGCCCAAGACCCACCACAGGACCAAGCGCCAGCGCCGCTCGGGCGGCGATGGTGACGAGAAGAAGAACGAGCCCGAGCCACCTCCCGACCCCGGTTGATCAAGCGTGGCACGGTGAAACCTCCGCGGATTCGGCCCCGCACTAGGATTTGCCATGGTTGCCTTCGATCGAATCACCGTCGACCCAGCGAAGATGAACGGCCAGCCGTGCATCCGCGGCATGCGCCTCACCGTTCGGCGCGCGCTGGAGGCTGTCGCCCTGTACCCCGACCGCCAGGAACTCCGGCGCGAATACCCCGAGCTTGAAGACGAGGACATTCGCCAAGCGATTCTGTTCGCTGCGGCGAACCTCGATGACCGCGTTGCGCCGTGGGCGGCCAGGGCATGAGGTTTCTGTTGGATCAGGGGCTGCCGCGAACCGCAGCTCCACTCCTGAACGCGCTCACGCACGACGCGGCGCATGTCGGCGACATTGGCCTGGCGGCGGCGAGCGATCTGGCAATCCTGGAGGCGGCGGCCAGAGACAACCGGGTTGTTGTCACGCTCGACGCGGATTTCCACGCAATCGTGGCCGTGAGCGGCCGTGCCGGGCCATCCGTCATCCGGATCCGCATCGAGGGCCTGCGGGGTCCGGAGCTGACCGCGATCATCGATCGTGTGGCGCAGACGTACGCGGAGCAGATCTTGGCGGGCTCGCTTCTCTCCGTGGATGAGTTCAGCATTCGTGCGAGACGGCTGCCCATAGAGCTCCCGCCGCACGGCTGATTCCCGGTTCACCGACGTGCCTCCGGGCGTGCGAGAGAATCGCGCCGAGCCGGGGACATACACTGGCCGCCGTGCCGCCCGACGCCAACTCACCAGCGCCGCAATCGTCCTGGATCACCACCCTGGGCTGGGCCGCCTACCTAGCCTGCTCCTGGACTTGGTGCATCGGCATGTTCCTGCCGGTGCTGCTCGTGCGCGACTTCGGGGTCTGGGGGTTCGTCGTGTTCGCCGTGCCCAACGTCCTCGGCGCCGCGGCGATGGGGTGGGTGCTGAGGAGTCAGGCGCAGAGCCTCGACATCGTGCACAGACACGCGGGCGCGTGCGCAGCGTTTTCCTTGGTGACCATCGCGTTCCACGCGTTCGTGATCAGTTGGCTCCTGTCAACAGTCGAGTACCTCGGGGTCTTTCAATGGCTGGTTCTCGCCGCATCACTTGTTCTCTCTCTGCTGGCGGCGCGCCAGCGCCCGGTGCTGTCTGCGGCGGGACTGGTATTCCTTGGCTCCGTCATCGCCGGCCTGCTCTTCATCTATGGCAACCGCACGGCGAACGTGGCCTACTTGGCTCGTCCCCCGGCAGCCGGAGTCCTCCCTGCGTCGGAAGTGATCTGGCTCGCGCCCATCTGCACCTTCGGGTTTACTCTCTGCCCCTATCTCGATCTCACATTCCATCAGGCCCGCCAGGCGACGAGCGCCATGCAGTCGAAGTTCGCGTTCGGAGTCGGATTCGGCGTGCTGTTCCTGTCGATGATCCTGCTGACGCTGCTGTACGGCGGGACCATTCTGTCGGGGTACGTCTCGGCCGTCGGCACCGCCCCACTGCTCATCATCGCGGCGCACTTCGCCTCGCAGAGCACCTTCACCTGCGCGCTGCACGCCGGCGCCGTCACTCGCACACCCTCCCGCGTCAGGCGGTTCGCGCTCAGCGCGAGCCCCGTCCTTGTGCTGCTCGCGTGGCTGCTCGGCTCAGACGCTCTCTGGTGGCGAGGCGGCCCTCCTTCGATCGCCGAGGTCATCAACGGCGACATGGAAAGCCGCGAAACGATCTACCGCCTCTTCATGTCCTTCTACGGCCTCCTCTTCCCCGCCTATGTCTGGCTCTGCATGATCCCGACGCGGGACGGCCACTCAGGGCCGAGCCGCGCCAAGCTCACCGTGTGGGCGGCCGCCGTCGCCGTCGCCGCGCCGATGTTCTGGTTGGGGTTCATCGAGCGCCAGACCATCTGGCTCGCCCCCGGCCTCACCGTCGTCCTGCTCGCGCGCCTCGCCCTGCCGCGCGGGAGTGACCGCACAGCGACCGCCGCCCCATCGACAACATCATCGCCCGAAGGCACTTGACTTCGCCGCGGGCGTGTCTCGCCAAACTCGCCAAAACTCCCCCTGAATCAGGCACACCGTACCCCAACCCGCCGCGGCGTCGCCTCGGACCGGGCGACCCCGCATCACCGATCAGCCGAAACCGCCAGAACATGCAGGTTAGTCCACCGAACGTCCCAATTTATGCGTGGAAATCGCACCCTATTCCCCCAATTTGGCGCGCAAGATTGCTTGACACCCAATTCGGCTCCCGACCCTGCAACCGCTTTCTCAGGCCTTCTGGGCCGCCCGCTCCTCCCGCGTCGCCAGCCGCAGGATGCTCGCCTGGGTCATCTCCTCCCCCTTCAGCTCCCCCGTCACCCGCCCCTCGCACAGCACGATGATCCGGTCCGACAGCGCCAGGAGCTCGGGCATCTCGCTGGAGACCAAGAGCACCGCCGCGCCGGTGTCCGCGGCCTCACGAATGAGCCTGTAAATCTCGGCCTTTGTGCCCACATCGATCCCGCGCGTCGGCTCGTCCAAGAGCAGCACCCGCGTGCCCTTCCCCATCCACCGCGCAATCAGCAGCTTCTGCTGGTTCCCCCCCGACAGCTCCCCCGGCACCGACGCTGTCGACGCCGTCTTCACCTGGAAAGCCCGGATGCGATCGCCCACATGCGCCCGCTCAGCCCGGAAGCTTCGAAGCCCCGTGTGCGCCAGCCGCGCCATCACCGGCACCACAATGTTCTCCCCCACCCCCAGCTGAAAAAACAACCCCTGAAGTTTGCGGTCCTCCGGCACGTATCCCACGCCCGCGTTGATCGCCGCACGCGGCTGGCTGCGCGGCAGCGGCGTGCCCGCGACGCTCACGAGGCCCGTCGCGCGCGCGTCCAGACCGAAGATCGCGTCCAGCAGCTCCGAGCGCCCCGAGCCGACCAGGCCGCCGACGCCGACGATCTCCCCAGGCGCGACGCTGACGGAAACCCCGCAAATTCGGCCGGAAGACGAGAGATTCCGGACCTCGAGGAGGGGCGTGCCGGCGAGCGGGGCGACGTGCGCAAGACCGCCCGACAGACTCCGCAGGGCCGCGGCCTCGTCGCCGCCACGGTTCCGTCGCTGGGTCGCCTCGAGCCGCCGGCCGATCATCTGCTCGACAAGCGTGGGCTCGTCGATCTCCTTCACGACCGAGGTCGCGACGTAGCGACCGTCGCGCAGCACCGTCACGCGGTCGCAGGCCTGGAAGATCTCACCCATGCGGTGCGAGACATAGACGATCGTGATGCCCGACTGCGCAAGCTGACGGACGATCTGCAAGAGCCGATCGACCTCGGCGATGGAGAGAGAAGACGTCGGCTCGTCGAGCACGATCACTCGCGCCTTGCCGTGGCCCCCACCCCCCGCCGCCCTGCCTGTGGCGCGGTCGTCGAGGGCGCCGGCGATCTGCACGATCTGCCTGTGGCCCGGTGAGAGGGAGCCCAAGGGCGCTCGCGGGTTGATGCCGGGTTCGAGGCCCGCCAGCAGCCGCTCGGCCCGCGCGGCCATGGCCTTGTAGTTCACCAGCCCCAGCGCCCGCGTGGGGATGTCGTGGAGGCAGAGGTTCTCGGCAACCGTGAGGTTCGGGCACTGGGCCAGCTCCTGGTGCACGATCCGCACGCCGGCGTCGAAGGCGTCCTGCACCGAGCCGGGCTTGAGCATGTGTGCCGGGCCGCCGCCGGGCGCGCTGATCGTGACCGTGCCCGAGTCGGCCCGGTGCAGCCCGGCGATCACCTTGCCCAGCGTGCTCTTCCCGGCGCCGTTCTCGCCCATGAGGGCGTGGACCTCGCTGGGCAGGAACGACACCGACACATCGTCCAGCGCCTGCGTAATGCCGAAGCGCTTGGAGATGTGCGAGGCGGTGAGGAGGGACGTTGGAGGCGAATCGGGCATCGGCGACCGGAGGGGTGTTTACTTCTTGTCGTCCTTCTTGGTGTCGTCCTTCTTCTCGCCGCCCTTCTTGAGCCACTTGTTCCAGAGCCCGTCGTACTGATCGACGTTCGCGGCCGTCACGCGGGAGAGCTCGAAGTTGTTGATCACCTTCGCCGGGCTCTTGTGGTTGTGGATCTTGTCGATCAGCAGTACCACCGACTGGTAACCCCAGCCGTAACAATCCTGGCCGATGAGGGTCTGGACCTGGCCCTTGCGGACGTACTCCAGCTCCTCCTGGAGGTGGTCCACAGAGACCACCTTGGCGGTCTGGTACACGCCGTCGAGGGCGTTCTTGGTGAAGAGCGGCCAGCCGCCGACCATGGCCCAACCGGTGATGTCCGGGTTGGCCGTCTGGATCTCCTGCACCTTCGCGGCGGCCTCGTTGGCGGTCTCGCCGTGGAAGTACACGTCTTTGATCTTGATCCCCGGGTGCTTCGCGGCCTCCTCCCGGACGCCGCGCACGCGGGCCTGCAGATTCGGGGCCGTCTGGTTGCCGGCGAGGATGGCGACGACTCCCTTGTCGCCCATGGCCTTGGCAAGCTCGGACATGACGGCCTTGCCCGCTTCAACGTCGTTGATGCCGTAATAGGCGAATCGCTTGGATTCCGGGGAGTCCGAGTCGAAGGTCACGACCTCGACGCCCTTGCTGACGGCGTCATCGATGGCGCCCTTGAGCACCTTGCCATCGGTGCAGGAGACGGCGATGCCGGCGACACCCTGCGAGGCGAGCTGCTCGATGTATTGGGCCTGCTGCTGCGCATCCTCCTTGTTCGGGGTCAGCCAGATGATCTTGATCTCGACTCCGTACTTCTTGCCGAGGTCCTTCGCGGCGTCCTCGGCGCCGGTCTTGGCGGCCAGGAAAACGGGGTTGGAGTTGCTCTTGGCGATCACGCCGATCTCGTACTTCTTCGGCTCGGCCGGACTGGGCCTGGAAATGCCGAGCATCGCGGCCGAGGCGATGAGGACGGAGACGCAGGCGAAGGCACGACGGTTCATGGGGATCTCCTCGAGGGTGTTCAGCAATCGTTGGAGGCACGCCGGCGCAAATCACCTGCGCCCGGAGAATCGTTGTTTGGCCTGGTCGAAAGCGACGGCGAGGATGATCGCCGCGCCCATCACGAAACGGTTGTAGTTGCTGGAAATGTCGAGAATGGGCAGGGCGTTATCGATGATCCCGACGAGGATGGCCCCCAGGGCGGCGCCGATGGCCGAGCCCCGCCCGCCGCTGAGAGAAGCCCCGCCGATGACGGCCGCGGCGATGACGTTGAGCTCGTACCCCTCGCCGGCGTTGGCGACGGCGGTGCCGTTGTAGCCCACCTCCATGCAGGCGGCGAGGCCGGCGAGCATGCCGCCGATGGTGTAGACCAGGAGCTTGACGCGCCCAACCGGGACGCCCGAGTAGTGCGCGGCGGTCTCGTTGCCGCCGATCGCGTAGATCCGCCGACCGAAGACGGTCTTGGAGAGCACGACGGTGCCGATCGCGGCAACGACGATCATGATCACCGTGAGCACGGGGTAGACGCCCCAGTACTCGGCCTTGAAGAATCCCTTCTGGAGCGAGTCGGGGAGCTCGCTGACGGCCAGGCCGCTGGTGAGGAGGAGGCCCACGCCGCGATAGATGGCCATGGTACCGAGGGTGATGATGAACGGGTGCAGGCGCAGACCGACGATCATGACGCCGTTGAGCAGGCCGAGGACCGCCCCGACGGCGCAGCAGACCATGATTGCGAGCGAGACGGACGCCAGGGCGCCGGCGCTGGGATCAAGGTCCTGAAGGGCCTTGGCGCCCAGGACACCGGCGACGGCGTAGATGGAGCCGATCGAGAGGTCGATCCCGGCGAGCACGATGATGGCGGTCATGCCGACGGCCATGACCGCAAAGTAGCTCGCCTTGGTGGTGAGGAGGACGAGGTTGTTCTTCTCGAAGAAACGGTTGACGGTCTGCGT
>JBGPJM010000255.1:0-6461 GCA_041485385.1 Phycisphaerae bacterium | reverse complement strand
TCGATGCGGCACATGAGCTGGTACAGCCACCCGCTCCCCTCGCGGCAGGGCGTGCACTGCCCGCACGATTCATGCTTGAAAAACCGGGCAATATTGCGCGCCACCGCCACCATGTCCGTGTCCTCATCGAACACCGTCGGGCACGCGGTCCCGAGCCCCAGCACGTTGTAGCGGCGCCCGATGTCGAAATCCAGCTCGGCCTCGTACTGATCCGGCCCGAGGATCCCCATGCTCACGCCGCCGGGGATGGCGCCCTTGTACTTCTTGCCGCCGCGCATGCCGCCGCAGTAGTTTTCAACCAGCGTTCGCAGCGGAATTCCCAGGTCGAACTCGAAGACGCCGGGCTTGTTGACGTGGCCGCTGACGCCCATGAGCTTGGTGCCGTAGCTGGGCGGGGAGCCCTTGAAGCTGGATTCGCAGCCCTGTTTGGCGAAGGCGTCCGCGCCCTCGGCGAGGATGAACGGCAGGTGGGCGATGGTCTCGACGTTGTTGATGATGGTGGGCTTGCCGAAGAGCCCCTTGATCGCCGGGAACGGCGGCTTGTTGCGTGGCCAGCCGCGTTTGCCCTCGAGGGATTCGAGCAGGCCGGTCTCTTCGCCGCAGATGTAGGCGCCGGCGCCGCGGTGCATGGAGCAGTCGACTTTCCAAGGAAGGTCGCGGTTTTTCGTGGGAACACCGGCCAGAAGGCCGGTGCCACCGAAGATGCCGTGGTCGTAGGCCTCCTTGACGGCGTTCTCCATGACGCGGGCCTGGTGGTGGTATTCGCCGCGGATGTAGAAGTAGGCGGTCTGGATGCGGCAGGCGTAGCAGCAGATGGCGATGCCCTCGAGGACGAGGTGCGGATCGAAATCCATCAGCAGGCGGTCTTTGAAGGTGCCGGGCTCGGACTCGTCGGCGTTGATGGCGAGGTAGCGGGTGCCGCCGTCGCCATCGGGGCCGGGCTTGGGGAGGAAGGTCCATTTGAGGCCGGTGGGGAAGCCGGCGCCCCCCCTGCCGCGGAGCTGGGACTTTTTCACTTCCTCCGTGACCTGCTCGGGGGTCATGGTGAGGGCTTTGCGGAGCGCTTCGTACCCCCCCCCTCCCGGACCGGTCTTGACGTATTCGTCGTAGGAGACGATGTGCCGTTTTCCGGGGTCGCCGAAGGGCGCGCAGGGGATGCGTGCGGTGAGGACGGGGCGGGTGGTCTTGGGGATCCAGGGCATTTTGATGTCGGATCTGGGATGTCGGGGGACGAGGATCTTAGCGTTGGGTGGGGGCGACGCGCGTGCCGGCGTGGACCTTGTCGCTGGGGTAGAGGATGATGCTGTCGCCGGCGGTGAGTCCGGTCAGGATCTGGGCGTGGTCGGAGTTGCGTTTGCCGAGGGTGATGCGGCGGACCTGAGCGCGCCCGCTTTCGACGGTGAAAACGGCCCAGGAGTCGGCGTCGCGGAAGAGGGCGCCGGTGGGGACGCGGAGGACGTCGGGATCTTCCCAGACGACGATGCGGGCCTCGACGCGGTAAGCGTCGCCGAGACCGGCGCGGGCCGGCGGAGGGTCAACGAAGTCGATGATGACGTAGACGCGCTGCTCCTCGACGCCGAGGGCGGAAATCTTGGTGAAGGCCTTGGGCTCGACGAGGCGGACAACGGCGCGGAGGGGGTGCTCGCCGCCCCAGCGCTCGAGCGAGACGGGGGCGCCGGGGTGGATGGCGACGGCATCGGTGGAGAGGACATCGACCTCGACCTCGAGGTCGGCGGGGTCGCCGATCTGGATGAGTGGTTGACCGGGTGCGACGACGGCGGCGGACTCCTGGAGGACGCGGAGGACGCGCCCGGTGACGGGGGCGAGGATCTCGAAGCGGTGCGCATCGGGCGCGCCGCTGGTCTGGGGCTGGGCGTGGATGAGAGCGGCGCTCGCCTGTTCGAGCTCGAAGCGGGCGATGTCGCGCGCGAATGTGGCGGCCTTGAGCTCCTCGGCGCGGATGGTCTGGGTGAGGGCGGCGTCATCGAGCTCTTTGGGGTTCGAGCTGCCGGCCTTGGCGGCCTCGCGCAGGCGGGCGAGGGAGGTTTGGGCGAGCTCGAGGGACGCGGCGGAGGCGGTGACCGAGGCGCCGGCGCGGTCGAGGGCGGCCTGCGCGGCGGAGGCGCGGGCCTGGGTCTCGGCGAGGGCGCGGGGGTCGAGGAGGGAGGGGTCCTGCGGGTCGATCGCGGCGAGGAGGGTCTTGCCGGCCTCGGCGGGGTCGCCGGGCTTGAGGGTGATGCGGGCGAGGCGACCGGCGAGGGGGGCGGAGACGGTGTACTGCTCCTTGATGCGGGTGCGCCCGTCCTCATCGACGGTGACGCGCAAGGGGCCGCGGGCAACCTGGGTGACCTCGACGGGAACGGGCGCAGGGTAGAGCGCGTAGGCAAGGGCGCCGAGGACGGCGAGAACGAGGAGGAGAGAGATGATGCGGCGGAGGAGGCGCTTCACGGTTGGCCTGCATTATTCATCGTCGGGGCACGGGAGAAGAGGTTTACCACAGAGAACACAGAGAGGGGAGAAGAGAGGAGAGAAACTGAGGGCGTGAACGCCACGCCGGGGCGGCGCTTCCAGAGTGTTTGCCTGAGATCGGCATCGCCGCTTCCTCCATTCTCGCTCAGCCTTTGGACTTGAGGGTTTCGATGAGATCGAGGTGGTCGAGGCCGCGCCGGACGACGAGGCCGGAGAGGAGTGCGGCGACGAGGATGACGGTGGCCGCGAACCCGTAGGTGCTGGTGTTGATGACGAGGGGGATGCGGTGGGTCTCGGTGCGGAGGGCGGTGGCGGCGTAAGCCGAGAGGAGGCGGCCGAGGACGAGGCCGACGGGGAGGGCGGCGGCGGTGATGACGGCCAGCTCGCCCAGGAGGATGACGGAGACCTCGGCGCGGGTGAAGCCGAGGATGCGGAGGGTGGCGAGCTCGTGGGCGCGCTCGGCGAGGGCGATGCGAGCGCTGTTGAAGATGACGCCGAAGGCGATGATGCTGGCGAAGACGAGGTTGAAGAGGCGCATGCGGAGGATGTTCTGGGCGAAGGTCTTCTGGAAGGTGGAGATGGATGCCTGTTTGACGTTGACGGAGGCGACGCGGGGGGTTTGCTTGAGTGTGGCGTAGAGCGTGGCGGCCTGCGCGGGGTCGACCTTGAGGTAGGCACCGGAAACGACGGGGCCCTCGCGCATGAGGCGGCCCAGGGCGGAGGCCTGCATGTAGGCGGCGGTGCCGACGTAGGTGGTGACGATGGCCCGGACCGTGAGGTCGGCGACGGGGCGCTGGCCCTCGAGAACCTCGACGGAGACGGTGTCGCCGGGCCCGACCTCGAGGATGCGGGCGAGGGAGTCGCTGAGGAGCAGGCCATCCTCGGGGATGGGGACGGGGCGGGCGTAGACGTCGAGGACGCGGCTGAGACGGGGATTCGCCGGCAGGCCGATGATGGCCTCGCGCCGGGAGCGTGGGCCGGCGCGGAGGCGGACCGGGACGGCGCGGAAGGTCTCGGAATCGAGGACGCCGGGGAGGCGCGAGATCTCGGCGGTGGCAGAGGGCGAGGCGGGCTCGACGAGGACGATGGTCATGTCCTGGTGCTGCGAGGCGTTGAACTGGAAGTCCATGAGGTAGTTGACGGCGCCGTGGGTGAAGGAGCCGAGGATGAGGACGGCCATGGCGAGGGCGACGCCGAGGCAGGTGAGGACGGCGCGGACGGGTTGACGCTCGAGGTGGCGGAGGATCATGCGCCCGGCGGGCGAGAGGAGCCGCTGCAGGCCGGTGCGCTCGATGAGGGTGGCGCGGTAGTCGGCGGGGGCCTCGGGGCGCATGGCCTGGGCGGGGGGCAGGGCGGCGGCGCGCCGGACGGCGCCGAGCGTGCCGACGACGGCGGCGCCGACGGCGACGGAGAGGGCGAGGATGACGGCGCCGGAGTCGAGGTGGAAAGTGAAGACGGGGAAGCGAAAGAAGCGGGTGTAGAGCTCGGTGAGGAAGAGGCCGAATCGCCAGCCGCCGAAGACGCCCAGGCTGGTGCCGACGACGGCGACGACGACGACCATCTGGAGGTAGTGGAGAGCGATGGAGGCCGCCGAGTAGCCGAAGGCCTTGAGGACGGCGATCTGCTCGCGCTGGGTGCGGACGAGGCGCGAGAAGACGATGTTGAGGATGAAGGCCGCGGCGGCGAGGAAGATGGTGGGGGGGATGCGGGCCATGCCCTTGAGCTGTTCCATCTCGTCGGAGACGTAGCGGTGGGAGAGCTGCTCGGTGCGGTTGAAGGCGCCGGCGCCGCCGTAGGGCTCGGTAAGGTCGTCGAGGCGCCGGAGGACGTCGGGCTCGGAAGCGCCGGGAGAAAGAGTGAGGGCGACGTCGTTGAAGGCGCCGTCGAGGTTGAAGGCGGGGGCGAGCTCGGTGTAGGGGATCCAGAAGACGCCGAAGCGCAGGTCGTCGGGGAAGAACTCGCCGGGGCGGATCTGGTAGATGTACTCGGGGCTGAGGGCAACGCCGACGATGGTGAGGGTCTGCAGGCGCCCGTTGATGATGGCGCGGAGGGTGGCGCCGGGCTGGAGGCTGTGGGCCTCGGCGAAGGCCTCGGAGGCGACGACCTCGCCGGCGCGCCCGGGTTCGGGGAGGCGGCCGCGACGGATGTGGAGCTCGGAGACGCCGAAGGGTGGCGCGCCGGGGATGGAGACGAGGCGGCCGACGGCGGGCTCGGGGAGGCCGGGGACGTCGAGGTTGACGTCGACGACGACGCGGGTGAGGACGCGGGAGACGCCGGGGATCTCGGCGATGCGCGGGGCGAGGGAACTCGGGGCGCGCTTGAGGTGGGTGAAGACGTGGGGGAAGCGGTAGTGCTCGTAGTAGGCGTCCTGGGCGTGGCGGAGGGAGGCGACGGTGGAGAGGGCCATGGTGAGGGCCATGATGCCGACGGCCATGACGAGGGCGACGGCCGCGAGTTGGGGCCACATGCGGAGGAGGTCGCGGAGGAGTTTGTGGTGGAGGGCGGACACGGGGAGGACACGGGGACGGAGGGACTGGGAGACAGGGGGGGGCGCTACCAGGAGAGGGACGCGGGGTCGGCCTTGGTGGTGTTGGTGTGGATGGAGGCGATGTGGCCGGCGGAGAGGTTGATGACGCGGTCGGCGATGGTGGCGATGACGGCGTTGTGGGTGATGACGGCGGTGAGGGTGCCCAGCTCGGAGTTGATGCGCGCGATGGCCTCGAGGACGAGGAGGCCGGTGGTGACATCGAGGGCGCCGGTGGGCTCGTCGCAGAGCAGGACGTCGGGGCGCTTGGCGACGGCGCGGGCGATGGCGACGCGCTGCTGCTCGCCGCCGGAGAGCTGGGAGGGGAAGTGGCTGGCGCGGTCGGCCAGGCCGACGAGGGCAAGGGCGTCGTGGGGCTTCATGGGGTCGCGGGAGATCTCGGTGACGAGAGCGACGTTCTCGGCGGCGGTGAGGCTGGGGACGAGGTTGTAGAACTGGAAGACGAAGCCGACGTGCTCGCGACGAAACCGGGTGAGATCCCGGTCGCTACCGCTGGTCAGGTCGTGGTCAAGAAAGTGCACGCTGCCACTGGAAGGATGGTCGAGCCCGCCGAGGATGTTGAGCAGGGTGGACTTGCCGCTGCCCGAAGGGCCGAGCAGGACGATGAATTCGCCTTCGTAGAGCCGAAGGTCGACTCCGCGCAACGCGTGCACGCTGACCTCTCCCATCTGGTAGACCTTGGTCAGGCCGCGTCCGTCGAGAACAGTGCTGGGCACGGGGTTGGCTGGCCGGGAGTCGAGCCCAGCGCCAGGTGTAGTAAGCACCACGGCCACGAAAGCCACAATCACGCCTTTCCAATCGCGCCCAGCCGGCAGCACATTGACGCAGGCCGCGGCGCGGATATATCAACCAACAGGCTCGCTGGGCACACCACCATGACACCGATCAAAACGATTCTCTGCCCGACCGATTTTTCTGCTTCGTCGGGCGCGGCCTTGGACGTCGCGCGCGGCCTTGCCAAGCGCTTGGGTGCTCGCTTGCACCTCGTGCACGTGCTGCAGATGCCCTACATCGGTTTCGATGAAAGCATGACCATGGCTTCGATGTCGGTGGAGCTTTTGACGCAGCTTCGCGCACGCGCCGACGAGCAGCTCAAGGCTCAGCTCGAGCTGTGTAAGGCGGCCCAGGTCGAGGCGGATGGCGAGCAGGTCGACGGAGTCCCTCATCACAAGATCGTGCAGCTCGCCGAGGGCGCGGATCTCGTGGTCATGGGCACGCACGGCCGCACCGGGCTCCCGCGGCTGATGATCGGCAGCGTCGCCGAGCGCGTGATCCGCCTGGCCAAGTGTCCGGTGTTGACCGTGCCCACGCCCGAATCCAGCAAATCCTGAAGAGCTGCCCAGAAATGGCTCATAGCGGCTTACGTCCTGCCAAAAATCCTCGAAATACAGGAGTATTCCTGCGGTTTTTTCTGCGGGCGCGCTCGCTCCGAGCCTATTTCGGGGCT
>JBGPJM010000254.1:0-6471 GCA_041485385.1 Phycisphaerae bacterium | reverse complement strand
GATCCGCTCCACCACGCGGTGTTTCGCGACGTACACCTGGCTCAGGCTCATCCCCAGCGATTCCGCAACCGCCGCCGCGGGCCTCCCCTCGATCGCGTATTCCACGAACGCCGCGTACGTGCCCGGCGCGACCTCGCGCCGCACCAGCTCGGCGCAGTACCGCAGGTGCGTCGCACCCCAATGCCGGTCCCACACCTCTTCGATCCCCGTCTCCGGGTCCGCCTGCCCGGCCCACACCGCCGTTCCCGCCTGCACCTCGCGCCGCCGGCGCCGCAGGTCGGCGATCTTGTGCTCGGCGATCCCCCGCAGCCACGCCTTGAAGCTCGCCAGGTGCTGGTACGCCCCCACCTGCTCCACCACCGCCTGCGCGCACTGCTGCGCCACATCCTCCGCGTCCGCCTGCCCCATCCCGCGCGAGCACGCGTACCCCACCAGCATCTCCCGGTACAGCTGATCGAACGTCCGCCAGGCCTCCGCGTCCGCCGGATCGCGCAACCGTGCCAGGAGCGTCGAGCGGGTTTCGTCCATGGGGGGCCTTCGCGCCGCCCCCCGTCAGCATACCCCGGCCCCGCTCGCACCGGTTTGGTTGCCGCACGGTGGCCCGCGCCGAATCCTTGCCGCTCCGTGTAAGAACGGCTCGCCCACTCGCGAGTACCTCCCGACGGGCACCACCCGTCAAAGGAGGCCCCATGATCCGCCATCCCCGCATCCCTTCGAGCCCCGCCCGCCCTCGCTCCCGCATTGCCCTCGCCGCGATCGTCGCCGCTGCCATCGTCCTTCCCCTCCACGCCCGCGCCGACGACCCGCGCCCCGGCACTGCCGAGACCGCCGAGGCGCACCTCCAGGTCGACGTCCAGAGCCTCTCCCTCAAGTGGAACGGCGACCAGGGAGAGGCCGGGCGCGGCCGAGGCGAGGTCTTTTTCACCATCACCGTCAGCTGGCCCTCTCGGTGCCACAACACCAGCACCCGCACGATCGGCCCCCTCAATGGCGGGTCGGGGTTCCTCTCCGGCACCATCGTCCCCGACCCCGACCACCCCGGCCAGTTCACCATCTCCCCCGCCACCGTCAACATCGGCGAGACCGTCTTCGACGCCCTCTGCGATTGCCCGGTCCCCGACTACGTCGACGTTAACGTCCTGGTCTGGGACTCCGACAGCAACGACGACGTCAAGAAGTACGCCAAGACGTTCGCTGACGCCGGCCTCAGCGTCGCCGCCGCCGCCGCCGCCGTCCAGCAGATCCCCCTTCCCACCGACCAGCTCTCCGCCGCCGTCGTCGCGCTCATCGACCTGCTCACCAAGAGCGGCGACGACCCGATCGGGCGCTTCAACGGCACCGTCCACTTCCCCGATCCGTGCGTCGAGCAGTTCGACGTCCTCCGCACCCTCCCGCTCACCAACCTCGCCGCCGATCTCATGAACGACTGCAACGCCGAGGCCGAGGACGGCACGCCTTTCCGCGATCGCGGCATCACGCCCCCCGCCCAGATCGGCGAGATGGTCCTGCGCATCGCGGGCGGCCCCACCCTGGGCACCAGCTCGATCACCACCATCAGCACGACGCAGACCTCCGACACCACCGTCGCCTCGATCGACCTCGGCAGGGCCGACGAGAACATCGTCACCGCCAGCCTCGACTGCACCGCCTCCATCCGCCCCATGACCCGCACCACCAACTACCGCTTCTTCCTCGACACCGACGACGACCTCTCCACCGGCGCGCCCTCCGGGCCCACGCGCGGCGCCGAGTACGAGATGCGCCTGGCCTACGAAAACTCCGACACTCCCGTCGGGCGCCTCTTCCGCTATGACGCTCCCTCGTCGGCCTTCGTCGAGATCCCCGGCGGCCTGTACGACTCCGGCATCAGCGACGACCTCGCCACGGTCACGCTCCGCGTCGACCTCGACACCATCGGCTCGCCCACCGGGCGCATCGCCGGCTGGGCCATCACCGAGCAGGACGGCGCCGTCGTCGACGTCGTTCCCGACGACCCCGCCGCAATGCCCTGCCCCAAGATCTCCATCGCGCGCTCCTTCACCGGCGCACCCCCGATCATCGCGGCCTCGAATCCCTTCCCCGGGTACGAGGACTTCCCCCTCGCCGACCCCATCAGCATCCGCTTCAGCAAGAGCATGAACCGCGTCGCCGCCCAGGGCGCCTTCTCCATCTCGCCGCCCGCCGCCGGCGCGTTCTCGTGGCGCGGCGACACCATGATCTTCCAGCCCGGCGCGCCCCTGGTTCCCTTCACGCGTTACACCATCACCATCGCCCCTTCCGCGACCGACCGCGTCGGCACGCCCCTCGACGGCAACCACGACGGCGTCCCCGGCGACCCTTTCACCATCGCCTTCCGCACCGCCCAGCCGCGACTCTTCACCGTCAACCAGGCCGGCGACCCCACCACCTTCTTCCTCCGCGGCCAGCCCATGTTCGCCTCCGCCACCGGCCTCCAGCCCTTCCGGCCCGTCGCGCTCTTCCTCATCAGCCACAATCCCGCGGGGCTCTTCTCCGGCCAGCCGCTCACCGACATCCGCGGCCAGCCGCAGATCGTGCAGACCGGCCCGACCGGCGCCTTCACCGCCCAGATGGGCCCCATGCCCGACGAGGGCGAATACAACGTCGTCGCCGATGTGAACCTCGACGGCCACTTCCAGGAACAGCTCGATCGCGTCGACCGCCTGGGCATCGGCTTCTCGTACAGCTTCATCGACTGCAACGGCAACACCATCGACGACGTGCTCGACCTCCAGAACGCCTCCTCCCCCGACTGCAACAACAACGGCATCCCCGATGAGTGCGACATCGCCCGCGGGCGCTCGCTGGATGCCAACAACAACGGCGTCCCCGACGAGTGCGATCCGCCCCCGCCGCCGCCCTGCCCCGCCGATTTCAACGGCGACACCCTCGTCAACTCCCAGGACTTCTTCGACTTCCTCACCGCCTTCTTCAGCGGCGCCCCCGCCGCGGACTTCAACCACGACAACGCCATCAACTCCCAGGACTTCTTCGACTTCCTCACGGCCTTCTTCGCGGGCTGCTGAGAGCAGTCGGGTCCGAAGCGCTGAGCACCGAGTCCGAGAGCCAAGCACCTGAAAGTCAACCAAGACGCGGCAGGCGTCTTCACGGAACACCGCCCCAGGGGAGGGCGGTGTTTCTTCTTCCATTCCCATTCCAGGGCCTCCGCCATCCCCTGCCCTCTCGTCTCCGCGGCGCGGCGGCGCGGGGAGGAGCCTCCGAGGTTCCGTGAGGTTTTTTGAGGTTCGATGGGGGTTTTTTGAGGTTCGGGGTGGGTTTTTTGAGGTTCGGCGAGGTTTTTTGAGGTTTTTTGGGGTTTTTTGAGGTTCTTTTTTGGGATGTTTTTGATGTAAGTCGTTGTGGAGATTGGAGTTATGTCGGTTAGTGGTTGCTTGATTGGGGTGGGACCTGAAAATGCATCTCTCGCTGAGGCGCGGAGGGCGCTGAGAAGAGAGGACGCGGGGAGGGGGGAGACGGGTGTGGGAACAGGGGACGAGAAGGGTCGAGAGATGTTGAGAAGGGTCGAGAGATTTTGAGAAAAACAGAGAAGGGCGGGGAAAGATCGAGAAAAACAGGGCAGGTTTTTTGCATAAGTGCTTGTGATAGCTTGAGTTGTGAGCTTCGGCGGGGTGTTTTCGCGAACGAGGGGGGGGTGATTTTCTCGGGGTTTTTGGGTGGTTTTTGAGGGTGGGCGCGGGCGTCGTGATCGCTGCAAGTTGCTTTGCGCAAAGCAGTTGTGTTGATGCGTGGGTGGTTTGGCGCGGGTCTGAAACTCGGGTGGTCCTGTTTGGGGATGTGGGATGTCGGAACGGGGATGTGGGATGGGAAGGCGTTGAGGCGTGCAGGCGTGGGGGGCGGGCGCGGAGCGGGCGCGCGACGCCCCTCTACCTATGGGCCAAAGGTCCTGTTTGCGCGCCCAAAGGGGGAAATAGCGGAGGGTGAAATCGCGTAAGTCCTTGTGGGACAAGGAGAAGAAAATTGTGAGGTGTGCGCTTTTGTGCGCGCCGGGCGCGCCTGTTCTGCGCGCGCAAGCGCGCTCCACCGTTTGGGGGAGCTGGTTGCCGCGGCGGCCGCGGGTGCCCAGATCGCCGCGGTCGCCCGGCATCGATCCCAGCTGACCATCCCCTGCCATCTGCGCCGCGGGATCGCGTACCGTGAATCATGGCCCTGGCCGCAAGCATCGCCGCGTGGGTCCTCGTCGTCGTCGGAACGGCCGCGGTCGGCGAAGAGGGACCACGCTAGGAGGGCACAGCCCCGCCGCGCGCCCCAACGCACCCTCGGGGACCGACCGCCACGCGTCGGACGGCACGAGCCGGACCCTCACCCTCCGTTCCGTCTCGGGCCCAAGGCTTCTCGCCCGGGGCCCCTGTTCTGGTGGCCTTGACTTCGCCAGTCTGTTGGAGTTCGATTTGAGTTCCGGCGAGCGGATACTGCTGACAGACCACTGCTCATCAAGTACCGTCGCGTCAAGTAGGCATTCGTTCGGCTTCTCATTTTGCTTGAGGCGGCGGCTTATGCTGGAGGGCAAGAACTTCCGGATTGTTCTTTTGCTGGCTGCATGCTTTGCCCTCGTTTGCATCTTTCCCGTGCACCTCGTTCACGCCGACGGCATCACGAAGATCTCGAAGAAGCGGTTCGAGGAATGCCTAGGGACTCTGCCGTTAGACGCCGCCGGTCGTGCGGCGGCCGTCGAACTGTATGTTGCATATTCCCTGTCGTTTGACAACCTCGAAGCAGAGAAGATCAAATCGCAGCAAGCTCTGCGCGATGGGAAGCATGTTGCCGACTTTCCCGCGAGATTACGGAAGCAGGGGCGACAACTCGAGTGGGAGTGTTGCAAGCGCCACGAACGCGATGAGAAGGAATTATTTGACGATTTGCGAGCGATATTGCCCGTCAATTGGCCTGAGCAAGAGCAAGATCGTCTGCAGATGTTGCGCCGCCGCTACACAGTGCTACCCCAGTGTGAACTTCCGTTCGCCAAGATCGATATTGCCGAGATGGCACGGGACCACCTGCCGAGTGGACCTGGTCCACATCTTGCGGTGCTTACGGAATACGATGAAGCGATAGATCCTCTACTTCGCAGTCGCAAGAAGATTTGGCTTGAGTATTTCGAAATCTGGGCTCGTGGCGAGGACGTAGACAATCAGGTGGAGCCGCACCAAATCAAGGTGATGAAAGTCCTGCTTCTGCAACTCAACGAAGTCGATGCCAAGATCGGGGAAGTGCAACTACGATTCGCGGCCAGTTTGCAGAACGCCCTAGATGACGAGCACGGCCGGAAGTTTCGAACAGCGTTCGACGTCGCTTGCGATCCGGATGTATATCGTCCTTCAGAGGTCGATAGACTGCTGCGTCTGGCGAAAGACGCTAGGAACATCGACGAAACTCAACGCCAGATCTTCCGTGATCTCGAAGCGGCCCACCAGCGATTTGAGCGCCCGCTCCTCGAAGATTTGTCGCGCGCGCGGCGAATGCTCTTTCTGGCCGAACGACAGGTCGTCGTAGGCGACACTGAGGAGCATCGCAAGCTTGATGATGCGGCGGGAATAGACATCCACCGCGCAAATATCGCGGTCAAGGAACACCGCGATCAACTGGCGGAACGCCTTCGAAGGGAGCTCAAGACCGCTGGCATCGGAATCGAAGATACCCCTCGGAAGCCATAAGCTCCTTGGGTCGTGATGAAGCTTGAGGGCCATTGGAGAACACGGTTTCGGGGGAACCTGGAAGCACTATCAGGAGCCGCAGAAATGCGAACGATCAACACTCGATACCGGGCCTCGATGTGCCTTTCGCTGCTGCTGTCGATTGTGGCGCCTTCCGGAAGATGTGGGGCGTTCAAGGACTCACCACAATGAACTACGGACTGTGACCGATCATCCTGCGCGTCCGTCGCCAGGATTCTGTTCATCTCCCGTCCTGGACCCGGATCGCACACTGGTCGCCGCCCCGCATCCGATCCCCGATCAACCGCGGACGCCACGACCGGGGAGGGTCGTACTTCGGCGCCACCTCGTCGCGTCCACGGTAGGGCGTCATCCCCGGACGCACCCCGCGCAGCAGATTCTCCGTCAGTCAGTCAGCACCCCGAAGTCAAAGAAATCCTGCGAGTTGACGAACGTGTCGTGATTGAAATCCGCGGCGGGTTGCCCCGTGAAGAACGCTCCGAGGAAGTCGAAGAAGTCCTGCGAGTTGACAACGCCGGAACTGTTGAAGTCGGCCGCGCAGAGTATCGCTCTCAGTTCCCAGGTCTCGCCGTTGGGGCCGCTGCTGAAGGGGCTCCCGCCAAAGAGCACGTTGACGCCGTGGTCCGCGTCGTAGGCCATCGCGTGTTGGTATCGTGCGGAGGGGCCGCCGACCACCCGGGTCCACACCGCGCCGTTCCATGTCCAGGCCTCGCTGCTGACGCCCGCGGGTGTGAGGCCTCCAACGAGGACGTTCGCGCCG
>JBGPJM010000253.1:0-6713 GCA_041485385.1 Phycisphaerae bacterium | reverse complement strand
TTCTACAAGGCCGCGAAGAGCAGTTGACCGCAGTGAGTGGACCGCGGGCCCAGCGACATCGGCCCCGGTCCGGACCGCCGCACGGCGATCAGCGCGGCCACGTCGACGACCGGCGCCATGCACCCGCTCCTCTGGCGCAACCGGCGTGGGGCGAGAGCGGACCCCTCCGGGCCGTGCGTCCGCCCGGACGTCCCGCAAGTGCCGGTTCGCCGACCGCCGCGCCGTGCGCCGACCTCGCGGGCGACTTCAATACGAGCCCCGAACGCAGTGAGCGGGCCGCGGGCGTCGAGCGACAACTGCCCCGTAACCTTCGTCCGCGGTCGCCCGATCACGCCCGCGGCGGTACCTGTTGAGCTCGTGAGAGACTTTCGATACGAGCCCCGAACGCAGTGAGTGGGCCGCGGGGGCCCAGCGAGAACGGCCCGGTGCCGTTCGTCCGCGGGCGTCCGATCACGCCGGCGGCGGATCTGGATAATTGACGACGACCGCGCGCCGGTCCTCTGCCACCTCGCTACGGCACGCGCGCACCACACTCCGGGCACGGCGTCCCGAACTCGCCCAGCCGGTCATACCCGCAGGCGGGGCAGTGTCCGCGCCGGCGGCGGCGGGTGCGACGGCGGACGCCCGGGACGGCGAGGAGAGGGAACCACGCGGCGCTGAAGAGGAGCGTGTCGAGGATGAGCCCGCGGTAGAGGGGCTGGGTGGGGAGGAGGGCGCTCCCGGCAACGGTCGAGTTGGCGAAGTATCGCGCGAACCGACGGGGCACCGGCAAGCCGTATAGCACCGTTGGAGTCCGCGGCATAGGCGCCGGCAGGTACGTCGTCGTTCTCGCGCCGGCGCATGCGAGGGCGCGGAGCAGCCAGCCGCACGAAACAAACGCCCGGATGTCGTGCGTTCCCTCGGGCGGCCACGGTGCATCGCCGTAGCACCAGGGCAGCAGCTCGCGGCGAAGCGAGACCGGCAGGACGCTGTCGGGCGCGGCGCCGTCGGGCCGCGGCACGAGCAGGTTGCTGTGAATAACGCCGCCGCTGTAATACGTCCACCCGCCCCAGTACGTGTGGTTGGTCTGAAGGACACCGTGCCCCTCGGTGGGCGCCAGTGCGCGGCTGCCGACGTCCGAACCGCACGTCCGGCCGCCGCCGGGAGGTGGAATCACCGCGCAGGCCCACGCCACACCAACGGTGGTGATCACGCCCAGGCCCACTGCCACTACGGCGCGCCGCAGCCAGCGCCGAAGGCGCGACGGGGTTGTCGGTAGGGCGGTCACGGTTGAGTGAGTCTACGGCGCAGGTCGGGTGAGCCCCGCCCTGCGTCCTGGAAGCCCTTCGCCCGATTACTCGGCGACTTTCGATACGAGCCCCGAACGCAGTGAGCGGGCCGCGGGGGCTCACCGCCGCGCGGCCGCATCCCGCATCCACCAGGGCCCACGTCCCAGGGCCCAAGGCCTAACTACGCTCCTCCATGCGCCCGCACCCCAGTATCAGGAGGACCATCAAGTGGGGCGGAACTGCGGCGACGCTCGTGCTGGTCGCGACGTGGATCGCAAGCGGGCGGTCGTGGTATGTGTCCTGGCAGGACAGGAAGGGATACTTCGCCGACATTGGTGAAGGTTGCATCTCCGTCGGCTACGACCCCGACTCATCCGCCGGATGGACGGGCGTCCACGTCGGGCACGGCACCACTCCGACCTGGTACTTTGAGTGGTGGCCCTGTCTCGATCCCGAGGCCGATCGCGGCGAGAGGCGCCTAACCATCCCCCTCTGGATCCCCGCCACACTCACCCTCCTCACCACCGCCGCGGCGTGGCGCCTCGACACCCTCGCCCGCCGCCGCGCCCGCGCCGGCCACTGCCCATCCTGCGGCTACAACCTCACCGGCCTGATCGCCCCCGCCCCGTGCCCGGAGTGCGGGACCACACGCTCGATCGGAAGCGGGGGGGCCGCGGAGGCCAGTCCCCCCGAGCGGCGGGAGACCTAAGCGCGCCCTCGACGCCCGATCAACCGCGGACGCACCTGACGAGCCACCCCGGCGCTCAGCACCCACGCCCGCCCTTCCGCCAGAGCCTCCCCCTTCCCGATTTCGCAGAAACCCTGCCAAACCCACCCTCCGACCGCGTACATTCCTCCATGAGGCCGCGCGGCACTCCATCCCCCCGGGCGCTCGCTCTCGCGCTGCTTGCGGCGTTCATGTGTACGCTGGCACTCGTGGGGGGTTATCGCGCCTGGATACCCGTGACCGCCCTGCGGCTTCACCGTGAGATCTCGGCGGTCAGACAAGTTGACGCGGGCGATCCTTCGGTCGAGCAGGTCCCCCTGCTGCTCGACCGACGTTTCTTTGTTTGGCGTCCTCGCCTGACCAGCCTGGCGCTGTGGGGGCCGGACACACCCATAGTCGCTCTTCAGGCCGACCGGTCGTACGCCAGGATCCTCGACCTTCCCGCCCCGCTGTGCGAGCTCATACCGGGAATCGTCGGCGGAACGGCCCTCTTCGCGGGATGCTTCGCGGCGACGATGATCCTCTTCCGTCGACGGGTGCTCGCGGCGCTGCGCCGATTGGGGGTTCCCGAGTCCGCTCGTCGGCAAGGTCTCCATGCCGCACTCGCTCGATTCCAACGGGCGCTCGTACTGCCCCCGTTCGTGGCGTTCCTCGCCGGGATCGCGTGTTCGTTGCCGCCGTACCTGTTACAGCCTGAGCGGGCCGATCAGTGGCACGTCTTTCCCGGCGCTGCCTCGCTGTGCGTCGCCACCGGCGTGATCTCGGTTCTCCTGCTGTGCTTTGCGAGTCGGGCCGCTCGACGGGCGATGAGCCGGGCCGCGAACCATCCGATGCTGGAATGCACGGGCTGTGGGTACGACGTTTCTGCGCCTGGCTCATCGCGGTGCCCCGAATGCGGCCGCGACCTTCAACAGAGCCCTCCGGCGATCGCATGGATCCTCTTGCCTCACCGGGCCGCGCGGCGCGCCCGCCGCGTCGTGCTGGTCGTAGGCATCATCGTTCTGGCAGCCGCGGGCGCGTCGATCGCTGTGCCGTCGATACGGATCGCCGCCGCGGATGCCCTGCTCGCGCGAGGTCCTCGTCAACAACTTCTCTATGTTCAGTCCCTCCTTCGGCCGGGCCTCCCTGTCCGAGTTCGGATGCGCGACGCAGAGTTTCTCATCCAACACCATGCAGTCGCGTCGGGCCTCGGTCGGATAAGCATTTCGAAAACTGCTCCCGACGGTACACCCCGTTCGACAGTGGTCTGGGACCTTGACGCCGCGCCACCCGCAGAGTTTGCGATCCCAGGGATGCCCAAGCGATTTCGATTGCAACTGGGAGACGGATCGTCTATCAGTTCGGGCCCGACCCAGCCCGGCCCATTCTTGGCGTTTACCCCGGCTGAAGCGCTCATCTCGTATCGGTTCGCGGATCGATCAGCCATCGAGCGGCCGGGAGACGGCCTCTGAGGCCGACGGCCTCATCGCCAACAGCCGGCCGGCACCGCCGCGCCACCCCCCGAACCCACCACCACCCCACGCCCGACCCCGAGACCTCCCGATTTCACAGATTCCCTGCCGAACCCACCACCCAACCGCGTACATTCCCCCATGAGGCCCCGCGGCACCCCATCCCCGCGCCCCCGAGTCACCCCGTCCCCCAGTCGTCCCCTTGCCTGGCTCGCCTTCCTGGCCGCCGCGGCCACGGCCCTGGCCGCCCCGCCGTTCGCATCGGCACGGCGAGCCACCGCACCCCAGCCGCGCCCCGTCGCGACTCCCCCCGACCGGTCCGTCGAGCCGAAGAAGCCGGGGGTCGACGGCGTGGATGGACGGCGCACGAGGCCCGTTCGCGAGCCCGCGCCGTCCGAATCGCAAGATGCCCGGATCGTCGCCGAGCTGGCCGCCCTCGACCGCGCCGCGCTCAAGGACGATGACTGGGCCAAGGAGTGGGCCGGCGAGTACTTCACCGGGGACGGGCTCGCCACCAACATCGAGATCAAGCTCGCGCCCAAGTCGGGCATCACCTACACCTGGCGCGGCTGCCTGGGCCTCTACGACGGCAACCGCGGCGACGTCGCCGAGGCCTTCCCGGGCGGATTGAAGCTCAGGCTCGCGATCCCCCCCGATGCCGGCATCTCCAGGTTCATGAGCGAGACGCTCTACTTCGTTCCATGGGGCGACCGGCGGTACCTCGTCCCCCAGACCCAGATGCTCAAGCTCGTCAACAACTACAACGAGGGCGGGCACGCGCGGGAGAAGATGCGCGGCATCCCGCTCCGGGTCGAGGGCGGCGACCCGCGCAACATCCCCGAGACCACCCCGCCCGGGCGCCCCAGGCTCCCGCCCGAGTACGCCAGGCTCATCGTCGAGAAGCCGCTGAGCTTGAGGGTGACGAAGGCAAGCGCGCTCCCGCAGCAGAACGTGACCCGCGGCGTTGATGTCCGCGAGACCAAACTCGAGCTCGATGGCGGCCTGAACCAGGGCGTCTACGTCGGCATGGAGTTCACCTACCGCCGGGGTCAATGGTTCGGAACGGTCAGGATCGATCGCGTCGAAGAGACGACATCCGCGGCGACCTGCACGATCTTCTCCGGGTCCGACGACAACGTCGAGACTCCGACGGCCGCGACCACGTTCACCTTCCCCGGCGCCGACCCCGAGCCGGCCCTTCCCGCAGTTGAACCAAGGAAGTAGAAGGGCGCGGCGGGTTCTCCCGCCGCCGCTCGAAAGGGCTCGCTTCGCCTGGGCCACAAGTCCACGAGGCGAACAACCCCGAGACAGGCCCGCCTCGTAATCCCAGGGCGGACATCCGACTTCCAGCACACCCCAAGCCCCCAACCGCCCGCAGAGGTCGCGCACTAGCGCAGGACTCTCCCCTCACCCTACCCCCAGCTCTCGTCTCTACGCCATCCGCTCCTCCAGATCCGCCGTCCCTCATCCGACGTATCTCTCCGGACCGCCATGCCCCCTCCGGCCGAAATCCTCGAGCGCGTCCGCGACACCTACGCATCCTGCGCCTCCTACCGCGACACAGGGGACGTGGTCACGGTTTTCATCCACGAGCAACAGCACCCGCACAGGCGCACTACCAGCACGCCGTTCTCGACGCGCTTCGCGCGGCCGGACCGCTTCCGATTCGAGTTCAGGAACCGCGATATCGGCCCCGAGGAGGATTGGCAGCGCTACCTCATCGTCGCCGGCGCGGGCGTGGTGCGGCGGTGGTGGTCCATCAAGCCGGAGGAGCAGCACCCGGAAACGCTGGCGAACGCCCTGGGCGGCGCCGCCGGAGTCTCCGGCGGCTCCTCGCACACGGTGCCGTGCCTGCTCATGCCCGAGCTCAACCGGCGCGTGGTGGAACGTGTGACCGAGTCGCGATACGAGGGCGAAGAGCCGATCGACGGCCGCCCGTGCCACCGGATCTTCTGCCGGTTCGATCGCGGGGGCGAGGAGACATGGTGGATTGACGCCGAGAGCTTGCTCCTTCGTCGAATCCTGGAAACCAAGGCGTTCGCCGCCGAGCCTCCGCGGTCCCCACCGGAACTTGAAGACCTCCGTCGCCGCGCGGCCGAAGCCCAGGCCACCGACCCGGACCTCGCGCCCAGGCTCCGGCAGACGCTCCTGCTCGCCGCCGGCTTTCGCACCGAGACAACCACGGTCTACCACCCGGAGATCGACGTGCCGCTCGACGAGCACGCCTTCGAGTTCGACGCGCCGAAGCAACCAGACGCGCCGGCGGGGCCTGCGAAACCGGCGAGCCCGATTCCCGCCGAGCCCCGCCGCCCATCGACCAGTCTCTCGCCGCCGCTCTCCGCGGCCGACATCCTCGAGCGTGCCCACGAGGCCTACGCCACGTGCACCTCGTACCGGGACACCGGCGACGTGGTCACCAGCTTCATCCACGAGCAGCCGCGGCAGCGCCGCACGACGAGCAAGCCGTTCCTTACCCGGTTCGCCCGCCCCGATCGCTTCCGATTCGAATTCAAGGAACGCGACATCGGCCCGGAGGAGAACTGGAAGCGGTACCTCATCGTCGCCGCAGGCGACGTTGTGAGAAGGTGGTGGTCGATAAGGCCGGACCGGGAGCCCCCGGCGTCGTTGTCCATGGCGCTCGCCGGCGCGACCGGCGTCTCCGGCGGCTCTGCGTACACGATCCCGCACCTCCTGATGCCGGACCTCGGCAGCAAGTCTTTGCTCAGCGTAGAAGTTGTAGCTGAGTCTCGCCACGATGGCGAGGAATCGGTCGACGGCCGCTCGTGCCACCGCATCCTCTGCCGATACTCGCGAGGGAGCGACAACACGCTGTGGATCGATGCCGAGACGTTCCTTCTGCGGCGTATCTTCACGATGCACGACTTCGACCCCAGCTCGATGCGGCAGCGGCTCACCGAGATCGAACGCTTGGCCGCCAAGGACAAGAACGCCCCGCCTGGCCTGCTGTCCAGACTGCGGGAGGCCCATAGCGTGCCGGGTCCCGGCGAGCCGTTCCGGACCGAGTCCACCACGCACTACCACCCCGAGATCAACATCCCGATCGACGACCACGACCTCGCGTTCGACGCTCCAGATCGGTGAGCCATCTGGTGTGGCCTTGGATCTCCCATCCATGAGAGAGCGTCCGATGTCAAGAGGCGTGCGGAGCCGGGATTGGCTCTTTTGCATCCGGGGGGTGCGGTTATGTCCGGACATAGGCAAGGGACTCCCTGGGCCCGCGTGGCGGGCGGTTAGCGGGCCTCCGAT
>JBGPJM010000252.1:0-6801 GCA_041485385.1 Phycisphaerae bacterium | reverse complement strand
CCGAGGGTCCCCCAGTCTCCCAGTCCGCCAGCCCCCCGCATCCCCTCGTCCTCGCCATCCCCACCCCTCCTACCTACCCTTCTCGCCCTCAGACCGGCACCTCGCACCCCGCCCCCCCGACCCCAGGACCAACCCCAGTCATGTCAACCACCGGCACGATCAACCAGGTCATCGGCTCGACCTTCGACGCCCAGTTCGCCGAAGATTCCCTCCCCTCCATCTACAACGCCCTCATCGTCGAGCAGGACACCCCCTTCGGCCATCTCAAGCTCGTCGGCGAGGTCCAGCAGCACCTCGGCGGCGGGCGCGTCCGCGCCGTCGCGCTCGGCACCACCGACGGCCTGCAGCGCGGCATGCCCTGCCTCGACACCGGCGGCCCCGTCACCGTCCCCGTCGGCGAGACCGTCCTCGGCCGCGTCTTCAACCTCCTCGGCGAGCCCATCGACAAGCGCCCTGCTCCCAAGGTCGGCAAGCGCATGCCCATCCACAGGTCCCCGCCCGAGTTCTCCCAGCTCAACCCCAACACCGAGATCCTCGAGACCGGCATCAAGGTCATCGACCTCCTCTGCCCCTTCGTCCGCGGCGGCAAGATCGGCCTCTTCGGCGGCGCCGGCGTCGGCAAGACCGTCATCATCCAGGAGATGATCGCCCGCGTCGCCCGCAACTTCGGCGGCTACTCCGTCTTCGCCGGCGTCGGCGAGCGCACCCGCGAGGGCAACGACCTCTGGCGCGAGATGTCCGAGGCCGAGTACGTCGACGCCGGCGGCAACAAGGCCCACGTCCTGGACAAGGTCGCCATGGTCTTCGGCCAGATGAACGAGCCCCCCGGCGCCCGCCTCCGCGTCGGCCTCTCCGCCCTCACCATGGCCGAGGAGTTCCGCGACGAATCCGGGAAGGAGACGCTCCTGTTCGTGGACAACATCTTCCGGTTCACGCAGGCGGGCTCGGAAGTGTCCGCCCTCCTTGGCCGCATGCCCAGCGCCGTCGGGTACCAGCCCACCCTCTCCACCGAGATGGGCCAGCTCCAGGAGCGCATCACCTCCACCAGCAAGGGCGCCATCACCTCCGTCCAGGCCATCTACGTCCCCGCCGACGACCTCACCGACCCCGCCCCCGCCACCGCCTTCGGCCACCTCGACGCCTTCGTCGTGCTCAGCCGCGGCATCACCGAGAAGGGCATCTACCCCGCCGTCGACCCGCTGGCCTCCAGCTCGCGGATCCTCTCGGCCGACATCCTCGGCGAGCGGCACTACAAGGTCTCGCGGCGCGTGCAGTCGATCCTGCAGCGCTACAAGGAGCTCCAGGACATCATCGCCATCCTCGGCGTCGACGAGCTCTCGCAGGAGGACAAGCTCGCGGTCAACCGCGCCCGCAAGATCGAGCGGTTCCTCTCCCAGCCCTTCTACGTCGCCGAGGTCTTCACCGGCCTCCCCGGCGTCACCAGCTCCCTGGACTCCACCATCGATTCCTTCGAGCGCCTCTGCAACGGCGAGGGCGACGACATCCCCGAGGGCGCCTTCATGTACGTCGGCAACCTCGACGACGCCCGCAAGAAGGCCGAGAAGATGAAGACCAGCTGATCCGCAACCCCGGCACTTGCAATGACTTCGAGAGACCCGGGCGCACGCCCGGGTCTTTCTTTGCCGCCGCCGAATCTGCGAGCGAGCCGCGCTCACGCCGCCCTCCTCTCCGCACCCGATAACCCCGGACGACCGTCGATCCGAACCCCGATCCGACCGATACTCCTCTTCCGACCGCCCCTCCACCTTAAGGAAGAGCCGCCTATGCCCCCTGCCACCACCTCCAGCGAGCTCCGTCTCTCCAAGCAGGAACGCACCAACGTCCTCCTCGTCCTGGAGAAACGCAAGCACGCCCGCACCGCCGACTCCCGCCGCTCCTCCGAGCGCGCCGAGTACGAGCCCACCGCGGCCCCCCTCGTCGAGCTGCACCCCGGCGGGGCCGCGGCCGGCGGCGCGGGCTTCGTCGTCATCGCCCGGAACCTCTCCACCGGCGGCATCGCCTTCCTCCACGGCGCCATGGTCCCGACCGGCACCCGCTGCACCGTCACCCTCTTCGACAGCCGCGGCGTCGCCGAGGCCGTCCCCGGCTCGATCGTCCGATGCCACAAGGTCGCCGGCCGCATCCACGACCTGGGCGTGAAGTTCGAAACGCCCGTGGACGTCGCCCGCTTCCTGGCCAAGGCGCCGGCGCCGAAGAAGGCCAGCGGCGACGGCGCGGGCCAGCCCGCCGAGGCCGTCGAGCGTCTCTGCGACGCCGTCCTGAGGCTGCGCGAGCTGGAGAGCGCCGGCTGGCCGGGAGACCGCCTGCGGGCCGCGCTGCGGGATCTGTCGGATCTGTGCAACACGGCGATGAAGAGCATCGACCAGCCGCCAGCGGCGTGAGTCGACATGGTGAGAAGCGGGGAGTGAAAAGCGAGAAGTGAAAAGTGATAAGGAAGAGAGGAAGTGAGATGGGTGCCGGGGCCGTCCCCCAGTCTCCCCGTCCCCAGTCCACCCGCCGCCCAGTTCGTCCCGGTTGCGCCGGCTTCGCGCGACTTCCGACGGGGTTGCGTTGACTTTGGTGGGACTTTCTTTGACTTCCGTCGACTTTCGTTGACTTTTTGCGACTTTTTGCGACTTTTTTCGGCGGGGTTTTTGGCTGTAAGTGCTTGTGGTGTATGGACTTGATATCGGTTCGCGGCCGCCAACATGCGCACGGCCTCGAAACAGCCTGATCCCAGAAACAGACGTCGAGAGATTTCGAGAGTTTTGGAGAGATTTGGAGAAAACAGCGAGAGTTTTTGAGTGTTTTGGAGAGATTTTGAGAGTTTTGGGCTTCCTCCGGCGGGCCGGACGCGTGTAAGTCGTTGCTTTGCAATGGGTTGTGTGCGATCGGGCCCGTTTGTGCGCGCCGAAACCCCAAAGCGCGCAGGGGGCGGGGTGGGGGGACGGGCAAGCCCGCTCGACCGACCGGCGCGCACAGCAGCACCGCCTCGCCCCAGACCGCCGATGGTTCATATTGAAACCCTCCGCCCGGCATCCCCGCTTCCCCTCTTCCCGCGACCTCCGCGCCTCAGCGAGAGCTCCCCTCCCCACTTAGCACCTAGCACTCAGCACTTAGCACTATTCCCCCCCACTCTACGTCGCCGCGGCTTGGCGACAAGAGAATCTGCACCTATTACCCCGATTTGGCGCGCAAGATTGCAACCCCGAACCGGGGACCTTCTTGCCGCGGCCGCCGCGGCAGCCCGGTTCGCCGCGACGTACCCGCTCGTCGGGGATCGTCCCGACGAGCCGCCTCGCGCAGCGGGCGGGGGGAGCGTGCGTCCCGATCGAAGCGTCATGCCGGAGAGAAGCTCGCCCCGTTCTCTCGACTCGTCTCCCGATGTCCTGCCGAATGTCCGGGCCGAGCGCGGGCGAGAGCGAGGCGAAGCGGAGGCGGCGCCCGCAGGGGCTCATCGCGTGAGGGCAAGGGACAGCGCCGACGCCCGCTCCCCCCGCCCGCTGCGCGAGGCGGCTCGTCGGGTGCGTCCGCGGTTGATCGGGGATCGGATGCGGGGCGGTGGCAGTTGCCCTCTGAAGGCAGGACGCGTAACCCCGCCCTCGACGCCCAAGCGATCGCGGACGCACCTGACGAGCCCCCTCATGCGATCGAACACCGGCTGAAGCCGCCGCCGGGGAAGCCCGTTGAAACGGGCTTGGGAATCTTCTGCGGAATGGTTGTGCTGGGCACCGCCGTACCGCCGCTGAAGCGGCGGCCTACGAGCGAGAAAGCCCGCTGAAGCGGGCTGATGGCGCCACATCCTGACGAAGCGTCCACCGACCCGTTCCTGCGGGTCGGTGTCTGGGGAGCCATCGAGGGCCCCGCCCGCTCGCCGCCCGTCCAACCGGCGCGCGGTACTCTCCCACGCCCACTGTCCCAACTGCCCACGTACCTTCTCCTCCTCCCCTCCGGCACGACCGATAAGGGCCAGATGAGCCCCGCGGACCGGCAGAACCGGCATCTACACTACGGCGTAGTATAATGCACTCTGAAGTCATCGAACACGGGCCGTTCTCGAGCCGATGGTCCAAGCGGGCCGGCGAGGCGGAGCTCGACAAGCTGCGCAAGCTGCTGGTCGCCAACCCGGACACCGGCGATCCGATCCCCGGGTGCGGGATATTGCGCAAGCTCCGCGTCGCGGACCCGAGCCGGGGCAAGGGCAAGCGTGGAGGAATGCGGGTGATCTACCTGCACACCAAGGAGGCCAAGCGTATCCGCTTGCTCACGGTGTACGGGAAGGACGAGAAGGGCGATCTGAGCGCCGGCGAACTCAAGGCATGGTGCGCGGCAGCCAAGACGCTCCGTGAAGCCGACCAGGAATGGGCAAAGAAGCAGGCGAACGCAAAGGACTGAAGCCATGAAGGGAAGCAAGGATTACGAGAGAATGAGCGTGTTCGAGCAGGTGATGGAGGCGCTCGAAGAGGGCGTCGCCCACGCCCGCGGCGAACTCACGCTCAAGACGACGATCGTCCCAGCGCCGGCGCCCAGGCTCAGCAGCAAGCGCGTGAGGGCGATCCGGAAGAAGACCGGCCAGTCCCAGGCGGTGTTCGCGAGCTTTCTCAACGTCCCCAAGCGAACCCTGGAGAGCTGGGAGCAGGGCCGGCGCACCCCGAAAGCCGGCGAGGCGCGGCTGCTCCAGATCGTCGAGGCCGCCCCGAAGGAGTTCGAAGCCCTCGTCTTCGCGGTCGGCAAGGATTCAGCCAAGAGGAAGCGCCGCAAGCGCTCGGCAGTCGCGTGAGTGCCCCCGTCCCCCACTCCCCTCCTGTGTCCACTTTCCACTGTCCACTTTGCAACCGCTCCGTCCCCGCGTCCTCGATCTGAACACTCAGAGCGATCTAAACTCCGTCCGTGTCATCGCACGCCGTTCCCTGACCCCGCCCTCGCCGAGGTGCCCCTTCCCGCCCGACCCGCACACAACGCCGGATATCTTCGACAAGGTCCGCCTGTCGCCCGAGCTCGACGGCCTGATCCGCGGCATGAACCCCTGGTGGGAGGGAAAGCCGGGCAAGGCGGTGCCGCCTTACCTGCGCTGGGCTTTCCCGCGCGTGCTGCGGTCGGTCGTTTCCGGCCCCGCCCCGATCACGGTCCTGCGCGGCCCGCGCCAGGTGGGCAAGTCCACCATCCAGAGCCAGTTGATCGAAGGGTTCCTGCGCGAAGAACGCATGGACCCTCGGCGGATCTTCCGCGTCCAGTTCGACGAACTCGAGGCTATCCACGCGCTCAAGATGCCCGTACATGAACTGGTGGCGTGGTTCGAGAGCCGTATCGCGGGCCGCACGCTCAACGAGGCGGCCAAAGCGGGAGCGCCGGTGTACCTGCTGCTTGATGAGGTGCAGAATCTCTCGGAATGGGCGGCGGAACTGAAGAGCCTGGTGGACCACAACTCCGTGCGCGTGCTGGTGAC
Source organism: Phycisphaerae bacterium (assembly GCA_041485385.1). Lineage (GTDB taxonomy): Bacteria > Planctomycetota > Phycisphaerae > Phycisphaerales > UBA1924 > JBGPJM01. Next base: position 1,355 of record JBGPJM010000252.1, on the reverse strand, counting down.
AGGGTCCTCGGCGCTGCGCATCGAGGCGGGGCGCGATAGTCTGGCAGGTCGGATCGCGACAATCGAGCTGGGTCCGCTCCGGCTCCGCGAGGTGGCCGGTTTGGCGCTCAAGCAGGACCTGCCCGAGTTCCTCCCCGAGAACGGGCTGGAGCCGTGGACCCGCAAGCAAACGTGGCAGGACTTGCAGCGCTTCGGCATTGCGAGCGCCACACTCCGCGACGCGGCCTTCGCCCGGTGGGCCGAGCGCGGCGGCTACCCGTTGGTGCACGAGTTCGCCGACCTGCCTTGGGCCGAACTGGCCGACCGGCTGGTGGAAACGGTGGTGAACCGCGCCATCCAGCACGACCTGCGCCAGGGCGACCGGGGGCGCAAGCGCGACGAGACGCTTCTCAAAGAGGTCTTCCGGATCGCCTGCCGCTACACCGGGCAATGCCCTTCGCAGGCCATCTTTGTGCACGACATCCAGTCGGCCCTGGGGGCCAACGTCGGGTCGCAACGGATCGGGGCGTACCTGCGGTTCCTGGAGGCGGCGCTGCTCATCCGGCTTGTGCCGCCGCTGGAGATCCGCCTGAAGAAGAAGCGCGGCGCCCCGAAGCTCTGCCTGTGCGACCACGGCCTGCGGGCCGCGTGGCTTCAAGAGCAGGTGCCGCTCGATCCCGATGCGCTGGCGGTGTCGACGCTCGGGGACGTGGCCGGGCACATCGTCGAGGGCGCGGTGGGGCAGTTCCTGACGGGCGTGCCGAATCTGGATGTCTCGCATTTCCCCGAGCGCGGCGCAGAACCGGAGGTGGACTTCATCCTGACCATCGGCGAGCATCGGCTCCCGGTGGAGGTGAAGTACCGCCAGCGGATCGAGACCCAGGCCGACACGCGCGGGCTCCGGGCATTCATCGAGCGTTCGGTCAACAACGCGCCTTTCGGCGTTCTCGTCACGATGCGCGACGGGGTGACGATCGACGACCCCCGCATCGTGCCCGTCTCGCTGCCCTCGCTGCTCCTGCTGCGGTAAGCCCCCGCCGCCGCCTGCGCCCAAGCCCAATGAACGAGCGTGCCACCCCGTTCCCGCGGGTCGGTGCCCCGGGGGGCCATCAAGAGCTGCGCCGTTCCCCCAGTAGACATCTGCGGCCCCCAGTCTCTCAGTCCCCCCGTGGGGGCCCGCCCCCCCCCCCCCCCCCCCCCCCCCCCCACGCGCCCGCCCCCCCCACAAACCCCCCGCGGGGCGGCGCGGGAGCCTCCATCAGCCCGCTTCAGCGGGCTTTCTCGCTTGTAGGCCGCCGCTTCAGCGGCGGTACGTTGGTGCGCGGACAACCATTCCCGCAGAAAATTCCCAAGCCCGTTTCAACGGGCTTCCTCGG
>JBGPJM010000251.1:0-6826 GCA_041485385.1 Phycisphaerae bacterium | reverse complement strand
TCCCCATTCCCCATTGCCCATTCCCCATTGCCTAGCCCCCCACTCTACGCCCCGGCCGCGAAAACGCGAGGGAATCTGCACCTATTACCCCTTTTTGGCGCGCAGGCGCGCAACCCTGAATTGGGTGCCTCTTTGCCGCGGCCGCCGCGGCGGCCCGGTTCGCCGCGCTGTACCCGATCTCGCGGGCAGCTTCGCATACGAGCCCCGAACATAGTGAGTGGGCCGCGGAGACCCGCCGGGAATGGACTCGCGCCGGACCGCCGGCCAGCGTCGGTACACCCGTGCCCATGCCCCTGCCGCTGGGCGCTCGCGGACGAATGGCACGGGGCCGTACTCGCTCGGCCCCCGCGGCCCACTCACTATGTTCGGGGCTCGTAGCGGAAATCGCCGAGGAATCGGGCGAAGGACTCCCAGCGCGCACGCCGGGCTCACCCGCACCCGCGCCGTAGACTCACTCAACCGTGACCGCCCCACCGACAACGCCGTCGCGCCTTCGGCGCCAGCTCCGGCGCGCTGTGGTGGCGCTCGCGCTGGGTCTGATCACCACCGTCGGCGTGGCGTGGGTCTTTGCCTCGCTCCCGAGGCGATTCGTTTCCCGCGGCTTGCGCAGCCAAGAGAGCATGCGCGCGGTGAAATCGCCTCAAGGCAGGCTCGGATTCATCATCGTCACCCGTATGTCTTGGGGCGGCGGGTGGACGAGTTACGAAGCTTCTGCCGTCATGTTCCAGGACTTGAACATTAACTATCGTGAGATCGTCTCCCACCCCGACACCTTGCTGCCCGCCTCAATGCGAGCCATGTTGATGCCGTGGCTCGACGGGCAGGCCGCGTGGCCCCCCTCCGGTCAGGGAGAGAGTCGCAGCCTGATCGTGTGCGGCTGGCCGCTCCCGGCGCTGGCGTGCGCCGCTGCGTACGCCCCCCGCAACGCGCTTCAGCTCACGATCATCTGGGGCTGGCCGCTCCCCCCGCGCCTCGCGTCGTACCTTCCCGGCGCAGACTTCTCCGGCTCTGGCACCACCCTCCTCCCCACCCACCCCCTCTACCGCGGCCTCATCCTCGACACCCTCCTCTACGGTGCCGCGTGGTTCCCCTTCCTCGCCACGCCGGGGGCCTTCCGGCGCACCCTCCGCCGCCGGCGCGGCCACTGCCCCGCCTGCGGCTACGACCGCCTCGGCGAGTTCGCGACGCCGTGCCCGGAATGCGGCCACCAACCGCGCGTAGCACGGACCCCCGGCCCGTGAGGGACCGCGACGATGCCGATGAACATCATCGTCTTCCCTGCCGGTCCGCTGAAGCAGCCCAGCCACGGCGGCGCTCGGCGATTCAACCGGCCTTGGCGGACGGGGCCGCGGTGAACGTGGCGTACACGAACCGCTGCTGCCCTCCCCACGGAGTCGCATGCGTTTCGGTGTCCTCCCGCAGCAGGCGGAAACCCGGCCCGATCTCGGTGCTGAGCGTCGCCGCGTTGGAGCGTACGACATCCAGACCGCTGCAGCGAGGCGGTCCGTCCGGGGCGAATCCGGCGATGATGGCCACACCCCCTGGGCGCAGCGTCTCCCGGAGCCTCGCGAAATACCGCGCTCGCTGGGCCGGGTCTGTGAAGAAGTGCAGCAGGGCTCGGTCGTGCCAAAGGTCCACGTGTCCCAGGTCAACATCGCCCAGAATGTCTCCGGCGATCCACCGCACCCTCTCCGCGAGCGGCCCGAGGCGCTGTTTCGCCCGCTCCAAGGCCGCGACGGACAGGTCCAGTACGGTTACCTCGGCAAGGCCCATCGCCACCAACTCACCCGCAAGCATCGACTGCCCGCCCCCGACGTCCAACGCGCTCGCCGGCCTGGGCTTGAGCTCCCGGATGATCCGGAGCGACATCTCCGGCCGGGCCTGAAACCAGCTCAACTCGGCATCGCCCTTGGCGGCGTAGACGGCCTCCCAGTGCTCGCGGCGCTCCACGAAGAATCCTACCCCCCCGATGGGCAGGCCGAATGGCCCGTCGAATCTCCTCTCGAACGCCGTAGAGCGGACCGATCTAGACTTCGCGGACCAATGGCCGACTTCCGTCGCCTACTCCCCTGTCTGCTCGTCCTTGTCCAAGCCCTCGTGGCTGCTGGCTTGGGTCCGCGCGCCCTTTGCCGCGACCCGGATGGTTCGACCTGCGTCGATTCGGTGCTGTCGCCCTGCTGCTGCCATCGGCACCAGGGATCGCCGTGCTGCGGCGAGGACGGCCGCGATGAGGCTCGGCCAGCCGATGCCGGCCAAACGCTGATGGCGTCGGCCTGCCAGTGTATCTGCACGCCCGTTGCGGCCCAGCTGCTGGTCGTCCGGCGGACCGACGTGAAGGCGAGCCTGGATCATGCGACCGGTCTTGGTGACATCGTCGCGCTCGCAGCATTCCCAGTGATGCCGTGGCCGACGGTCTCGCCGGGCCGCTGTGGCCCGCTGCGGACCGGACCGCCCGGGTGTTCCGCACTGAGTCGCCTCGACAGCGTCATTCTGCGCTTGTAGCACGCGCTGACCGCTCCCCGACTGCGAGCGTTCCGTGGTCGTTGCGCGCACGCACGGCGCCCCCCTCCCCTCCGTCTCCCCTTGGAATCCCTCGCATGAGGAATCGTTGGTCCATTCTCGGGCTCGTCGTGGCGGCCCTGGCTGGCGGGTGCGCGAGCTATGAGCCGCGTCCGCTCGACGCCCGCGCCGAACTCGCGGCCTTGGCGTCGCGGCGCCTGCCGGACGTCGTCACTGTCCGACGCGGCGGTCAAAGTCCCGGTCGGGGTGCATCCGCCTTCGATCTCGGCGATGGCGTGAACGAGGACGAGGCGGTGGCGGTAGCGCTCACGCTCAACCCCGACCTGCACGTCGCTCGCGCCGCCATCGGCGAGTCGCAGGCCCTGCTCGTTAGCGCCAATGTCCTTCCCAACCCCGAAGTCGGCGTGGGGTTCCGTGATGGCTTCAACGGGACGCCCGGATTTGTGCTGGATGCCGACCTGCTCTTTGAGCTGCTCAAGCCCGGTGAGCGCAGCGCACGAATCGGTGTCGCCAACGCCAAGGCGGACGCCTCCCGCGTGGAGGTCCTCGCCAGGGAATACGACCTTGCCACGGATGTCCGACGGCAAGTGTTGGCGGTGCTTGTCGCCGAGCACCAGGCGGGGTTACTGGAGGACGAAGTGGCGCTCCGCCGGCGCGCCGCGGAGCTGGTGATTCAGCGGAAGGGTGTCGGCGAAGGGAACGACCTGGACGTCTCCGCCGCCGGCTTGGAACTTGCCGAGGTGCAGCGCGAACGGCGGCTGGCATCCGCCGAACTGGAGAGGGCGCGACTGGAGCTCAACCGACTCATGGGGTTGCCTCCGTCCTATCAGGTTCAACTCTCGGACTCTGGCAAGCCCCTCAGCATCGCCATCTTCGACGACCCAAACGACGCCGAACTCCAGGAGCGAATGCAGGCCGGACGTCTCGACCTGCGGTCCAAGGAGGCCGAATACCTTGCTGCCGAGGAGGAGTTGCGTTTAGCCGTCTCCCGGCAGTACCCCAGGATCAAGATCGGCCCTTCGTTTGAGCACGACGGAGTGAGCGACAACTACCTGGGCCTCGGGGCCACGCTGGAACTGCCCATCTTCGACCGGAACCAGGGCGGCATCGCGGCCGCGACCGCGGCCCGCGAGCGCACGCGCGCCGAGTACACGGCTCTCCTCCATCGGCTCACCGCCGCGGCCTTCGCCGCCCGGGCGCGGGCACGAGCGGCCAAGGCCGAGATTGATGCCGAGGAACGCGACATCCTGCCGCTCCTGCAACGCAACCAGGAGCTCTCGCGGTCCGCGTTCGAGGCTCGGGAACTCAACGTGCTTGACTGGGTGACGGCGCAGCAGCGGGCGCTGCGCACCCGGCGAGCGTACCTCGACAGCGTGGTCGCCTATCGCCTCGCCGCTCTCGATCTTGACGCCGCGACCGGCCTCGCCATCACCAGGCCACCGACCGACGAGTCGCGGCAGCCACCAGCACCCACCACGAACAGACCACCCGGCTCGAAGGCCCAGGAGTAAGCCATGCCAATCGCCGTCAAATCCATCCTCATGCGTTCGGCACGCTGGGCGCCCATGCTGCTCACCGCCAGCGTGCTCGCCGGAGTCGGAGTGCTTGGCCACAGGACGGGCTGGAAGTTCCCGTCGGCGGCGGCGGTGTTCGGCGCTCCCGAGGCAACCCCCGATGCCTGGTGCCGCGACCACGGCGCCCCCGAGGCGAGCTGCATCGTCTGCCGCGGGCTGAGGCTGACGGCTTCGCCTCCGTCGAAAGGGGTCAAGGGCGAGCCCGCGCTCATCGAGCCGCCGGTCGAGGGCAAGCCCCGTCCGGTCGTCCAGCTCCCCAACGCGGATGTGCTCCGCGTTGCCGGCGTCCAGACCGCGCCCGCGGAGGTGCGGCTGTTGGTCGAGACGGTCGACGCCAACGCCGAATCCGGCTACGACATGACCCGCTACGCGCAGGTCGGCGCCCGCGTTCCGGGCTTCGCATCGCTGGTCCGCGTCAAGGCGGGGCAGAAGGTCAAGAAGGGTGATGTGCTGTGCCTCGTGGATTCAGCCGAGGTCGGCAAGGCGAAGGCCGAGCTGCTCCAGGGCGCGGCGTCGCTTGCGACCAAGCGGGCGGTGCTGGAGCGGATCAAGACCTCGACCGCCGCGGGCTTCCGCAACCAAGCGGACCAGATGGCCGCCGAAGCGGAGGTGCGAGAAGCCGCCATCCGCCTGTTCAACGCGCGGCAGGCGCTGACGAGCCTTGGCTTGCCGGTCCCCGAGGCATTGCTCCAGGGCGTCCCGAACGAGCAGGACATCCAGTTCCTGGGTCTTCCGTCCGAAATCGTCGCCGGCCTCGAGCCCGCGAAGACGACATCCAACCTCCTGCCGGTCGTGTCGCCGCTGGACGGTCTTATCGTCTCGCAGGCGATTGTCCCGGGCGAACTCGTCGATCCAACCCGGCCGTTGTTCGTCGTCACCGACACCAGCCGGATGTGGATCACCGCGGAGCTTTCACCGGGGGACGCGGCGAAGGTCCGGATCGGCCAGGAGATGGCCTTCCGCCCCGATGGCGCCATGGGAGAGCCGATCGTCGGGGCCGTCTCGTGGATCAGCACCGAGGTGAGCGAGAAGACCCGCACCGTGCAGGCCCGAGCGGAAGTTGCGAACCCTGATGGGCGGCTCAGGGCGCGGATGTTCGGCCGTGTGTCGATCACCACCGCCAGCAAGTCGTCGGCCCTGACCGTGCCTGCCGCCGCGGTGCAGCCGGACGGGAACACCAGCTTGGTGTTCGTCCGACTCAACGAGGAGGTGTACCGGCCCCGCGTGGTCACGCTCGGCGGGAGCGCCGGCCAGTTCGTCGAAATCCTGAGCGGCTTGAGCGCCGGCGAGACCGTGGCGACCCAGGGCAGCTACTTCCTGGCCGCGCAGGCCAACCGCGGCAAGCTGGGTGCAGGCTGCTGCGCCAACGACTGACCAGACCCCGGAGACCCCTCGTGCTCAACTGGATCATCGACTGGTCGCTCCGCAACCGCTTCCTCGTCATCGTCGGGGCGTTGCTGTTCGCCGGGCTGGGAGTTGTCGCGCTGCGGCAACTGGATATCGACGCCTTCCCCGACACAACCCCGGCGCAGGTGCAGGTCAACACAACAGCGCCCGCCCTTTCGCCTGAGGAAACCGAGCGACAGATCACCTTCCCCATCGAGCAGGCCCTGGGCGGCATTCCGCGGCTGGAGAACCTGCGATCGATCTCGAAGTTCGGGCTGTCACAGGTCGTGGCGACGTTCGCGGACGGCACCGACGTGTACTTCGCGCGCCAGCAGATCGCCGAACGGCTCTCCACCGTCGAGCTGCCCGCCGGGCTGGCCCGCCCGCAGATGGGACCGATCGCCACGGGGCTGGGTGAGGTGTTCCACTACGTCCTCACCAGCGACAGCGGCGATCTCACGGAGCTCCGCACCGTCCACGATTGGGTCGTGAAGCCCGCCCTCCGTGCGGTCCCCGGCGTCGCCGAGGTCAACTCATGGGGCGGGTACGAGAAGCAGTACCAGGTCAGGATCGACCCCGACCGGCTCGTCAAGCACGCGCTGACGTTCGACCAGGTGACCGAGGCACTCAAGGCCAACAACGCCAACGTCGGCGGCGGGTACATCCCCCGCAACGGGAGCACGCTGCTGGTCCACGGCCTGGGGCGCGTGGGGAGCATCGAGGAGATCGGCAGCATTCCGATCACGGCGCTGGATGGCGTTCCCATCCGGGTACGCGATGTGGCGGATGTGGAGGTCGGCCACGAGATCCGGCGGGGGGCCGTCACCTACGACGGCAAGGGTGAGGCGGTGCTGGGACTGGGCTTCATGCTCATGGGGGAGAACAGCCACGACGTGACCAGGCGGCTGCGGGTCAAGCTCGACGAGATCCGTCCTACGCTCCCGGCGGGCATCCACGCCGATGTGCTCTACGAGCGGACCGATCTGGTGGACCATGTCATCGGCACCGTCAAGAAAAACCTGCTTGAGGGCGGTCTCCTTGTCATCGCCGTCCTGTTCATCTTCCTGGGGAACCTGCGGGCGGGTTTGATCGTCGCCCTGGCGATACCGCTCTCCATGCTCTTCGCCTTCGACTCGATGCTGCGATTCGGCATCGCCGGGAGCCTGCTCAGCCTTGGGGCCCTCGACTTCGGGTTGGTCGTGGACAGCTCGGTCATCATTGTCGAGAACAGCGTTCGCCGTCTCGGGCACGATCGCGAACAGGGCCGCCACCGACCGATCATCGACGTCGTCCGAGACGCCGCAGTCGAAGTGCGCCGCCCGACGATGTTCGGCGAACTGATCATC
>JBGPJM010000250.1:0-6853 GCA_041485385.1 Phycisphaerae bacterium | reverse complement strand
GTGTCCTTCTTCTTGAGAGCCGGAATGAACGCAACCAAGGTGTCGTCTGAATCGGGGGCGTGCGGGACTTCGTGCGGGTGCAGCGGCAACGGGGCGGCGAAGGTGGACGTGGGGGCGAAGGGGTCGAGCCTGGGTCCGACAGACACGTTCGTGCATCGGCACATCGGGCCGAGCGATGATGAGATCGCGCAGATGCTGGGGACGCTGGGGTGCCGCACGCTGGAGGAGCTGGCGGACGCGACGGTGCCGGAGTCGATCCGGCTGCGCCGGGACCTGAAGATCACGACGGGTGGCGCGGGGGACGAGCTGGCGGCACGGGGGGAGTTCGAGCTGATCGAGGAGCTGCGCGCGATCTCGCTGGAGAACAAGGTCTTCCGGTCGTTCATCGGGATGGGGTACTCCGATTGCATCACGCCGCCGGTGATCCAGCGGAACATCCTGGAGAACCCGGGGTGGTACACGCAGTACACGCCGTACCAGGCGGAGATTTCGCAGGGGCGGCTGGAGGCGCTGCTCAACTTCCAGACGATGGTGGCGGATCTGACGGGTCTGCCGCTGGCGGGGGCGAGCCTGCTGGACGAGGCGACGGCCGCGGCGGAGGCGATGGCGATGTGCTACGCCATCGGCGGCGGGCACGAGGGGACCAGGCAGCGTTTCCTTGTGGCCGACGATTGCCACCCGCAGACGATCGCGGTGGTGAAGACGCGGGCGAAGGCGCTGGGGATCGCGGTGACGGTTGGGTCGTCATTGAAGGTGGACTTTGCCAAGGGGGACCTGTGCGGCGTGCTGGTGCAGTACCCGACGACGGACGGGCGGGTTGAGTGCTACGAGGAGCTGGCGAAGAAGACGCACGAGGCGGGGGCGCTGCTGGTGGCCGCGACCGACCTGCTCGCGCTGACGCTGCTGAAGCCGCCGGGAGAGTGGGGGGGAGGCGGGGCCGATATCGCGGTGGGGAGCGCGCAGCGGTTCGGCGTGCCGATGGGGTTCGGCGGCCCGCACGCGGCGTTCATCGCGACGCGCACCGAGCACGCGAGGCGGATGCCGGGTCGGATCATCGGGGTGTCGAAGGATGCGCAGGGCAACGTGGCGTACCGGATGGCGATCCAGACGCGCGAGCAGCACATCAAGCGTGAGCGGGCGACGAGCAACATCTGCACGGCGCAGGCCTTGCTCGCGATCATGGCCAGCATGTACGCGGTGTACCACGGGCCGGAGGGGCTGAAGGCGATCGCGCGACGCGTCCACGGCTTCACCTTGCTCTTCGCGACCCTGGCGAAGGAGCACGGACACACGGTGCTCGGCCTTGACGGGCGCACGCTGGATGCGTTCGACACGCTCCGCATCCGTCCGAAGACATCGGCGGATGCCGTCACTCGGGCAGCCCGCGATCTCGAGATCAACCTGCGGGATTTCGGGGACGGGACTGTCGGCGTGTCGTTTGATGAGGCCGTCACGCATGAGTCGTTCCTGGTTCTGTGCCGAGCGTTCGGCTTGCCCACACGCTGGCAGGGCGTCGTGCTGCCGGCGCTGTCGCGATCGCACGAGCGTGGTTCTTCGTTCCTCACGCACCCCGTCTTCAACACCCACCACTCCGAGACGGAGATGCTGCGGTACATCTTCAAGCTTCAGGGGCGCGACCTGTCGCTGGCGTTCAGCATGATCCCGCTGGGGTCCTGCACGATGAAGCTCAACGCCACCAGCGAGATGCTCCCGGTCACCTGGCCGGAGTTCGGCCGCATGCACCCGTTCGCCCCGGCGGAACAGACCCGCGGCTACGCGACCCTCTTCCGCGACCTGGAGCGCTGGCTGGCCGAGATCACCGGCTTCGCGGCCATCTCGCTGCAGCCCAACGCGGGTTCGCAGGGGGAGTTCGCCGGCTTGCTGGCCATCCGCGCCTTCCACGAATCCCGCGGCCAGGGCGCTCGGAACGTCTGCCTCATCCCGGACTCGGCGCACGGCACCAACCCGGCGTCGGCGGTGGTCGCGGGGATGAAGGTCGTCGCGGTGGAGTGCGACGACAAGGGGAACGTGCGGATCGACGACCTGAAGGCCAAGGCCCAGGAGCACGCCAAGGACCTCTCCTGCCTGATGATCACCTACCCCAGCACGCACGGCGTGTTCGAGGAGGGGATCAAGGAGATCTGCCGCGTGGTGCACGAGCACGGCGGGCAGGTGTACATGGACGGGGCGAACATGAACGCGCAGGTGGGGCTGTGCCGGCCGGGAGGGGAGGGGGGGATTGGCGCCGACGTGTGCCACCTGAACCTGCACAAGACCTTCTGCATCCCGCACGGCGGCGGCGGGCCGGGGATGGGGCCGATCGGCGTGGCCGCGCACCTGGCGCCGTTCCTGCCGGGGCACCCGCTGAGCGAGCCGCACCGCGGCCTCAAGTCGGTCGGACCGGTGAGCGCCGCGCCGTACGGCAGCGCGAGCATCCTGACGATCTCGTGGGTGTACATCGCCCTGATGGGGAGCGCCGGGCTGAAGAAGGCCACCGAGGTGGCGATCCTGAACGCCAACTACATGGCCAAGCGGCTGGAGGGGCACTACGCGGTGCTCTTCAAGGGGAAGAGCGGCCGGTGCGCGCACGAGTTCATCCTCGACTGCCGCCCGTTCGAGAAGACCGCGGGGATCAAGGTGGACGACATCGCCAAGCGGCTGATGGATTACGGCTTCCACGCGCCGACGATGAGCTTCCCGGTGCCGGGGACGCTGATGATCGAACCGACCGAGAGCGAGCCCAAAGCGGAGCTGGACCGCTTCTGCGACGCGATGATCGCGATCAGGCAGGAGATCCGCGAGATCGAAGAGGGGAAGCTGGACCGGGCGGACAACCCGCTGAAGCACTCGCCGCACACCGCGCACGTGGTGAGCGCCGACGCGTGGGCGCACACATACGGCCGCGAGCGTGCGGCCTTCCCCGCGGCCCACCTGCGCGACCACAAGTTCTGGCCGGCGGTGGGGAGGATCGACAACCCGTACGGCGATCGGCACCTGGTGTGCGTGTGCCCGCCGATGAGCGAGTATTGAGGAAATGCGCGGGCGGGGTGTTGAGCCCCAGGCCGGGAGGCGGGCGATGGTGTACGCAACGTTCGGGCAACGATTCCTTGCGGCCCTGATCGACGCCCTCGTCTTTCTTCCGCTCATCTTCGGGCCCCTGTTGCTCCAGGGCGCATCCAAGCCGATCGACATCTTCACGATGTCGCTGCTCTCGCTCGTCGGCTGGCTCTACAACGTGTATTTCCACGCGCGGTGGGGCCAGACCATCGGCAAGATGGCCATGAAGATCCGGGTCGTTCGCGTGGGCGGGTCGCGCATCGGCTGGGGCAACGCGTTGCGCCGTCACTCGGTGGACGGCGTATTCGCGATCCTGTCGATGATCGCGCAAGGGGCCAGCATCCTCCACGTTCCCGATGCGCAGTACGCCGCGGCAGGCTGGATGGAGCGAGCGAAGCTGCTCGCGGATGCGACTCCGACGGGGCTGCGTTGGGTCAACACGGCGGCGGCGATCTGGGGATGGGGGGAGATCCTGACCATGCTCTCCAACCGGAGGCGCCGGGCCCTGCACGACTTCCTCGGCGGGACCGTGGTTGTGAAAACGGGTGTGTGATGCGGCCTACCTGCGCGACCACAAGTTCTGGCCGTCCGTGGGCAGGATCGACAACCCCTACGGCGACCGCCACCTGGTGTGCGTGTGCCCGCCGATGAGCGAGTACTGAGGGGGGTGTTCCTGACCTTCACCCCAACCGATCGCTACAACCCCGCTTCGATCAACGGCGCATACGCCTCCGCTTCAAGCAGGCACGTCTCCACCGCCGGCAACGCCCAGTTGTCCTGGTTCACGAAGAACACCCGGTCCCGGATCGGCCTCCGCACCAGCTCTGCAAGTCCAGTGGCCAGGAACCCCACCGCCGCGATCGGCATCGAGTGCCCCCACCGCGTCATCCTCACCTGCCGCACCAGCCGCCGATCCACACCCAGCGTCTGCAACAGCGTCTCCAGCTGCGGCGCAAGCCGGTCCGCGAACGTCTGCCACCCATTCGGGAAGATCAGGTGGAACCGCCCGTGGTAGTACGGGATCGACCAGTACACCGTGAGCACGCTCCGCCGCGGCCCGCCCGGATCCCCGAACTTCGCATCGATCACGTCCGGCGCAAACGGCGTGGCTTCCGCCTCCCCTTCGCTCATCGGGTAGCCCGTCCCATCACCCAGGCGGAACAGGTCGTAGAACTCGCGCCCCAGCCGGTCATTGAGCAGCACGTTGGCCACAAGGTACGCCCGTGTATTGAGCTGCCCCAGCGCCAGCATCTTCTCCGGGTCAAGCTCATCGATGCCCTGCACGATGTGCTTCGCCACGTGCTTCGGGCACGCCATCACCACCCGACGCGCCAGGAGCGACCTGAACACCCCCTCGGAGTCCTTGTACGTCACCTGCACCCGGTCCCCCGGCACAAACCGCACGTCCACCACCCGGCACCGCCCGCGCAGGTGCCGACCCGGGCACCGCGCCGGCACCCCCCGGTCAAGCTCCGACAACTCACGCCACAGCGCGTCCACCAGGAACGAGTTCCCACCCGGGCACACCCACCGCCCGTACTCCTCCGCCGCCACGAAGTTCCACCCCGCGGCCGCTGAGACCTCCTCCCACCCGGCGTCGAACGACGAGTAGAAGTAGGCTTGGATCGCCGACGCCAGGATCGGCGGGATCGCCATCCCCATCCGCGCTTCCAGGTCCGCGCGGAACGGCATCGCGTCCATCTCCAGGATCCACGCATTGTCAAGGCCATCCACCAGCGGGATATCGGGGTACTTCTCATTCGCGAAGTGCGACACGATCTCCGCATACCGCGCAAGCGCGGCCCGCTCCTCCGGCGACCGTCCCTCGCCGGACCAGAAGTCCGTCACAACCTGACCGTTGAGCTCCATCGGGTTGCCGCCGGAGTCCAGGCGGTGCGACCGCGTCGCTCCCAGCTGTCGATACAGCCGCGCCAGCGACGAGCCCTCGTCCGGCGCGATGAAGTACGCCCCGCCCATCGAGTATTTCGTCCCCATCCACTCCTCGCCCTGCGAGTTCCCTCCGAACCGGTCGTGCAGCTCGAACACCACCGGACGGTGCCGCCGCAGGTGATACGCGGTCGCCAGCCCCGACAGCCCGCCGCCCACGATCGCGATGCTCACCTCTTCGGTCGGCGCCGGCGGCTGGCCGCCGGGAAAATCGTTCTGCACCGTGTGGAACGGGATCTGCGTGTTCTCGAAATCGTCCCCGGTGAACCCCGGCGCGAACGGGAACCCACCCACCATCGTCGACGCCGGCAGCCGGTCAAGGTCCGCGATCGGCCGCGTCGCCCTCAGGCGCAGGGCCCCGGTGTCCGTGCACGGCGGATCCTCCGAGTACCCGATCACCGAAATCGGCAGCCCGCGCGCCCGTCCGCTCGCCATCCCCAGGGCCACCGCCCCCATCCCCGCGCTCAAGAAATCACGACGAGTCAACATCCGGGCCACCCTTCTGGAACCCCCGCCCCGGTTCGTCGTCATCCCCGCATTATGCCAGCGTACCCCACGCCCTCCAGCCCGGCAACGCAACAGGACGCCGCGACGATCGATTCGCGCCAGCGGTACGCTGCGGGCGAGGGCGCGGCACGCGGCGGCCACGGGCAACGGGCGGGGCCACGCCGGTGGCGTCTCCTGATTGCTCAGGGCGCGGCGGGCGGGGGTGACAGCGCAGCACCGCGCTCCGGGCAGGGAACATCGGCGGCGATGCCGCGGCGGTCGTGGCGGCCGCGAGCCGCAGGTTCCCGTGCGTGCCGGGCGGCGGGCCTGGACCGCTCTGGCGGTATCCTGTGGTGGGGCTTCGAACGGAGCGGCTCATGTCAACAACTTCGCTAGTCGGCCTCACGCTCCATGTCGCGGATGTGGACCGATCGCTCGAGTTCTACAAGCGGATCCCCGGCGCCCAGGTGCTGTTCCACATGCCCGGGCGGTTCGCGATGCTGCGGATCGGGCAAGGGCGGCTGGGCCTGCTGGGCGCCAAGCTCCCCACGGCCTTCCACATGGAGATCGAGACGCCGGACCTGGACGCGATGCACCGCGAGCTGATCCAGGCGGGCATCCAGCCCGACGAGCCGCCGACCCGGCGCCCATGGGGGGAGACCGACTTCCGCGTCACCGACCCGGACGGAAACATGCTGGAGTTCGGGCTCGAGCACAAGAAGTAGCGGTGCAGGGCTGCGGCCTGATCAGCATTTTCCGGCGCGCTGGCGGGCCGGCGCGCTGAAGCACTCGCCGCACACGGCACGTCGTGAGCGGGGACGCGTGCGCGCACGGGTACGGCCGCGAACGTGCGGCGTTCCCCGCGGCCTACCTGCGCGACCACAAGTTCTGGCCGCCGGTGGGGCGGATCGACAATCCGTACGGGGATCGGCACCTGGTGTGCGTGTGCCCGCCGATGGGGGAGTATTGAGGCGGAGTGACTGAGTGCTGAGTGCTATGTGCTGAGGATTGAGTGAGAGGTTGAGGGGGTGGGGGCCGGCGGACAGCCCGCGAACAACGCCGCGCGGCAGTCGACGAACTCCTGGAAGTTGATCGTGCCGTCGCGGGTGGTCTGCGAGAGCACCCACGGCGAGGGGCGTTCATGTCCACGCCCATCTCCCCTTTTTCTTGGCTTCGGACCGCCTCTGGAGGTACGCTCCAACTGCACTGGGCGCGACCCGCTCACCCGTGACACTATGAAGCAGGTCTCCTCCCCGGATGATTACGGGATCGTCGAGCGTGAACTCGGCGTCCCACATCGCGGAAAGGAGACCCACATGCTTTCGATCGGATTGCACGTGCACCAGAACTCTACGGCCCTCTG
>JBGPJM010000249.1:0-6854 GCA_041485385.1 Phycisphaerae bacterium | reverse complement strand
CCGAATCCGCGATCCGCCATGCGATCGCCCGCCTAACGCGGGCGTCGCGGAGGGTCGGATGGCGACGAGGGCGTCTCGTGAGCCAAGGGGGATTCAGCCAGTTCAGCCGCCGGCGAAGAACGCGTTGACGAAGTCGAAGAAGTCCTGCGAGTTCACCGTGCCGTCGGCGTTGAAGTCCGCCTCGGGCGCCGACGCGAAGAACGCGTTGAGGAAGTCGAAGAAGTCCTGCGAGTTCACCGTGCCATCGCAGTTGAAGTCGGCGGCGCGGACCGTCAACTGGACGGCGGCGCTGTCGGTGTCCGTCGCGCTGCAGGCGTTGCTGACGGTGCAGCGGTAGCGGATGGCGTGGGCGGCGGACAGGACTCGCCCGTGGGAGGTATCCGCGACAATGCTCAGGGTGTCTGTCGAGGAGCCCAGGACGATCGCGCCCACCCCCGCACCGCCGCCGTCCCAGGAGGCTGTCGGGCCGTCGGCCAGCGCGACGAAGGTATTTGAGTTCGGGGCCGTCTCCCGCTGCCATTGGTAGGTCATCGGCCCAATGCCCGCCGCGGCCACGCTGAAGATCGCGCCCCCGGTTCGGCATGTCGTGGCGGGAGAGGGCTGCTGCATCACGCTCGCCGCCGGACATCCGGCGCTCAACTGGACGTGCACGCTGTCCAGCGCGAGCGCCTGGAGATTCGGGTCGCCGCTGGAGGCGATCGTGCATCTGACCAGCAGCTGGTCGAACCCGGCCGCGTCGTTGAACCCCAGAACCGTCCCCATCTCCAGGATCGGCGCTACGCCGATGATGCCGGACGACACCATAGAGCTGCCGCGCCATGTCTGCCACTCGACGATCGCATCGTGGTTTCCCCACGGATAGGGCCCATAGACGTCGCCGGTGGTCCAGCCGTTGCCGTACATGAACTCGACCGCGAAGATCGGGCCGGAGTCCGTGGTCTGGATCATCACCCAGCCCTGGCTCCCGCCATAAGGAAACTCGAAGGCCCGATCAGGGTTGTTCGCTCCGTGAAACGGATCGAACACCGGCACCCCCTCGCCCACCCAGCTGTCGCCGTCCACGGTCACAAAGAGCCCGCCCTCGGCATAATCGCTCAACGCAATCCCGTTGACGACGAGCGAGTCGAACGTCGCGGATCGATCGATGGACGTGACGGCCGATCCGGCGCCCAGGGTCTGGGTGGTCTGGGCATCCGCCCGACCGCCGAACACGAAGCACGCCGCCCCGATGCACAGGGATTGAACCAGTTGTAAGGTCTTCATGCGGTCCTCGTTTCTCTTTTCTCGATTGGTGTGTCTCGTGCTCCGGAGCCGGGAGACTCAGCACCCGGCGAAGAACGCGTTCAGGAAGTCGAAGAAGTCCTGCGAGTTGACCGCGCCGTCCCCGTTGAAGTCGGCGCCGGACGCCGACGCGAAGAACCCGTTCAGGAAATCGAAGAAGTCCTGCGAGTTCGCCGCGCCGTCGCAGTTGAAGTCCGGGGTGCACACACTGAGCTGCGCGCCGGCGCTGCTCGCGCCCCCGCACGCATTGGTGACCGTGCACCGGTAGCGCACGGCGTGAGCCGCCGACAGGCCGCGGTTGTGCGCCGTGTCCGCGGCGATCGTCAGCGAGGCCGTGGACGACCCCGACACCGTCGCCCCCACCCCCGCGCCCCCGCCATCCCACGACGCGGTCGGGCCGTCCGTCAGCAAGACAAAGATGCCCGAGTTCGGGATCGTCTCCCGCTGCCACTGGTACGTCATCGGACCGGTCCCCGCCGCCGTCACGCCAAACCCGGCGCTCCCCGTGCGGCACGCCGACGCCGCCGACGGCTGCTGAACCACGCTCGCCCCCGTGCACGGGCTTGGTGTCACGCTCATGTTGTCGGCCAGGAAGATCGGGCCCCAGTCCCCGCACGTGGGCGGCCGCGCGTCGTAGTGGACCACGACCCTGTTGAAGGCCTGCACGGAGCTGAAGGTGAGCGTCCCCGTCGGCCAGGTGCCCGGAGGTTCCGCGGTGGTGGTGTTCGTGCCTTCGAACTGGCTGTCGATGTACGCCGTCACCGTCATCGTCGCCGAGTCATCGCACCCCAGCTCCTGGGGCGAGTACATGATGGAGAAGTCGGTCATTGCCTGGGAAAACCCGACGAGGAGATCCGCGGCGAACACGCTGCTCGGGAAGATGCAGTTGCCGGAGAAGCCCGCCGGTGTGAAACCCATCGCCCCCGCGCTCTGGATCGAGTACCCCTGGCCCGTCGCCGAGAAATGCGCCGTGATCCCCCCGACCGTCAGGTCGATCGGAAGCGGCGTGTACTGCGGGGCATTGTTGAAATCGAACATCGTGGTCTGCGCTGCCGCCGGCGCGGCCGCCGCGACGGCGCCGATCAAGCACGCCCCGCTCCGGCCGGCCGTCGCCCTCCACTTGCCCTGATTCGGTTGGCTCCTGGCACACATGCCCTGCTCCTTCGGTGTGTTCCCCCCAAACTCACTCCCCCGCCTCGACCCCCGCCGGCGCTCTGTCAGCAGCCGGCGAAGAACGCGGTCAGCAGATCGAAGAAGTCCTGGCTGTTCGTCACGCCGTCGCGGTTGAAGTCCGCGCTGCCCGCGAAGAACGACGTGAGGAAGTCGAAGAAATCCTGGCTGTTCACGACACCGTCGTGGTTCCAGTCCGCCGGGCAGCCGGTGCTGAACGTCGCGGTCCCGACGTCCACGCCGTTGCTGAAGACGTACACGTGGAGCGTGCCGGTCGGGAAATCGGTCTTGAGCGTGTCCTCCTGCGCCAGCACGAACTCCGTCAGGAAGAAGGCCTGGGGAACGTTGTACGCCCCGCCCGCGAAGAGCGTGGCGATGTTGCTCGCGACCGTCCCCTCCGCGTAGCCCGGGAAGACCATCTCGAACGGCTGGCCGTCAGGGGGCACGCTCAACGAGTCGTTGATCCCGGCCGCGACCCCGGACGGGCCGTGCGAGGTCAGGATGGCCCACGCCCTCAGGTTGTGATCGCCGAGCTGGTACGTCGACCTGCCGGCCCTCACCGTGTCGAGGTGCGCGGGGAAGAGATCCCACGCGTACACCTCGCCGTTGAACTCGTCGGCGTACACGAAGACGTTCTGAAGGTCGGTCGTGACGTCGAACGTGACCTGGTATCCGACGGTCGCCGAGGCGGCGCCGCACGCCCCGAGCAGCGCGCCGCAGGCGACAAGCGACCTGAAACTCAGATGCGCCATGATCAAGCCTCCTTCTTTTCGCCCATATGCTCGAGCCCCGGGTCAACAACCGGCGAACAACGCATCGACGAGGTCCTGCGAGTTGACCGTCCGATCCGTTCCAAACAAACAGCCCCCCGCCTCGAATACGTGATAAGCGGACAACGTTATCTGCAAATGGCGCGCCGCGCAGCCCCCGCGTGCGCAGGCGGCCACTCCCAGAGATCGGCATGCGGCATCATGCCAGCGCCGGCGCGCCATCCCCGGCAGGCCGCCAGATCGACAGCCCCCGCACCCGCGGCACACGAAGTCCGCGAATCTGGCGTGATCTTGCGAATGGGAGCGGCGGGCGTTTCCGGCTTCTCGCGGGCGGGAACCGCCAGTTGAGAATGAGACCCGGACTCATCAGCAACAGGAGCTGGACCCGTCGATCGCCCGCCATCGCCGGCACGTGCACGTTTTCAGCCAGTCGACATGGCCGCTCTCGACCACCGCCGCCTAGATATGGATCGCCCGCCCCTCGCTCGCCAGCGCCGCCTCGTGCACGCCCTCGTGCATCGTCGGGTGCGCGTGCATCGTGCAGATCAGCTCCTCCGTCGTCGCCTCCAGCCGGCGCGCCAGCGTCATCTCCGCGATCAGCTCGGTGGCCTGGTCCGCCATGATGTGCGCGCCCAAAATCTCGCCCCGCGGCAACCCCCGCAGGATCTTCACCATCCCGTCTGGGTGCCGCGCCGCCAGCGCCTTCCCGTGCGCCTGGAATGGGTAGCTCCCCACCGCGTAGTCCTTCCCCTTCACCAGCCCATCGGCGATCAACTTCTGCTCCGTGAACCCCACACTCGCGACCTGCGGCAGGCAGTACGTGCACCCGGGGATCACCGTGTAGTTGATCGGGTACGGCTCGTGGTGCGTCTTCCCGGCGCGCAGCGCGATCCGCTCCACGCAGGTCACCGCCTCCTCCATCGCGACGTGCGCCAGCCACGGCGGGCCGATCACGTCCCCGACCGCGTAGATCCCCGGCAGGTTCGTCTTGTAGTCGATCGCCTCGTCCTTGGTCTTCCCCGGCACGTAGTCTGTCACGATGTGGTCGCGCTCGATCTTGAGCCCCAGCGCCGCGTCGCACAGCCCGTCCGTCCGCCCCTTCACGCCCACCGCCAGCAGCACCCGATCGGCCTCGATCGTCTCCTTCTTCGAGTCGTCGGCCTTCCCGCCCCCCCCCTGTGAAGCGATCCACGGCGCGACGGTCACCTTGACGCCGGTCTTGGACCTCTCGACCGCCGTCGTGGTGGTCGAGGTCATGATCTTCATCCCGTGCTTCTTGTACAGCCTCTCCAGCGCCGTCGAGATGTCCTTGTCCTCCACCGGCAGGATCGCCGGCATCATCTCTATGACCGTGACCTCCGTCCCCATCGTGTGGTAGAAGAACGCGAACTCCATCCCGATCGCGCCGGCGCCCACGATCACCAGCTTCTTGGGCCTCTCCTTGTTGTACATCGCCTCCCGCGCGCCCCAGATCCGGTCGCCATCAAACCGCGCAAACGGCAGGTCCCGCGCCACGCTCCCCGTCGCCACCACTACGCTGTCGGCCGTGATCGTCTGGATCGCCTTCCCCGGCGTCGCCGGCGCGCTCGTCAACTCCTCCTGAACCTTGCACTCCTGCACCTCGACCGTGCACTTTTTCCCACCCGTCGCTGCCGAAAGGATCTTGGCATTGCCGACGATATGGGTCACCTTGTTCTTTCGGAACAGGAACTCGATCCCCTTGTTGGACTTCACCGCGATCTCTCGCGAGCGGCCGATGACCCGGTCCCAGTCCAGCCCCACCTCGCCGCTGATCTTCAGCCCCCAGAAGGCCTGGTCCTCCTTCTTCTGGATCTTCTCGACCAGCTCGGCGCTCGAGAGCAGCGCCTTGGAGGGGATGCACCCCCAGTTCAGGCACACGCCGCCCAGCTTCGCGCGCTCGACGCAGGCGACCTTCATCCCGAGCTGCGCCGCCCGGATCGCCCCGACATACCCCGCCGGGCCGCCACCGATCACGATCACGTCGAAGTGAGAAGGCTGGTCGGCCAAGGGTCGTTCCTTTGCTCGTCGGAGGCGTGGAGGGTCAAAAGGACGGCAGTATAGGGCGGCGCGCCAACCACCCAAGTCCCACATCCCACGTTCTTGGGAGGGCCCATTCTGCTCGCCCAAATCGGGAATTACCATGCGATTTGCGGCGGTTTTTGGCGACGTTCGGTGGACTAACCACGATGTTCCGCAACAGAGCGCGGGCACTCGGCATCGGGCGCTCGAAGAGGCAACTCGTCGCGGCCGGATGGAGAGGGACGACCCCGGTTTGTGGGAGGCCGCGGGCAGCCGGAAAAATCCACGGACCGCGCACCGGTGCGCCGGTTTCGCGGCTCTCTGTCGTGTCCAGTATGCTGCTCCGCGATCGTCTCTCTTCCCGGGACCATGACGGTCTTGCCGCGACATGGCTCCGCGGCGGGGGCAACCGAATCGTCCAGCAGTCTCGAACCGGCCGCGGCGCGGCGCTGCGTGCGCCCGCGTGCCGGGCTGATCAACCTTCTGAAGGAACACCCATGAGCATCGCTCCCCGCTCCTGGCTTGCCGCGCTCCTCGTCGCCGGCTCTTCGCTGCTGACGGCCTGCACACAGGTTTCCCGCGAACAGGTTGTCTCGTGGCGAGAGGCGGTGGTGGCCGCCCGCGATCAGAGCGCCGCCACGTTCCAGGCAACCAACGAGCTCATCCGCGAGGACCAGCTCCAGCGGGTGGTGAAGCTCCCCGCGATCACCGAGGCCGACCTCACCCCCGCGCTGGACTCGGCCTCCGTCGGGCGCTGGATGGCGGCGCTGGATGCGCTGGCGACCTACGCCGCGGCGGTGGACCGGCTGCTGGCCCCCGAGCTGCCCATGGGCGTCGGCGAGTCGCTGCGCAAGACCGGCGAACAACTGGGCGTGACGGCCGATGCGGACCTACTCAAGGGCGACAGGGCGC
The DNA here is from genome assembly GCA_041485385.1 of Phycisphaerae bacterium. Taxonomy (GTDB): domain Bacteria; phylum Planctomycetota; class Phycisphaerae; order Phycisphaerales; family UBA1924; genus JBGPJM01. The sequence continues at coordinate 681 of JBGPJM010000249.1, read as the reverse complement.
TGTCCGGCGCGATCGGCTCTCTCGGCGGGCTGCTGGTGGGCGCCTATGCGCAGACATCGGCGCAGAAGATCATGCTCCAGACCGATCCGGCCGTGACGGCGACGGTGCAGCGCATGGCCGACATGCTGTACGTCGAGATCCGCCCGACTCCGGGCGCCGCGCCGGTTGCGGGCGGGGTCCTGGTCACGGTGGCCGACGCGTGGGACAACCAGCTGGCCCTGATCGTCCTGAAGTACCGCAAGGAGACGACCGAGTCGGGTCGCGAGCCGGTTGCCCGCGAGTACGCCGCGGCCCTGGAGCGCAAGGCCGCGGCGCTCGAGGCGATCCGCGCACTGCGGGTGAGCCTGCTGCAGCTGGGGGCGGCGCACACGGCCGCGGCCCAGGGGCGGTCCACGGATATCCAAGTGGTGATCGCCTCGATCCGTCAGGAGACCGCGATCGTCACGGGCGTGCTCGCCGACATCCGCGCCCATGCCGCCCACCACTGACCCGCCCCGCCGCGGGCCCGACCCGCCCCCGCCCCCCCCCCGTGACCAACCCGCCCCCCCCCCCCCCCCCCCCCCCCCGCCCCGGGGGCCCCCCCCCCCCCCAGGGGGGGGGGAAAAAAAAATAAAACACAAAGTAAAAAAAACCACACCCCGCGAAACCAAAAAATAACACCCCACCAAAAAAAGGGGTGGG
>JBGPJM010000248.1:0-6864 GCA_041485385.1 Phycisphaerae bacterium | reverse complement strand
GGAGGACGATGGCGCGGTTGATGGAGCCGATCTGTCCGGGGAGGCCGTAGAAGGCGGAGTTGACGACCTTGAGGATGCGGCTGCACAGCGCCGGGTCGTTGCTGATCACCTTGTGAAGGTCCTGGGCTGTCGAGGTGGGGGACTCGACGAGCTGGATGATCTTGAGGGTGATCTCGGGCAGGGTGGCGATATGGCTGATCTCGCGGATCGCCGCGCCAACCGCCTGCTCTCGTGTCTGTGCGTCAACACTCATTGCTCGCTCCGTGAGGAAAGACCGATTCGGACTTGGATCGGCCGGAAGGGGGGCGCACTTTGGTTAGAGGAGGGTCGAGGAATGGAAAGGATGTCCGCGGGCCGGGGAAGGGGCGTGTAACCGGGCCCGGACGTCTCGATGTGGGATGTGGGATTGCGGATGTGGGATGTGGGAAGCGTGGGCGGGGGCGGGGCGGATCAGTAGGTATTGCGCTTGCGGAGGAGGGCGGGGTCGTGGGGGTCGGTGGAGGCGAGGAGGCGGGCGATGCGGGGGCCGGAATGGCCGTCGCCGAATGGGTGGGACTTCAGGCGTCCCGCGGGGACCCGCCGCAGCCTGCGAAGCAGCATCGGCAGTTCGTCCGGGTATGGCAGGACGAGGTCGACGACATTGGATCCCTGCTCCCGCCCTGCCTGGCGTGTGCCGACATTCACGACGCGCACACCGAGCGCGGCGGCCTCGATCAGGCCGGCCGATGAGTTCCCGATGAGGAACCCGCCGTGCTTGCGCGCGACGCGGCGGAGGAGCGCGATGAAGGACTCGCGCGGCAAGTGATGGGCCAGGCGGAACCGGCCGGTGTCCTTGCACCGGGCCTGGAAAACGCGGAGGATCTCGGCGCGCCCGGGGTCGTGGTTTGGGGCGAGGATGAGCACGTTGCCTTTGGTGCTCTTGTCGAGAGCCCACAAGAGCATCTTCGCGACCTCGCCCTCGAAATAGGGCTCGAGGCCGGCCGGATGGTGCAGCAGCACGATCTCGGGGTCGCCGAGCCGACGTGCCTGCTGGTCGGTCATGGGCTTGGTCCTGAGCAGGCCGTCGATAGCGGGAGAGCCGACGACGTGCACGTGCTTGGGCGGCTCGCCCATCTTGCGGATTCGATCGGCGGATTGCTTCGTCGCCGCGAGGTGGAGATGGGCGAGCTTGGTGATGGCGTGGCGCATGGCTTCGTCGGCGATACCCTCGGCGCGGTCGCCGCCGTGGATGTGGGCGACGGCGATGCCGGCGATGGAGGCGGCGGAGGCGGCGGCGAAGGCCTCGATGCGGTCGCCCAGCACGACGACCCAGTCGGGCTTGAGCCTGGTGAAGGCGCGGGCGAACCCCTCGACGCCGCGGCCGAGGGCGCGGGCGTCGTCTGCGCGGGTCGAGTGACCGGGGCGCTGCATCGGTACGCGGGCCGCGATGGGGAAGGCGGCCTCGACCTCGCTAATGGTGCGCGCGGGCGCGAGGAAATGGGCGCCGGCGGCGACGACCTGGAGGCGGAGGCGTTTGTGGGCACGGATCGCGCGCATGACGGGCAGGAGGAGGCCGAACTCGGCGCGGGTGCCGGTGACGACGGCGACGGTGGTTCGCTTCGGTCTCAACGCGGGTTCCTGATCGTCCGGGGGGGTTAGAAACAAGAAGGCATCGAGGCATGAGGCATCAAGGCATCGAGGCGGGATCGAGGTGGTCAGGCGAGGTCGGCCTGCATGAGCGGGGTGTCGGCGTCGATGGAGCGGGCGAGCGGGCGCCCGATGGTCTCGGCGAGCATGAAGGGCGGGATGCCGGTGCCCGGGCGCTTGAAGGTGAGGTCGGCGTGCGTAAGGCGGTGGCCGGTGGGGAGGGCGCGCCGCGTCGTGATCGATTGGCGGGAGACGGAGCGGACGTCGCGCTCGCAGTCGAGGACCCGCTTGATCGGCTCGCCGATGCGCGGGTCGGCCGCGATGAGCGCCGGCAGCTCGGGGAGCTGCCTGGGCACGCGGTCGAGCGGGCGCCACCTGTCGGTGACGTTCATGATGTATCCGTGCATCTGGCGCGGCTCGAGCGAAGCGGCGTGGTCGGGCCCCTCGGCGCGCCGGTCGTAGGTCATGTGCTTTTCGAGGATGTTCGCGCCGAGCGCATGCGCCACCGCGCTCGTATCGGCCTCGGCGGTGTGGTCGCTGTAGCCGATCGGGCCGTCGAAGATCCGGGCCAGGTCGCACATGGCGCCGATGGAGGCGTCTGCGAGCGCGGTGGGGTAGGAGCTGACGCACTGCAGGAGCGCGAGCCGGTCGCGGGCCATGTCCAGCCAGCTCAGCGCCTGCACGACCTCGCCCCGCGTCGCGGCCCCGGTGCTCACGATCAATGGCTTGGCGGTCGCCATGAGCGCCTCAAGCAGCGGTCTGTGGATGATGTCGGGGGAGGCGGTCTTGTACGCGTCCCATGGCAGGCGCTGGGCCTGCGCGACCAGCTCGAGGCTGAAGATGGTCACGATCGCCCCGAGCCCCAGTTCGTGGGCGCGTTCGACGAGCGGGCGCATCTGGCCGGTCGTGAGCTGCAGGCGACGGAGCATGGCCACCGGGTCGCGCTCGCCGGCGCTCTTCTGGTACGCGGCGAGCTTCGCGGCGCTGCTCATGAGCAGGTCGGCCTCGAAGAGTTGGAACTTGACGGCGTCGGCACCGGCCTTCGCGGCGGCTTCGATAAGCCCAAGGGCACGCTCCGGCAAACCGTCGTGGTTCACGCCCAGCTCGGCGATGACGTAGACGCCGCCATCCGGTCCGATCTCTTGCGCGCCGATGTGCATGCGTTGGTCACGATAGCGTGTCGGGCGTGCGCCCGTCAGTTGCGCGTGGGCTGTGTGCCGCGCAGCACGGCGTCGGCGACGATGAGGTCGATGGGGGAGTCGATGTCGATGACGTCGCCCTCGCCGGTGAGGATGCCGCGGCGATGCGAGGGGCGGCCGAGGAAGGCGTGCGGGCCGGGCTGGGTGCCGGCCCCCCTCTCCCCCCCCCGGCGGAAGAGGGCGCGGCGGGCGACGACGGTGACGCCGCCATCGGGGATGTGGGCCGGCGGCAAGTCTTGGCGCCGGAAGGTGTTGTGGAAGAGGGCGTCGCCCTCCCATGGCCGGACCTCGCCGGTCTCCGGGTTCACGCGGCAGGTCCACCAGGGGTGGTGCTTGCCGACGGGGGCGTAGCTCTGGACGGAGTCGGCGTCGGTGCTCATGAGGAGGTCGATGGCCCGGTCGATGAGGTCGCGGGGGCGGACGGGGACGCTCGCGTAGAGCATGACGATGGAGTCGGGGGGCGCGCCGGCAGGGGCGCCGGCGCGGGTTGGTCGCTGGTCGAGCGTCTCGACGGCGTGGCGAAGGGCATCGTCGACGGGCGCGTGGTCGGCGGCGAGCGGGTGGGGGCGGTCGACGATCTCGGCGCCGAGCTTGCGTGCGATCTCCTGCACAGCGGGGTCGTCGGTGGAGACGGCGACGCGCGCGACACGTGATGCGCCCAGGGCGGCTTCGATCGTCCACTCCACGCACGGACGGCCCGCGACGGAGGCGGAGTTCTTTCCCGGGACGCCCTTGCTGCCGGCCCGCGCGAGGATGATCGCCAGCGCCGCCCGTTTGGGCTCGGGAACGATCGGTTGCTCGGGTGCCCGTGTCACGGCAGGTCGTTCCCGTCCACGCCCACGATCCGGTTTGTTCGGGCCGTCCGCTGGAGGGCGGGGGCCGGGAGTGGCAGCGGCGAGATCCGCTCGCCCGGGCGTGCGACGGAGCGAGAGTCGATCACCGCGGCCCCGAAGAGGCGGACCCATCGGTCGTAGAAGCCGTCGATGTCGGCGTAGGTCGCGTCGCAGCGGACGATCCGCGGGACGACCCAGCCGCGATGGCCGCTGTCCCCTGCGGCGCGGAGGCGCTCCAGATTCTCCGAGACCCTGGCGTAGAGGTCGGCGCCACGGACTGCGCGGTAGCTCTCTGGCGTGTCGCCGTAGACGTTGACGCTGATCACGTCGGGAGCGAGTTCGAGCAGCGCCGCAAGGCCGGGCGCGTCGCAGGCGAGGTCCGTCCGCACGTGCACGGCCGCGGCGCCGGCGGAGCGGGCCAGCGCGACGATCCGCCCAAGGTCGGGATGCTCCATCGGGTCGGCGCGATGGCCCAGCGTTACCGCGACGTCGGTGCGTGACTCCACGAACCGGCGGAGCACGGCCTCCGCCGTCTCGGGCCGCATGCGCTCGTCGCCGTCGCACAGCTCCAGCGTGATCCGCGTGGGCGTGACGGCGCGTTCTTCGGTTGCCTGTGCGATCTTCTCCAGGATCGCCCGCGAGCTTGCCGCCGCGGGGTCGCCGCCCAGCGCTGCCAGGGCGTGCGACAGCAGTTCCCGTCGTTCCGCGCTGTCGGGGATCGCCCTCACTCCGCAGTCGCGCACCCAGGGTGCGACCGGCGCGCAGAGGACCGTGGCGATCATGTCGAGCGCCGGCGCGGCCGGCACGTACGCGAGGAGCCCGCCGATCGATCCGAGCGCTGTCCCCCGTCGCTGCAGGTCCGCCAGATCCTCCATGAGCGACCGCGCCACGATGCACCCGGCCACGCCCGGCGGGGCCTGCGAGAACGTCAGCCGGTTCTTCTCCGGTTCCAGTGTGCAGCGGTCGATCACCTCGTCGCAGAGCGCTGCGTCCAGGGCGCACCAGTCCGCGCCCAAGACGAGCGCCGCATCGATGCCCTCTTCGATCATCGCGCGGCTCATCAGGCCCGCGAGCAGAGCCTCGTCGTAGCAGGAGAGCCCGGCGATCCCGCCGCGCCAGCATTCGGCCGCCCACAACCGCCCGGCCCGCACACCCTGCGGGCGCAGGCTCATCGGGGGCGCATCGGTGCGAACGAAATCGATGTCCAGGCCGTCCACGGTCCCGACGAGCGTCCTCGCCCGATCGACATCATCGGTGAGCACCACCGCGCCATCCAGGCGCTGGCAGCGGGCCAGCCGCTGGAGCGTCAGTCGGAGCGGATTCAGCCCGGGGGCCAGGGTTATCGACAAGTCCCGCGCCGTTCCCAGGCCGCCGGTGGACATGTCGGCCGCGATCATCGCGACGACCTTCAGCCGCGGGCGTGCGCCCTGCCGCCCGGGCCCGAGCCGCGCGGGGTCCTGCTGGCCCTCGGTCGGCTCGCTGGCGCCGCTCCACGTGATCTTCGGGGCTCCCTCGAGGCATGCCGCGCACTGATCGAGCATGGTTCCCAGCGAATCGGCCGCGTCGGCGAGCCACGTGACGTTGGTGCGGTCGCGCTCGATCTGCATCCGCTGCCGCGCGAGGGGCGCCAGCGACTCATCCAGATAGATGGACCGGTCCGATTTCATCCGGTTGAACGCTCCGGTCTGGTTCAGGAAGTGCACCAGCCGGTACGCCGGGTCGATCGCCGCCACCTCCTGCCCGAGCCTGGTGACCTTCTCGATCAGCCGGTTCACCCGCGACTGATCCTTGTGGTGCTCTTCCATCTCCGTCAGTGTCGCCGCGGCGCGCCGGCTCATCTCGCCTACCCGCCACACGTCGCGTCGGACCTTCCGCACGCGCTGGGCGACCTTCTTTCGTATCGCGGCGTCCTCCGCTGCGCTGCGCTGCCCGGAACCATCCACAGAGTGCACAGAGGGGAACACAGAGGACACAGAGGATGAGGAACTCGTGCGACTGGTTTCTGATCTTCCCCCAGGTTCCCCCTCGGTGATCTCTGTGTTCCCCTCTGCGTTCTCTGTGGACTGGCCTTCTCCGGCGTACCTCTCGATCACCTCTGCCAGGGTCGCGATACTCGTGCTTGCCTTCGCGACGCCCCCCTCCGTGGCGTCGATCGTCGTCAGCCCCCGCAGCGAATCGGCCTTGAACTCGCGCTCGAACTGCACGAGGTAGGTCGCCATCTGAGTATCTGTGTGGACCGGTCGCCCCTGTATGTCCGTTACCCGTCGCAGACTCCCACCCATCCGCTTGATGCGCTCCCACTCCAGCATTTCCAAGGTGCGGAAGTCGTTGAGTTCGCCGGACCAGACGGTGTGGATGGCCGCACCCGCGGCGTAGTACTGGCCATCGGTGAATCCCAGGTCCTGGCCGATCAGCACAACCGGGTTGCACCCCAGGTGGCGCGCGAGGTAATAGGCCAGGTGCGCCACCGTCGCCCCCGGCGGCAGCGTGCCGCGTCCCCCCTTGCGCTCGAAGCTCTCGCCGAGTAGCGCATCCAGGAGGCTGGCCCCGACGCACCGGATCTCGCCCGGGAACGCCTCCAGGATGGCGGCGTTGGCCTTGGGCTCGACGACCAGGCGCACTCCCTCCACGTCCGCCGCCGTCAGCCCCTCGTAGAACCGCGCGCTGATCTCCGCGTGGTCCAGCGCGGTTACGAAGTGAGGCCGGATTCCCTTGGCCAGGAGCGTTTTCAGTACGGTCTGGGCCGCGATGATCACGAAGCGGTCCCGTACGCCGGGGCGGCCGAGCAGCTCCACGTTCCGTGCCAGGCTCGGTCCTGCCGAGACAACGATCGCCGGCCGCCCTTGCGCGGTCCCCATCAGGTCGGCAATGCCGCGACTGGCGGCGTATCGATCGATGTTCATCATTTGATTGCGCAACGTTGTGCGCACTTGCATCAGCGTCGTCCTGACCGTGATCTCGACGGTCTCGAGAACCTGTGCAAGATTGTGGCGAAATACTTCTCCACGATTTCCTAGTCGCTCGGTGCTCGGAGGATGCTCGAGGAGCTTCAGGCCCATCATGACCACTCCCTCCACGCCGCGCACCGCCTCCGACATCGCCGCGGAGTCGTCCGGGTCGGTCAGCACGACGGTGTTGGAGTTGCGCAGCCACTCGGAGTGGTCGATCCGCTCCAGAACCGCGCGGAGCAGCTCCACGTCCGGCTC
>JBGPJM010000247.1:0-6897 GCA_041485385.1 Phycisphaerae bacterium | reverse complement strand
GCGCCCCCCACCGCCGCCCCCGCCCCCCCCACCGCCGCACCCCCCCCCGCCGCTCCCACCACCCCCCCCACCCCCAACCCCACCCCCACCTTCCTCCCCGCCGAGCCCCCGCCCTACGAGCCCGAAGCCAAGGTCATCGCCCGCACCTGGATGGACCTCAACAACGATGGCCTCCCCGACTCCGTCACCGTCTTCGACTGCCACCGCCCCCACGACCACCACATGCTGCGCGTCGTCCTCGCCCCCAACCCCTCCTCCACCGACCAGGACTCCGACGGCCTCACCGACGACGAAGAGCTCGCCCTCGGCACCGACCCCTACAGCCGCGACACCGACAGCGACGGCCTCCTCGACGGCTGGGAGGTGCACGGCCTCCCCCGCGCCATCGACCTCGGCCCGCTCATCAAGCTCTACAACAAGGATGCGCCCGAGAGCGAGCACGCCGACCAGCTCAGCCCGCTCCGCCAGGATGTCATCGTCTGCGTCTCCTACTTCGATGCAGTCAGCCCCGAGCAGTTCCAGAAGGAGATGCCCAAGGTCCAGGCCGTCTACCGCGCCATGAACTCGGGCAACCCCGATGGCTCCCGCGGCATCTGGGTCCACTTCCGCGAGATGCCCGGCACCGTTCCCAAGGACGAGCAGTCGCTGGCGTGGTGGGACGTGGGCGCCAAGCACTTCCCCCTCCGCGAGCGCGGCTTCATGCACTGGCTGCAGGTCACGCCGTGGGGCGGCGGGCAATCCCGCGAGACCGGCGACATGGGCGGGGCCGGCAACGGCTGGCAGGTCTTCGCCCACGAGTTCGGCCACCAGCTCTCGCTCAGCCACACCGGCGACAGCGCCCCGGCGTGGTGCCCGCTCTACCCCTCGCTCATGTCCTACGCCTTCAGCTACTCCTTCGACGGCGACGGCAACGCCGTGCACTTCTCCAGCGGCGAGTTCCAGGGCACCGTCCTCGACGAGCGGCACCTCGTGGAGAAGCTGCCGTACGCCTACGACCGCGTGAAGTACCTCGCCAAGGGGCCGTTCCGCTTCACGCTCAAGGACAACGGCGACGGCACCACGCTCATCGACTGGAACCAGAACGGCAAGTTTGATGAGGGCACCGTCGAGGCCGACATCAACTACGGCGGCTCCACCTACTGCGGCACCCGGCGCGAGCACGAGCTGATCGGCTCGGCCCCGTGCCTGGCGTACGTCGGCAACACCTGCTGGCTCGCCGCGGCCGACCAGGCCAAGGACCACCTCTGGATCAAGGCCTGCCAGGGAGACGAGAAGTGGGCGGACAAGCGCGATGTGCCCGCCTCGGGCACCGAGAAGGACCCCGTGCTGGTCGGCGGGCCCGAGTTCGGCCTGCTCTTCCACCAGCACCTCTCCGGCTGGATGGTGACGCGGTTCACGGAGAAGGACCTCGCCCCTTCACCGCCGAAGATCCCGGACCTGCCCGCGCTCGAGATGAACGCCTGCCGCGTGGGCGAGCGCGTGCTGATCGTGACCCGCCACGATGACGACGGCCTGGAATACCGCTGGCTCACCTTCAAGGACAACGACGCGGCCAAGCCGCAGGTGACCCCCGCGCAGAGACTCGAGACCCACTCGCTGGTGACCCCGGGCCTGGGCCTGGACCCGGCCGACGGGCGGATCGTGCTGGTGAGCTCCATGCCCAACTCCCGCGGCTCGCCCTTCTGCATGCGGGTGACCTGGCTCAAGCCCGAGGCGGACAAGCTCTGGGAGCAGGAGATGAAGTGGACCCGGGGGGAGAAGTCCGGCAACGGCTGCTGCTCGCGCCCGGTGGTCGCGTTCACGAGCGCCGCGGGCGGAGCGGGGGGGCAACTCAATATCTTCCACCACGGCGGCCCGGACGGCAACGGCCAGATGATCGCCTACCGCACCAGCCGCATCGGCAACGAGGCCCTCGACGAGGGGTGGCTGACGTGCAAGCTCTACGATGAGTGGACGCGCAGCCGCGTGCCCGTGGCGTTTGCCAATGGCCCCCAGGGGGCGATCTACGCCTACCGCTGGGACGCGGGGGGGAGGAACAACCTGCTGCAGACAGCGCACAACGGCTTCGGGATAGACACCGAGCCGATGCGCGACTTCAACGACGGCGAGAAAGTGAGCAAATGGGGGATCCGGCAGTCCATCATGAACATGGTGCCGATTGTGGAGCCGGGAGGGGGGGCGGGGGCGGAGGGGGTGCGGCCGCCGGCGGGGAGTTAGGTCTGGAACGTAAGGATGCAAGCTCTCGACTGTCGCGGTTGCGGTTGGGCCTTCGCGCTGATCTTCATCATCGCCGGACTCGGTGGTTGTCACGCCAAGAACCCCGGATCAGCGCCCGGCAGAAGTCCGCAAGCGAAAGTCACGGTTCGTGACATCTCCGGGCAGGTCGCACAGGCGATCGAGCAGGGCGATCTCGACGTTCTGCACAAGCACGAATCGACGCTTCATGACCTTGGTGTGCAGTGGGGACCCGCGGAGAATGTGTATCCCGTGCTTACCCTCGCGTGCCGCCTCGGCTCCGCGGAGGTCGTGAAGGTTCTCTTGGACGCGGGTTGTCCTGTGAACGTCGCGAACCGTGACGGGGAGACCCCGCTCGGAAGCGCGCTGAACCGAACTCGAGCACGGCTTTCGGTTGATATCGTGGAAATGTTGCTCGATAAGGGGGCTCCGGCCGCTGGAGCGGTCTACGAAGACGGAACAACCGCACTCCATTTGGCCGCCCTGAAGCGATCGCCCACGCTGGTAGAGCTGCTCCTGAAGCGTGGCTCTGACGTCGGCGCAAGGGACGGCTATGGCCAATCGGTATTGCATATCGCGATCGGCGCTGGTGATCCGGCGGTGGTCAGGCTCGTGCTTGAACCGGCGGTCGCGAAGGGACTTTCCACGAGCGAACGACGGCGTGCATTGGGCGCCGCCGATCAGCTGGCTAAGGACGCAGAGGCTCGGCTGCGCGCAGGCGACACCCGTTCTGGAGACCCCACATCCAGGATGGCCGACGCCAAGGCGGTGCAGGAGCTTGTCTCGGATCGCCTGGGACAGGGCGGCGATCCGAAATAGTCTCGGCGAGAAGCTGAGTTCTCGGGCAGTCCCCCAGAAACGCCGGTTTCCACACAGCCCGATCAGCGACTAGTCGGCGGCAGCTTGGAAATGATGCTCCGAAAGAACTCCTCCGAAAACCGCTGATCTAATCTCCCGTAGAAGGCCACGGCGGAACGGATCTTTTCTCTGACTCTCGGATACTTGTCGTACGCTTGCCACAACACTGACGAACCGGAGAATAACTCCTGCGCTATGCAGCTGAAGTCGTTGTCGATGCTGGCCTTCGAGTAGCCGAAGATGAATCCGTCGACAAGATTCGCTCTTGCATAGCTCAGCCCGCCCTGGTCCTGCTCCATCGCCTTGAGCCCGCTTCCAATGTACTGGAAGCCAGCTGGATTCTGCCTAGACCAGTCGTCAGCGTCGAAGTATGTGGGGTAGTCCCGCAGAAGAACTGTTGCGAACTCGTGATGGAACGTCACTCCGACCCAGTAGTCACGGAAGCGAGATCCCGCGTCGAGGGCGGTGGCCACAAATACCTGTCTCCTCGAGTTCGTGCCGCTGCACCTCGTACCTCGGATAGTTAACTCATCCACGAGATAGACCGCATCCAAGTTGTCCTGAAGCAGACCAACAGGGTAGAGGCGCATGGCGCGCAAGAGGGCCTGACGAAGCTCGCCATCCAGATCAGATCGGACGGGAGTCGCGGTTGCAGGCAGGCCGTGCTCTTTCCACACCGCCGGGAACATGTCGGCGTCGACTGTCGTCTTGATGAGGGCTCGAAGGGCAATCTCGGTCGCGTCAGGCACGCTCGCCTCGACCTTGGCGCTTTCCGGCTCAGGGGCAACCGACGACGGTGGCTTCTCCGGCGGCCTGGGCCCCCCACAGCCCGTCAGGAAGAACGGGCCGAGGACAATGCCAAGCAGGAGTCCTTGGGGGCGGCACTTTGGCGCTCGGACCACGGTGATCATTGGGCATTCCGATCTGATTCGGAACAGCGGCATCGAACGGCGACGTTCTGGCAAACGGGCAACAGCCCGAAAGAACAGAGCTGCCCCGCAGACCGCATGAGGATAGGGGCGCCCGCCGAAACAACCCGCCCGCCCGGGATGTCAGATCACCCTGCCGCGCCGGGTCGCTCGTCGGCCGCCGCAGCCTGTCAGCCGGCATGCTTCTCCACCAGGTAGGCGATCCTTGAGAGCCGCCGCTGGCTCGTGAGGCTGCGCACCGCCTCGAAGAACCGCTGCAGGCCCTCGAAGCGCTCCTCCCCCTCGATCCGGAGGAGGCCGTCCTTGTTCGCCTGCCGCGCCCGATGCCACCGGCCGGCGACCAGCGCGGCGTTGTCGGTGACATCCTCCTGCCGAACGAGCCGAAAGCCCGCCTGCTCGATGAGGCGTTCATTGATCCCCGGCGGCACGAACAGAAAGAGCCCGATGGAGCTCCGCAGCGCCAGCTCGTCGTTGGTCACCGGGCCGGTGATCACCACCGGATCGGTGAACAGCGCCCGGCGACCGGGACGAAGGACGCGGTGCCACTCCCGCAGCACGGCGAGCCGATCCGGAAAGTGATTCATCGAATCGATGCAGACCAGCGCATCGAAGGACCCCTCCTCGAAGGGCAACGCCGCGCCCGCATCGGCAACGCTGAACCGGACCCTCCCGCCCTCGCCGGACTCCGCCGCCGCCCGCGAAGCCGTGGCCACGCCGCGTTCATTGCTGTCGATCCCCATCACGCGGCAACCGGTCGTGCGCGCCAGGTAAAGGGCCGGGCCCCCGGAGCCGCTGGCAACCTCAAGAACGTGATGGTCGGCGGCAAGTTCGAGCCAGGGGAGAAAGCGGTCGTACTCATCCACGGTCATCCAGCTGTTCTGGCCGATGTCAACGCCGAAGGTCTCCTTCCGGACAACGTCCAGCACCCGATCGGTGAAGTGGCCGTAGGTGCTGTCAAAGAGATCCACGCGTTCGGTCATGAGACAGTCGCCTTCTTCTCAGATCCGCGAATGGCGATGCAGATGGGCCGACGGGCCGAGGGGTAGACGAGCCCCCGGTCGCGCCCATGTCCGTGAGAGTGCGCCTCAGTGCTGCTTCGGCGGGTGCCTGTGCATCTCCACCAGCCTGGCCAGCGTCGTCTGGAACGCCGAGGGGCCCGAGTTGAACAGGATCCCCGCGATCCCCTCCGGGATCAGCTTCTTGCAGTAGTCCACCGCCTCCGCCGGGGTCATGTGCAGCACCGGCGCGGGGGCCGCCGCCGGGTTCTGACGCGACGCCCGACGCTGCGACAGCGCCTGCGCCTGCTCCTCGTCGGTGAACCCCAGGATGTGCGGCTGCCCATCCACGATCCCCACCACCGGCTCGGCATCCTCCCCGTGCGACGCGGCCACGAAGAACCACTCCGGCAGCGCGAACGCCGCCTTCCAGAGGTTGTGCTCGCCCGTCTTCACGTGGGCCATGCGGGCGGCTTCAACGAGCTCGGCGAAATCGGCTTCCAAGCGGGGCTCCGTGGGGGGCGAGGGGCGCGGGGAGGGGCTGGAGGCGGGTCGGATCGGGCAGGGGCACAGTGTACCGCCGAGGGTGAAGATGGGGCGGGGGACGGGCGGGACGGAGGGGCGGGGAGCGGGCAGGGGAGGGGGGCCGGGGGGGGAGGGGGCAACAAAATCGCCCGATCGGCCCATTCTGCGCGCCCGTTTGGGGAAATAGGCGCGGATTCTCTTGCCAACCCCGGCCGCGTCCGTACAGTGGCCAACAGGTGCGAGCGCCGGGATGCTCGACCAAGGGGGGGCGGTATGCATGAGCAAGCAAGCGGGGCGGGCACCAGCGGGCTATCCCTGCGCGCTCGGGGAGCGGAGGCTCGCGCGCCGGCGCAGGGGTCGCAAGGAAGGGGAGGCGGAGCAACGTCTCTGTCTCCTCCGCAACCTCCGAGCCCCCCGCGAGAGCACCCAGAGTGTGCGCGCACATTGGCGATCACTAACACACTCAAGTCCATGTACCGCAAAGACTTACGTCCAAAATCGCCTTGGAAAAAAGTCGCAAAAAGTCGCAAAAAGTCAACGGAAGTCGCAAAAAGTCGTCGGAAGTCGATCCAAGTCCCATCGAAGTCGAAATCACTCGCTCGAACTCCACGGAACTCCGCCCCCTCGCGTACTCTCTCCGCGGCTGGCCATCCCTTATCCCGGGGAACCCCGTGTCGATCATCCAGACAGAGCGCCTGACCAGGCGCTACGGATCCCGTCGCGGCGTCGAGGACGTCTCCCTCTCCGTCCCCGAGGGCGTCCTCCAGGGGTTTCTCGGCCCCAACGGCGCGGGCAAGACCACCACCATCCGCGTGCTCCTGGGGTTCCTGCGCCCCACCTCCGGCGGCGCGACCATCTTCGGGCTCGACTGCTGGCGCCAGGGCCGGCGCATCAAGGAGGAGGTCGGGTACGTCCCGGGCGACCTGCGCCTGCACTCCTGGATGAACGGGCGGCAGGCCCTGTCGATCTTCGGCAAGATCCGGCGGCGCGACCTCACCAGCAGCGGGGCCACGCTCGCCGACGAGTTCGCGCTGGACCTGGGCGTGCGCGTCCGCAACATGTCCCGCGGCATGCGCCAGAAGCTCGGGCTCATCCTCGCCATGGCCCACAACCCGCGCCTGCTCGTGCTCGACGAGCCGACGACGGCCCTCGATCCCCTCATGCAGGAGCGCCTTCGCGAGAGGCTGAAGAAGATGGCCGCGGGGGGCGCGACGGTCTTCTTCTCCAGCCACAGCCTCAGCGAGGTCGAGCAGCTCTGCGACCGCGTGGCGATCGTGCGCGACGGACGGCTGGTGGCCGACGACACGCTCGAGGCCCTGCGCCGGCAGGCGGGGCACGAGGTGATGATCCGATGG
>JBGPJM010000246.1:0-6900 GCA_041485385.1 Phycisphaerae bacterium | reverse complement strand
GGAGGAGGTGCGCCGCTCGCGGGAGAACTACGAGGCGCTGGTGAACACGATCGACGGGATCGTGTGGGAGGCGGACCCCTCGAGCTTCCGGTTCCTGCTGGTGAGCAAGCAGGCGGAGCGGATCCTGGGGTACCCGGTGGAGGCGTGGACGAACAACCCGAACTTCTGGGTCGAGCACGTGCATGCGGCGGACCGGGAATGGGCGGTGCCGTTCTGCCTCAAGGCGGTCTCCGAGGGCGTGGACCACCAGTTCGAGTACCGGATGGTGAAGGCGGACGGCTCGACGGTGTGGCTGCGCGACCACGTGACGGTGGTGACCGAGCAGGGGCGGGTGACGAAGCTGCGTGGGGTGATGGTGGACATCACGGAGCGCCGGAGGGCGGAGGAGGCGCTCCGCGAGAGCGAGTCGAGGTTCCGGCGGGTGGTGGACTCGAACATGATCGGGGTCTACTTCTGGGAGGTCTCGGGGGCGATCACCGAGGCCAACGACGTGTTTCTGAAGATGGTGGGGTACACGCGCCAGGAACTGGCGGCGGGGAGGATGAGCTGGCGGAACATGACGCCGCGCGAGATACGGGGGATCAGCGAGCGGGCGCTGGAGCAGATGCAGGACAAGGGGATCACGACTGCGTACACGAAGGAGTTCGTGCGCAAGGACGGGAGCCGCGTGCCGGTGCTGATGGGCGCGGCGTTCCTGGAGGGCTCGCGGAGCAAGGGCGTAAGCTTCGTGCTGGACATCACGGAGCGCAAGCGGGCCGAGGAGCGGCAGGCGTTCATGATGGCCGAGCTGGACCACCGGGTGAAGAACAACATGGCCGCGGTGGTGTCGCTGGCGGAGCAGACGCTCAAGGGGTCGGCGAACACGGCCGAGGCGAGCGAGACGCTGCTGGGGCGGCTGCGGGCGCTGGCGCGGACGCACAACGCGCTGGCGCAGACGCACTGGGACGGGGCGAGGCTGACGTCGCTGGTGCGGCAGACGCTGGACGCGTTCCGGCTGGGCGCGACCAGCGCGGTGCTGGTCGAGGGGGAGGAGGTGATCCTGCCGGCGCGAACGGCGGCGGTGCTGGCGATGGCGCTGCACGAGCTGGCGACCAACGCGCTGAAGCACGGCTCGCTCTCGACGACGGCCGGGCGGGTGGGCGTGCGATGGAACACCGAGGCTGGCGGGTGCGGGCTGATGCTGCGTCTGGTCTGGCAGGAGTCCGGGGGGCCGCCGGTATCGCCGCCGACGCGGCGCGGGTTCGGGCGCGAGCTGATCGAGGGGGGCGTGGCGTACGAGGCGAGCGGTTCGGTGAGGCTGGAGTTCCCGCCCGAGGGGGTGCGCTGCGAGATGGCGCTGAGCCTCGAGGCCGAGGCGGTCCGGGGGCCGGGGATGGATGATCAGGGCCCGCAAGGGGGGGCGAAGCTGGCGGCCGACGCCGGCGAGGCGGTGGGCCAGACGCGGTAGGCCGCGCCGGCGCTGAGCGGCCCGGGCGGCGTGCTGGGGCGCGGGAAGGTACGCTGTGCGCATCGTCCGGGCGGGGGCTGCCGGCCGCTTCGGCCTGGCTTGGTTTGCGTGATCGAGCCGCGGGCCTGCGATGAAACGTTCGGGGCGGGAGGAACGGGTGCGCTGCGGTCCCGGGAACCGCGCCCGGCCGCGGCCCGCGGGCATGCGGATTCGCCATGGACCTCGTGCTGGCCATCCTGATCGTCTCCAGCGCGCTGCAGCTCCTGGCGGCGGCGATGGCGCTGCGCCTGGTCCGGCACACAGGATTCAAGGCGGTGTGGGTCATCCTGTCGGCGGCGTTCGTGTTGATGCTGGCGCGCCGGTTACTGACGCTCTTGGGCACGACCAACGAGCCTTGGGCGGATGTCTGGACGACCGAGGCGTCGGAGATCATGGCGCTGGCGACCTCGGTGCTGCTGGTGGTGAGCATGTGGCGGGTGGGGGTCGTGCTGAGGGAGCGGAGGCTGATCGAGGCGGCGCTGCGGGGCACGAGCGACCGCTACCGGCAGATCACCGACAACATCGAGGAGGTGTTCTGGCTGTCGGACGTGCAGACCGGCGAGATGCTCTACGTCAGCCCGGCGTACGACCGCATCTGGGGGCGCCCGCGCGGGGATTTCCTCCGCGATCCGCAGTCGCTGCTGGAGACGGTGCACCCGGAGGACCGCGCCCGCGTCGCGGCGTGGCTCGCCGAGGTCGGCGTTCGCCCACTGGACGAGGAGTTCCGCATCGTCCGCCCCGACGGGGAGGTCCGCTGGGTGCGCGATCGTGCCTTCCCGTTCCAATCGGCGCCGGACGGGCGACGGCTGGCGGTGGGCATCGCGGGGGACGTCACGGAGCGGCACCGCATCGAGGAATCGCTGCGCGCCAGCGAGGAGCGGCACCGCGCGCTGAGCGACAAGCTCAATCTCATCATGTCGCAGATGCCCGTGGTGGTGTGGACCACCGACCTGGAGCTCCGCTTCACGTCCAGCCGCGGCGCCGGGCTGAGCATGCTCCACCTGGATCCGGACCAGGTCGTGGGGATGCCACTGGCGGAGTTCCTGGGCGCCGGCGAGGCCGGGCAGGTGGCCCTGGATGCGCACCGGCGGGCGGCGCAGGGGGAGGAAGCGACGTACATCCTGGACTACTACGGGCGGTCGTACCAGAGCATCGTCCAGCCGCTGAGGGACGACTCGGGACGGATCGTCGGGTGCATCGGGGTGGCGTCGGACATCACGGCGCGGATGCAGACGGAGGAATCGCTGCGCCAGGCGGAGGCGAGGTACCGCACGCTGTTCGAGCAGTCCCCCGACGGCGTGCTCGTGGTCGACCCGCGGACGCTGCTCGCGGTGGACTTCAACGATTCGATCTGCGGCATGCTGGGGTACTCCCGCGAGGAGTTCGCCCGCCTGCGGATCACCGATTACGAGGCGGCGGAGACGGCCGAGGAGGCCCGCGCCCACATCGAACGCGTGCTGGTTTCCGGTCGCGAAGACTTCGAGACCAGGCTCAGGCGGCGCACGGGCCAGATCATCGACGTGATCGTCAAGGTGCGGGCCATCGACCTGGGAGGGCGACGGCTGCTCCACAGCATCCTGCGCGACATCTCGCACCGCAAGCGGTCGGAGCGCCGGCAGGTCGTGATGATGCGGGAGCTCGATCACCGGGTGAAGAACAACCTCGCGGCCGTCGTGTCGCTGGCGGAGCAGTCGGCCCGGTCCTCGAAGACGGTCGGGGAGTTCTCGGACAAGTTCCTGGGGCGCATCCGGGCGATGGCGCAGATGCACTCGGTCCTGGCGCGGACGCACTGGCACGGGGCGGACCTGCGCCCGCTGATCGAGCAGATCCTGGAGGCGTTCCACGTCCCCGGGCACGCCCGGGTCGTCCTGGAAGGGCCCGACGTGGTCCTGCCGGCGGGGGCCGCCGCTCCCTTGGCGATGGCCCTGCACGAGCTGGCGACCAACGCCGTGAAATACGGCGCGCTTTCGGTGGCCGGCGGGCAGGTGCATGTCGCTTGGCAGGTCGAGCCGGCCGGGGATGACGGCGGGCGCGTGCGGCTGACCTGGGCGGAATCCGGCGGGCCGCCGGTGAAGCCCGGGGCGTCGCCGGGGTTCGGGACCGAGTTGATCTGCGGCGGCATCGCCTTTGAGATGCGAGGGAAGGCCGAGATGAAGTTGCTTTCAGACGGGCTGACGTGCGAGATCACTCTACGGCTTGACGGGGCCGTTCCTGCGCCAGAGACTCAGGACATGCCTTCAGGACCGCCCGACGAGCCGAGCGCCGCACCATGACCGAACCGACGAATGGACCACTGGTCGGGCTGCGCGTGCTGGTCGTCGAGGACTCGTTCCTCATCGCCACCTCGCTGCGCGACATGGTGGCCGGCTTCGGGTGCCAGGTGGTGGGGCCGGTGTCGACGGTCGCGGCGGCGCAGCGGCTCCTGGGCGACGACAAGTGCGACGCGGCGCTGCTGGATATCGACCTGGGGGGCGAGACGAGCGAGCCGGTGGCGGCGACGATGGTCGAGCAGCACCGTCCGTTCCTGTTCGTGACGGGGTACTCCTCTCCCGGGATGCTCAGCGCCGGGTTCAAGCAGTTCCGGCGCCTGCGCAAGCCGCTCACCGAGGTCACGCTCAAGCGCGCCATGGTCGAGGAGTTCGTCAAGCACTGAACGGGACGAGGGCGGGGCCCGCGGGGCGCCGCCGGGCCGGGGGCGTGCATTCTCCGGCGCTGGGCTCCCAGTAATTCCGGTGTTTCCGCTGGCATGCGCCGAATCCTGTGGTCTTATGAGTATGCCGGGTAAAGAGCCCCGTTCCGATGATGGCCGACGCAACGGCTTCGGAACCATCCGCGGCGATCCCCGGACTCGACCTTGAGGAGGCATTGTGGCTTGGCGGCGTGCCGCGCTTGATCGCGCTGGCGCGTTGGTTCTTTGCGCTCTCTGCCCGCGCGCCTACCGCTCGCGCGCGGGCTTCCGGATTGGTCCCCGCTGGGGGAAGCGTGGCGGGCGTGCGTCTTCCGCCCCTGCCCGCAACAGATGCACCACGACGGCCGGCCCCACGGGGTCGGCCGTCGGTGCGCGCGGGGGCTCCAGCGTCGCCTCGCCCGTCTGTCGGGTGGGTGTTCGCACGCGCCTCCGGTGCGAGGCCGTACAGTTCTGCACCGTGGGTCAATCGGCGACCGATCCTTAGTTCAGGCGATGCCTGCGCGCTCGCCAAGGCCCCCCCCCCGCTCCCCCTTCCCCGATCGGCACCGTGCACCATGAGTACCCGCTCCTCCCAGCCACCTCAGACCCTTCCGCGAGTTGCCCGGCGCTCCTCGCGCCGGTACCTCGCGCTGCTGCTGGTCTGCGCGGGGCTGGCGTTCGGGGTGCTGGCGACGTACATGCGGGTGCTGGAGCACGCCGCGACGCACGATGCGGCGCTGGGTGCGCAGCTCGGGCCGGGGGGCGTGCTCCGCACGCCTGCGCAGATCTGCTCGACCGTCCGCGCACTGAAGCTGGTGACGGTCGAGTTGACGACGACCGTGACCTCGCGCTCCGCGGACCAGAACTGGCGCGGCGATGTGGCCGCGGCCGTGCAGGCGCCGGTGAAGCTCTCCTACGGCACCGACCTGTCGGGCCTGACGGAGGGGGGCGTATCGGTCTCGCCGCTGGTGAACAGCTGCGTCATCCGGGTGCCGGCGCCGTCGCGGATCGCCACGGAGGTGCTCGGGCAGAGCGAGACGACCAAGGTGGACGTGGGGTGGGGCCGGTTCCGCTCGATGGCCGGCGAGTATTACCTGGGGATCGCGCGGCGCGATCTGTACGAGCAGGCCCGCGCGATGTCGCTGCCCCCCGCGGACTCGCAGCGGGTACGCGACCTCACGCGCGAGCAGGTGGCGAAGCTGGCGCGATCGATGTTGGGGGAGCAGATGGCGGTGCGGGTCGTGTTCGACGACGAGCCGGGGTGGACGATCATCCCGGCCGCGCTGGGGCTGACGGGGAAGCCGGGGCGGGCCGAGGGCTCTGCCGGCGCAGGCGAAGGGGGATCCAGATGAGCCTGCCCGCACGGAGCCAGCCTGTTGCTGCGCCGGCGCCGCGAGCGCCCTCGCTGCGGGTTGTTGCGCCGCCGCCCAGGGCGGGCGCGCCGGGCGCAGCAGCTCCCGCCGCCCCGCTGGCCGTCGCCGGGCATCGCGGCCGGATCGGCCCGTTCCGCTTCGTTCACCTGCTGTGGCGCTCGCGCTGGAACCTGGCCCGGCTGACCATCGCATGCTTCGCCCTCTGGCTGCTCGCGGCCGACACGGGGGCGCGTCTGGCCCGGCTGACCCTCTCCGCGCTCCCGGACTTCGACTACCTCGCCGAGGTCCGCCACCTGCGCGAATCGGGGCGGTACGGCGAGGCCCTGGTCGTCGCCGACGCCGGTCTGGAGGCGACCAAGGGCCAGCGGCAGGTCGCGATCCTGCGGGAGAAGCAGCGCACGCTCGATGAGCGATCGAGTGTGCTCCGCCGCCTCAAGGATGTCGGCATCGGCGCGCTCAGCGGCACGGCGGGGGAGGGAGGGAACGCCTCGCTGGAGCGGCTGGGCGGGGCGATCGCCGCCGACCTCTTCGTCGTCGGCGATGTGCGCGACCTCATCCTCCAGGGCGGGCATTACGTGGTCGACGGTCAAGCCGACGAGCTGGTGCTGTTGCTCTCGACGGTGGGGCTGGTGACCACCTTGGCGCCCGAAATCGACTGGGTGCCGTCACTGCTGAAGATCGCCAAGAAGGCCGGCAAGCTCACCCGCGGCATGGAGGAGTACCTCAAGGCGGCCATCAAGGGCCGGCGCGTGAAGGAGCTCGAGGCGGTGATGGGGGACGTGAAGATCCTCGCGGCCCGGTCCTCCCCCGCCGGCGCAGTGCGACTGCTGGCCCACGCCGATGGGCCCGCCGACGTCGCCAAGCTCGCACGCTTCATGGAGCGCAACGGGCGCGGCGCGTCCGGGGCGTTCGCCATGCACGTAACCGGGGGCGAGGGGGCCGCCTGGGTGAAGGACGCCGCGAAGGCCCAGAGCGCCGGCGCCGAGGCCGCGGCCGGGGCGCTCAAGGCCTCCGACGAGGTCCTGATCAGCGCGGCAAAGAAAGGCGCCCCGGGCGCCGCGTGGCTGCGCACGAGCAAGGCCCGCGTGCTGCTGAAGCCGCACCCCCTGATCGGCCTGGCCAAGGGCGTGTGGAAGGGCAACGTGCAGTCGGCGATCCTGCGCGTGCTGGAGGAGGCGGGCCCGATGGCGTGGTGGCTGCTACCGCTGTGCGCGGCCTGGGCGGTGGTGGAACTGGGGCTGCTGGGAAGGCGATTCGCGGCCCGCCCGGCGTAGGCGCTACAGCCGCGGGTCCACCGGCTCGCTCTCCAGCGCCGGCACGCCGAAGACGCATTCGTGCACGCGCCGGAGCGGCTCGGCCCGGACAAACCGCTC
>JBGPJM010000245.1:0-6972 GCA_041485385.1 Phycisphaerae bacterium | reverse complement strand
ATCTCACAGACGTCGTGCGGCGTGCTCGCCGACATGGGTCCGCAGATCCAGTGGGTGCAGAGCTTCGTCACCGGCGACAAGATCTACTGCGTGTACATCGCGCCCGACGAGAAGGCGGTGCTGGAGCACGCCAAGCGCGGCGGGTTCCCCGCCAACCGCGTGAGCCGGGTGACGCGGATCATCGATCCGACGACAGCGGAGACCTGAGCGCGGCGTCGGGCGGGGCGCGTCAGCGTCAGCGGCCGGCCGGAACGGGTTCGGCCTTGAGGACGCCGTCGCGCACGGCCAGGCGCTTGGCGAGGGCCGCGCCGGAGTTGAGCGCGCCCTCCATGTACCCGACGAACTTGTAGCACGTGTGCTCGCCGGCGAAGTGCAGACGACCGCCCACGCCCTTGCGCAGGAGCGGCCCGACGGTCGTCACCTGCCCGGGGGCGGGGAACGAGTAGCCGCCGCCCGTCCACTGCTCGCCCGGCCAGTCCATGAACCGCGCCTGCACGAACTGCTCGCCGAAGCCGGGGTACAGCTGCTCGAGAGTATCCTTGTAGAACTTCGTGCGCGCCTCGCCGGTGCGCGCGCGGCACCCATCCGCGGCGGGTCCGCCGGAGAAGCCGGTCAGGCACGCGCCCTCGTCCCCGGGCTGGTTGTCGGTCCCCTCCCAGGTCATCGAGAGGTCGCCGTCGGTGGCGGAGTTGGGGGCGAGCTTCGCGGCCTTCCAGAACCGGGACTTCACCGCCGCGAGGTATTTCACGTTCACGCCCATCTGCGGGTTGATGGCCGCGGGGAGCGGCTGCTTGAAGTTGATCTTCTTCCACGTCGTCGGCGGGACGGTCAGCACGACGTCGTCGGCCTCGAGCGTGCGCCCGTCCTTGCAGGTGACGACGACCTTGTCGGCCTTCATGTCGATGTCGGTGACGGGCAGCTCGCGGACGATGTGCTTGTCGCCGATGGCCACGCCCAGCTTCTTCGCCAGCTGATCGTTGCCCCCGTTGCAGCGGTAGACCTCGCTGTCGGTCCAGTACTTCTCCAGCCCGCCCCCCTTCACCTGCGTCAGGTTGCCCAGGTAGCTCTGCATCGCGACGGGCGCGCCGTTGTTGCCGGCGTGCTCTGACGTGAGCGCTGCCTTGCACGTCGGCGAGACGTCCAGCGAGTCGATCCATTCCTTGGTGGTCTTCTTGTCCAGGGCCGCGGCGTTGGGCGAGGTCCACGGCTCGTCGTCGTTCACGCCCGCGGCGTCGGCGTTCATGCGGCTGTTGGCCTCCTCCATCTCCTTGTACAGCTTCTCCGAGTCCTCGGCGCTCAGCCGCTTGCCGCCGATGATCACGGGGAACTCCGCGCTCTCGTCCTCCGTGACGTCGAGGAACGGGAGGCTGAACTTGTCGGCGTAGGCCACCCACGTGGGGTGGTTGGAGCCGATGAGCTCGCCGCCCCCCTCGACGTTCTTGCCCGCCACCAGGTCGGAGAAGCTCAGCACGCGCCCGCCGACGCGCCCACGGGCCTCGAGCACCGTCACATCGTACCCCGCGGCCAGCAGCTCGTGCGCACACGCCAGCCCGGAGAACCCCCCACCGATCACGACCACGCGCTTGGCCGCCAGCGACACGCGCATTCGCGACAGGGCGGCCATGCCGGGCGTGCGGCTGATGAGCAGCCCGGCGGAGGCCGCCAGCGTCGCCGCGAGCATCTCGCGGCGCGTGACCCCGTCGACCTTTGGGCCGTAGCGGCTGTGCAGATGAGCGAAGAGCGAGCGTGACATGGAAGCCCTCCAGTGAAGTCCGAGTCTTGAGGCAATCCCGGCGGGCGGTATGATCCGGCCGCCGGGGAAGAAGCAATGGGAAGTGAAAAGCGAGAAGTGAAAAGTGAAAAGAAGACGCGGGATGGGTGCTCACATCTGAATCACTCGTCGTTGGTCGGCCCGACGCACACCATCCACAGCTTGAAGAAGTTCATCACCTGCTGCTTGCTGAGCTTGTTGGCGTTGAGGTTGAAGGTGACCTTGCTGGCGCTGGGCGGGGCGTCGGCGCCGGCCATGGTGTCGACGTAGCTGATCTTGCCGGTCAGACACGGGATCGAGTGGTCCACGGCGAAGAAGGCGTCCTCGTCGCTCATCTTCTCGAACGCCGCGGCCTCGGTGCCGCCGCCCTTGTTCTTCTCCTCGTTGAACCGGAGGTTGAAGTCGTAGAAGCCCTTGCCGTTGGCGGACCGCTGCGGGTCCTCGACCCACTTGATCGAGCCGGTGACGACGTCGTCGATCTCCTTGCCGTTGACGGTGTAGTGGAATCGGATGCCGTCGGTGAACCAGTTGCCGGTCTCGTAGTCGTAGTCGAGGCGCCCGGAGACCGTGGTGGTCGGGTAGTTTTCAGACGGCCCCTTGGCCAGCATGATCCGTTCGAACCGCATCGGGTCGCTCTTCTTCACCACGACCTGCACCGTCTTGTTGCCCACCAGGCGCTTGAAGGTGTACTGCGCCAGGTTGTCCTTCTTCTCGGCCTTGCCGATGAGCTTGCCGCCGAAGTTCTCCGTGAATCCCGCCGCCTGGCCCCTGGATTCCACGGCGATGCGCAGCGGGCTCTCCTTGGCTTTGCCGCCGGCCAGGTCGTAGGCGCCGCTGGCGGTATCGATCGGCACCGTGCCGACCCACTTGCCCACGTTGATCTTCTGCTTCGGGTCGCTGGGCCGGTACAGCGCCAGGTCGATGTTGAAGCCCAGCAGCGCCTCCTGCTTCTTGCTGGATATGAGCTTGGAAAACAGGTTGGGCTGCCGGGTGATCTCACCGGAGAACTCGGTGGTCTTGGCGACTTTCAGCGTGAACTTGTACTTGTCCTTGGCGCCGAGCGCTGCGGAGCCGGCCTTGAGGTCGCCGGAGGTGTCCAACTGGGTACGCGTGTTGAACTCGATGTCCATCGTCCCGGCGATGATGTCGTCCTCGGTGACGGTGGCGTCGGCCCCCGGCTGCGCGGGGGCCGGGGTCGCGGCAGGGGGGGGAGTCGGGGGGGCGGCGGGGGGCTGGGCCGCGGCCGGGCGTACCGGCTGCAGCAGGCACGTGGCGGTCGCCGCGCAGACCATCACCAGGGCGGACAGGCCAGATCGACTCACGAGCGATTGCATGGGTTGGATACCTCCCAAAAGGGCCGGGCCGGATGTGCTGCGCCGGGTGGTGTTCCGTCGCCCTCTCCATCAGCGGGCGGACGCGGTTCCATCCCTCGGTTGTGTCCGGCGCCAGCGCCGGCCAGCGGCAAGGACAAAGGATACCGCAAAAATGTTCGGGAAGAAAGCGGGGGAGTTTCACGAGCGACGGGCCGACGGCGCTTGATGCCTGTGCGCGCGGGGTCGTTGAGTCTGGCCGGATTCGAGCGGGTTCGGGGTAGGTTTCGTCGGGTTCGATAGGGGTTTCTGAAGGTTCGAAATCGGTCTTTGCAGGTTCCGTGAGGTTCCGTTGGGTTCTTTGAGGTTTTCTGGGGCGGCCGGTCTCACGTAAGTTGTTGTTGCGCAATGGCTTGCACGCGGTGGGCCCTGCTTGTGCGTGCCGGGGGGTCGATTTGCGCTTTAGGATGGGCGCACGGTAAAACGCGCCCCGATCCGCCGACCTTTCGCGTTCTCGCGTTCTTGAGACCACCCTCCCAGCATCCGCCCCCTTCCTCCCCCTTAGCATTCTGGCACCTAGCACTTCGCACTCTACGCTCTGACCGCGCGGCCGCAAAGGAATTTGCACCTATTCCCCCAGTCTGGCGCTCAGGCGAGGCCCTCCCTGGTTTGAGGTCCGGCTGATCCCCATGGCGCCCGGGCTGCCGCGGCTTCAGGGTGGACAGGCCGGACGGTTCACCGAGTTTCGGCGGGCGAGAGCAACGGGACGATCGCGGGATGCTCGAGCAACTGCTGCGGGCGCAGGTGGGTGAGGTCTGCGGCGTGCTCGGTCACGAGGGAGCGGATGCGCGGCGACCAGCTCGCGCGGAGCGGGCCGAGAAAATGGTCCGGCGCGAAGACGGCGATCTTCGTGATTTCCAGCTCACCCGCCAGTCGTTCGAGCCAGGCGGCCACCTGGTGGGCGAAGCGCCGCGTCTCTTCCTCCTTCTTGTGGGCCCACCCTGGGAAGTGCTCGGGCACATCGCCCCTGGGGTTGCGGTCGGGCAGCAACTGGTCGTGCCTCTCGTGATGCTCCTCCCACTCGCTCCGCATGGTCTTCAGCTCGTCGGCGTGCCAGCCGGTCGGGGCTGATTTTGTGAGGCGGACCAGGCGAGCCCATCGGTTGTCGGTCACCAGGACCCAGCGGGTTGAGGGATGTTGAGTCTCGGCCATGCTCGACCTCCTGGGCAGCCGCGCGCCGGCGACCGCAAGACACTGTTGATTGAGCATAGCGCGGAGGCGCCGTCTCGCCGGCCCCGCGCGGGCGGAGCGTCGAGATCAGGGATAGTTCCTCGGTGATGTACGCGGCTGCGGCGTCGGCGATCGTCATAGACGAAACAGGGCCCGGACGTGGTGTCCGAGTCCTGGGGAGGCGCATGGTGCGGGGGCGGATGCCTCAGATCGGTTCAGCAACCGGCGAAGAACGCGTTCAGGAAATCGAAGAAATCCTGGGAGTTGGTGATGCCGTCGAGGTTGAAGTCGGCGGTGCCGGCGAAGAAGTCGTTGAGGAAGTCGAAGAAGTCCTGAGAGTTGACGCCGCCCGTGGCGTTCCAGTTGGCGGGGCAGGAGATGCGTGCCTGGTAGTATCGCGTGGCCTTTTCGTAGGCGCGGATGCCGATTGAGTGGCCGTTGATTCGGCCGGCCCTGTCGTCCACCCGCGGGTGGATCCCGCCGTAGATCCGCGAGATACCGGCCTGGTCGGCCGCGTCGAAATAGGTCGCCCATTGAAGGGCCACAGGGGTGCTCGGGCCGAACTCAAAGGAGAGATGGCCAACGGGGATCACATACTCGCCCAGCCCGCCGGGGAAGTTGGGACTGCCCGTGAAGGCCGTCATCACCTCGGCCGCCGACCTGCTGAAGGTGCTGTGGCCGGAGTAGTACCCGGCGAAAGGCGGGGTGACGAAGGTGCGGGCCTGGTAGGGGAACCAGGTTGCGGCCAGGATCCAGCCAACGCCGCCAACCTGGGTGTGCGGGTCGGCGGGCTGGCCGCGCCAGGCGCGGATCGCGATGTCGCCGACGTGGTCGTCGACGACGTTGCCGCCGTCGTCGAACTCGACGAGGTGGAAGAACCGGCCGCCCGGCTCGACGTCGGCCGGGGTGATGACGGCGGTGAGGTTGTCGACCAGGGGGATGCCGCTGGGGTTGTAGGCGAGGCCCTGCGGATCGCTGCACTGGCCGTGCCCGCACATGTAGCGGATCGCGGAGATCGGACGGACCCAGTCGTAGAGGCCCTTGGCGCCCCAGCAGGCGATCGCCGCGTCGTGCACGGCGCCGTTGATTGCGAGGTAGATCTTTACATCCCACTCCAGATCGCTTACCACCGGCCCGGTCCCGCCGATGCGCTTGATGGTGGTCGGCAGGTCCGACACGTAGTTGGCGATCACATTCCAGTGGCCGGGGGGGGTCTCGGAGTCGGGGCCGTCGGCCCAAAACTCGGCCAGCACGCGGTAGAAATCGGCCTTGGGAACCACGTTGGGGGCGTAGGGTTGCCCCGTGACGGGGTTCACCGGGTAGCCGTGCCCGTCGTTCTCGCCCAGCGTGTTGTTGCCGTATGCGCCTGGGGAAATGTCGATGGTGTCGGGGCTCTCAGGATCGAGCGCTGCGCTGGCCTCGATCACGCCCAGCATCGTGGCTTTGAACTCCGCATCCGTGGCGGTGCCCAGCAAGGGCGGCGGGCCCGGATCGAGGTACACGTTGCCGGGGTGCGGCTGCCCGCCCAACGCAAACGGCGTCACGCCACCCCAGTGCGGGCCGACGAAGGACTGGACCGTGGCGCCGACGATGATGCCGTTCTGCTTGACGTAGTAGGAGAACGCCAAGGGCTGCCAGTGGTTGGGCTCGGTCATCGTCGTGCCGGGGAAGGCGATGATGAGGGGAGGGTTGACGGGGACGTAGCCGTTGTTGGGGGCGTAGCCGTTGGCCTGGTTGGAGCCGTCGGCCAGACCGGCGGTGCTCACGGTCTGGAAGATGCGGTTGCCAAGGGCCGCGGGGCTGGGGCCAACGGTGGTGGTGATGCTGATGTCGTAGCCGAGGGCGGCCATCTGGGCGTCGAGGGCGGGGAGCGTGACGGGCGCGCCGACGGAGGTAAGGAAGCGGGAACGGAGGAGGCGGTAGGCGGCGTAGCTGATGGTCTCGCGCCGGGCGGCGTCGACGTCGGCGGCGGTGGCGCGTTCGTGGTGGAGGACCTGGTCGGCGGTGGTGTCGTAGGCGGCCCAGGCGTCGTACATCGAGACGGAAAGGTGGTAGAGGTTCCGCGCGTGGACGGGGGGCCGGGGCCGGTCGATGCGGATGGCGGAGAGCAGCTGCTCGTCCCAGGTGCGGGCGATGGATTGGGTCTGGGCCGCGGCGGAGCCGGTGAGCGAGCCGATGGCCAGGGTGGCCGCGCTGAGGACGATCACCCAAGAGGAGCGGTGTGTGCGTCGCATCTTGAACTCCTGGACCGTCAAAGAAAATACCAGCCTGAAACGCCGGTTTGCCGGGAATAAAGCCGAACTTGCAGCATACAGGGCGGGCGGGGGCGCACAAGGGAAATTGGACGGAATTTGGGGAGATTGGGGGACAGGGGGTACCGGACCTCTCGCTCTTCGCGTTGCGGGTTTCGCGTGGTCGTGGGGGAAGGCCACGCCGGGTTCCCCGCGCCCGCATCGACTCCGCGAGAGCGCTCGAAGTTCCGTGAGGTTCGGCGAGGTTTTTTGAGGTTCGGGGCGGGTTTTTTGAGGTTCGATGGGGGTTTTTTGAGGTTCGGCGAGGTTTTTTGAGGTTTTCGGGGGTTTTTTGAGGTTCTTCTTCGGGGTGTTTTTGATGTAAGTGGTTGTGGCGTGGGGAGTTGTGGTGGTTAGCGGCTGCTTGGTT
>JBGPJM010000244.1:0-6988 GCA_041485385.1 Phycisphaerae bacterium | reverse complement strand
TCACCCGTCCCGGCGGCGAGCTGCGCTACTACATCGAGTACGCGCGCAACTTCTACCAGCTCACCGACCAGCTCGAGAACGGCGGCACTCCCACCAAGTCGCCCCAGGAAATCCGCCTGGGCGCCGGCGATACCCGCTACTTCTACATCACCTCCTTCCGCACCAACGCCAGCGTCAACTCCCGCTTCGTCAACGCCGGAACCTCGACGTATCCGGCCCCCGGCGGCCCGAGCTTCATCCAGAGCTGGGTCGCCGCCCAGTTCCCCTCCACCAACCCGACGATCCGCCCGCTCCACATGCCGCAGATCTACGCCGACTTCAACGACGGTACCACCGGCACCATCCGGCCCCCCGGCGCAAACGACATGATCGATCCCTACGGCTTCAACAACGCCCTCGTAACCACCGACGACCGCAAGGTCGTCTACCTCTGGCGCTACGCGGTCGGCGTCCCCGCCAACGGCGAGTTCGCGGGCCACAACACCCAGGCCAACGACCTCCTCGTCGACCGCCTCCGCGATCCGACCACCGGCGCCGGCGTCCTCGCCCAGCGCCCGATGCCCGGCTCGCACGACATCACAGGCACCGTGTCCGGCGACGAAGTCACCGACCCCCACGACAACACCGGCTACTGCCTCACCGCCTGGTCCTTCGTCCGCCGCCCCACCAACTTCGACAACCCCGCCGCCCGGTCTCCCAACGGCGCCCTGCCCCCCTGGTGCCTCGAGTCCCGCTCCAACCCCGACTCCCGCTACGCCCCGAGCCTCAACCAGGCCCAGATCGGCCTGAGCGCCCATTTCGAGACGTTCCCGGCCTGGCCGCCCACCTCGGCCCCCGCCTACCACAGGCTGGCCGATCTCATGAACGCGCAGACCGGCGCCAACAACACCAAGGTCAACGTCTTCCTCAGCAAGGCCCCCAAGGACAAGACCGGCTACGCCCTCGACACCGGCAGCCGCACGTGCCAGTCCCGAAAGCTCGATCCTGTCAACCCGGCCAACCCGCCCGTCCAGAAGACCTTCTTCGACGTCGCCATCGAGATCCACCTCGGCGGGCGAACCCCGCCCCCCGTAGGCAGCAACACGCCCGGCCTGCCAACCAACCCCGGCCTGTTCCGGCGCGTCGGCGATTTCCTCCTCCCCCTGGCCATCGGGCCCACCAACGACCCGCTCGCGCCCGCCGATCCCAGCATCCCCGGGCGCGCCGGCGCGCTCGAATCGCAGTGGCTCACCCTCTCCGAGGCCCTCGCCCTCGCCACCGACTACTACTCGCCCATCCCCGCGGCACCCGGTAGCCCCCAGGCCAGGAACGTCGGCAACTTCTACGACCGCGTCGGCCACGAGGACCCGTCCGTCGGCACGGGGCCCATCCACGGCGCCCACGGCTGGCTCGACCGCGGCAACCTCGTCCTGGACAACTTCGTCCCCTTCGTGGACGCCGACCCCACCACCCGCGACCCCGACAACCCCGGCCTCGACTTCCCGCTCTTCAACCCCGGCGCCGACCGCACCGTCGGCCTGGGCATCCCCCTGGCCCTCAACATCCTCGACAAGTTCTGCGTCGACGACTACGGCTCGCTCACCAAATCCGTCCCCGGGCGCCTGAACATCAACGACGCCCCCGTCTTCAACCAGCAGTCCCTGCCGCTCCTCTCCCCCAGCCCCCTCACCACCTGGCTCACCGACCCGACCTCCACCTTCCCCACCGGCGGCCTCTACCAGCCCGACCTCGAGACCCAGGACGGCGCCACCGTCCTCGCCGCCTACCGCGACAAGGTCGCATTGGTTACTCGACGAAGGGTCCTCACCGGGTCACCCCCGCCGCCCGGCGACCTCGTCAACTTCCGCGACGACAACAACGCCGTGCTCCCCGGCCGGCAGTTCGTCACGCTCATCCCCGGCCTCCGCGAGGAGCGCGGCTTCCGCTCCGTGGGCGAGGTCATGGCCGCCGTCGTCCACAACCCGCTCCCCCAGTTCGCGCCCCTCACGGACGATTCGCTCGACCGCTTCGCGCGGGACACCGTCTCGATCAACGCCGACGGCATCAAGGCCACGACCTTCCCCGATCCCAACAACGTCACCCAGCGCATCCCCGGCCGCGCCCCCAACTCCTACGAGGAGAAGCTCGCCGTCGCGAACGCGGTCCTCAACTCCATCTCCGTCCGCAGCGACGTCTTCTGCGTCTGGTTCGTCGTCCACGGCTACCTCCCCGCCGACGTCGCCGTCGGCCCCGACGGCTCGACCCCCATGGTCCCCAGCCTCGCCCGCCGCTACATGATGGTCGTCGACCGCTCCAACGTCACCAAGGCCGGCGACAAGCCCCGCATCCTCCTCATGCAGGAAGTCCCCATGTAGAAAATGCAAAACCGCGAGCCAGCACCGGTGCGCGGGCAGTAGTCCCGGGTGCCGGGTGCCGTGGCAGTGCTCTGACTGCCACGGTCCAGCGCCCGATCGCTGAAGGCCCCGCCCGCTCGGCATCGCTCCGTGTCTCTGTGGTGAAACGCCCCCCCTCCGTCTACAGTTTCCTCACCCAGGGTGTAGCTCAGCTTGGTAGAGCGTCTGGTTTGGGTCCAGAAGGCCGGAGGTTCAAATCCTCTCACCCTGATTCCTCTGGAGCAGAAGGCCGACCAAGCCGGTCCACGCGACCGGCCCGGACGCCCTGCACCAGCAGCCCCGTCGCGGCGAAACTGAATCAGCGCCTTCCCCAGCAAACGGTGATCCGCGAGCTCGCGCGCAACTGTCCCCCACGCGACGGAGTCTTCGGTGCACTTCTGGCTCCTCTGGGCAACCGCCGGAATCTGGATCGCCTTCGTTGTCTACTGGAGTTCTTCGCCCGTCAAGGCGGCCCCCAGCACCGGCGCGAAACCCGCCAGGCAGCCGTGGATCAGCGTGCGGATCAAGCGGGCCGCCCCCCAGCCGCCAACTCCCGGCAACGTCGAATCCAGCGGATCCCGCGAATCGGCCCGCTCTCGCTCGGTGCATCAGACCCTGCTCCTGGCGGCCCTCCTGCTCGGGCTCCTGCCCGGGTTCTGGCCGCTGAACCACCGCTGGCTGCCCGATTCGCCCTGGATCGCCCCGGCCGGCCTCGGCGCGCAGATCGCCTTCGCCCTCCTCTACATCTGGTCACGCCGGCACCTGGGTCGGTACTGGAGCGGGGCGATCATGACCACCTCCGACCATCAGCTGGTGCGCTCCGGCCCCTACCGCATCCTGCGTCACCCCATGTACACCGCGATCCTGGGCATGCTCCTGGGCACCGCCATGGTCTCCGGCGAGCTGCACGCGCTGCTGGCCCTGGTCATCGGCGTGGCCGCCTATTGGCGAAAAATCCGCCTCGAGGAGCCGCACCTGCGCCAGCACTTCGGCGAGGCCTACGAGAGCTACCAGCGCAACTCCTGGGCGCTCATCCCCGGCCTTCTCTGAGTTCGACTCGCCTGCCTTCGCGGAACGGGTTGCACCCGATGCCCCCGGAGCGTACCGTCAGGCCCTCATGCACTGGCCCTCCGCCTCCAAGTCCCTCATCGGCATGATCCACGTCCAGGCCCTCCCGGGCTCGCCCCACTCGCACCTGCGCGCCGACGAGATCGTCGCCCAGGCCGCCTCCGAGGCCGCGCTGCTCGCCCAGGCTGGCTTCGACGCCCTGATGATCGAGAACATGCACGACCGGCCGTACGTGCACGCCCGGGAGGGGGGGGAGGGGGGGGAGGGGGGGCACGGCCCCGAGACCGTCGCGATCATGACCCGCGTCGGCCTCGCCGTCCGCCAGGCCGCCCCGAAGCTCCCCCTCGGCGTGCAGATCCTCTCCGGCGGCAACCGCGAAGCCATCGCCGTCGCCTTGGCAGTGGGGGGGACCTTCATTCGATGTGAGAACTTCGTCTTCGCCCACGTCGCCGATGAGGGCCTCCTCGACCGCGCCGAGGCCGGCCCCCTCCTCCGCTACCGCAGGCAGATCGGCGCTGAGCACATCCGAATCTTCGCCGACATCAAGAAAAAGCACGCCTCCCACGCCCTCACCGCCGATGTCTCCCTCGCCCAGACCGTCGAGGCCGCCGAGTTCTTCGGGGCAGATGGCGTCATCATCACCGGCCCCGCCACCGCCAAGCCCGCCCGCATCGACGATGTGGCCGCGGCCCGCGCGGCCACCAAGCTCCCCGTCCTCGCCGGCTCCGGCGTCACCCCCGACACCATCGCCGCGCTCTTCCAGCACGCCGATGCCCTCATCGTCGGCTCCTGGTTCAAGCAAGGCGGCCTCTGGTCCAATCCCCCCGACCCAGACCGCTGCCGCCAGCTCATCGCCGCCGCCCGCAAAGCCCGCACCTAAGCACCTCCACATCCAGATCCCTCTTCGCCCGTCTGTGTCTCTGTGCTCCCCTCCGTGCTCTCTGTGGACGGTCTTCCGGGCATCACCGATTCGCCGCCGCCACAATCATCACAATCACCCCCGCCAGCGCCAACCCGCCCAGCACCGCCAGCGTGATCTTCACCCAGCTGTACGGCCGGTCCCCCTGCACCTCTCCCGTCCGCGCATTGACCAGGAACCGGTACACCCGCTCCTTGAACCGGTACGCGCTCACCCACACCGGCAGCAGCAGGTGCTTGAACGTGATGCTCCCGTACTGCACCGCCAGCGAGGCGATCCGCTGCTCGTCCCCGCCGATATCCCGGCACACCGTGCTCCGGATCACCGGGTCCATCAGCCCCTTCGCCGCCTCGAACCCGTCCGCCAGCCCCACTTGGTAGCTCTCGGCGGTGAACCCGCTCAGGTAGTCGTCCTGGTACGGCACCAGGTCCTCCAGGTCCCATGGCGCCAGGCTCGTCGCCAGTTTCTCCGGCAGCGAGCGGCTCGCCAGCACCAGGAGGTCGTCGAACGTGTTCGCCACCACCCCGCTCGCCGATGACCACCGGATCTTCCGCACCTGCCGCGTCCGCACCTGCGGCTTCCCGTTCACCATCGCCGTGTACGTCTCGGTCACCCAGTAGTAGTCGCCCCGCTGCCCCGTGTACGCCGCGCGCGTGCGGCAGTCGTACGTCCACGCCGGCATGTACAGCCCCGCCAGCTTCTGGTCGATCGCCGCCAGCTTCTTCACCGCGCTCGGCGCGAACCACAGCTTCCTCACCCACCCCCGGAACAGCTCCTGCGCCTTCTCCCGCTTCACCGAGAACGGCAGCAGCGACCGCGGCTTGATCGCCTTGCTCGATCTGGCCGTCGCCACGATGTTCGTCCCGCAGAACGGGCACGAGAACGCCGTCACATCCGGCGGCGCCGTCACTTCCGCCGCGCACGCTTGGCACTTGACCGTCAGCGTCTCCTGCGTCCCCGCCCCCGCCTCCAGCTCCTTCAGCTCCGCCGCGAAGTCCAGCTCCTCCACCGTCGCCGCCGCCTTCGCGATCTCGTTCTCCGCTCCGCAATACGGGCACTTCAGCGCCGTCGTCCCCGGCTCATACTCCAGCTTCGCCCCGCACTGGCGGCAGGGAAAACGCGCCCCGCCGCTCTCCGCCGGCGCGACCGCACCATCGGTTGATGGCACCTCGGACTCAGGCTTGATCGGCGTGCTCATGGCGTGGTGGGCGCATCATCCCGCGCTCAGCCCTGCGGCGGTTGCGGAGGCTGCGGGGGAAGCGGGGGCAGTGGGGGGGGAACAGTCGCGAACACCCCGCCCAGCTCGTTCAGCGACCCCGCCGCGGCCCACCCCGCCATC
Organism: Phycisphaerae bacterium; assembly: GCA_041485385.1. Lineage (GTDB taxonomy): Bacteria > Planctomycetota > Phycisphaerae > Phycisphaerales > UBA1924 > JBGPJM01. Next base: position 1,290 of record JBGPJM010000244.1, on the reverse strand, counting down.
CCCTGCTTCCACACCATCGCCTGCCGCGTCAGCGTCCCGTTCTTGGCCTGCTCCGTCAGTTGCCGCACGTCGAACGGCCCCGCCTGCTTCCCGTCGACCGCGACAAAGAACTGCGCCGACCCCGGGATTGGCGGCGGCGTCGCCGTCCCCGCCCCGCCGCCCGCGAACGCCTGCCCCATCTGGTTGGCCATCGCGAACCCCATCCCCATGCCCATGCCCCCGGCCGCGGTCCCGCCGGGGTTCTCCGCCGCCGCCTTCATCGCCTCCGCCGCCTGGAACTGCGTGTACCTCGAGAGGTCCCCGATCACGCCCATGCTGCTCCGCTTGTCCAGCGCCTGCTCAACCTCCGGCGGCAGCGAGATGTTCTCCACCAGCAGCTTCGGCAGCTCCACCCCCATCGCCTCGAAGTCCGGCTTCATCCGCTCCGACATGAACTTCCCTAGCTCGTCGTAGTTCGCCGCCAGGTCCAGGATCGGGATCTTGCTCTCCCCCAGGATGTCCGTGAACCGCGACACGATCGTGTTGCGGAGCTGGGCCGTGATGTCCTCGGTCGTGAACCGCCCCTGCGTCCCCACGATCTGCCTGATGAACGTCCCCGGGTCCTTCACCCGCATGGTGTACGTGCCGAACGCCCGGATCCGGACCGGCCCGAACTCCGCGTCCCGCAGCATCACCGGGTTCATCGTCCCCCACTTCTGGTCCGTGTACTGCCGCGTCGAGACGAAGTACACCTCCGCCTTGAACGGGCTCTCGAACCCGTACTTCCAGCCCTTCAGCGTCGCCAGGATCGGCAGGTTGGCCGTCTGCAGCGTGTGCGTCCCCGGCCCGAAGACGTCCGCCAGCTGCCCCTCGTTGATGAACACCGCCGCCTGCCCCTCGCGCACCACCAGCTTCGCCCCGTACTTGATCTCGTTGTTCATCCGCTCGAACCGGTACACCACCGTGTCGTGCGTGTCGTCCAGCCACTGCACGATGTCGATCAGTTCGCCGCGGAGCTTGTCCCAGATGCCCATGATGCTCGACTCCTTCGCGTCCACCCGCCTTGCGATCACTATTTCGGCGACCGGCGCAGGAGGTTTCGCGCCGTCGGCCATTGTACTGGCAAGCTGCCTCGCCATTCCGTCCGGTCGTCCCCTACAGTGGCGCGATGAAGGACACGCGCTCCATCGGCGTCCTGGAGTTCGCCGGCGGCCTCTCCGGCCACCTCCACCCGATCCACGCCACCGAGCAGGTCTGCCAGCAGTGCGCCCAGGCCCTCGACGGCGCCGCCCCTGACCTGGCCATGGTCTT
>JBGPJM010000243.1:0-6995 GCA_041485385.1 Phycisphaerae bacterium | reverse complement strand
GGGTGTTCGTGGGGATCACTGACGGGGGCGCGCTGCGGGACCATATCATGGCGCGCGTGAAGCGTTCGGCGTCGGCGGGGCTGGGGGACGTGGCGGCGCACGCCGGGCATGGCGCGGGGCTGGGGCCGGCGCATCTGGAGGTGTTGCGGGAGATCCGGGACCTGGTGAGGTGATGTCGGATTTGGGATGTGGGGAGAGTCGGTCAGTTCATCAGCAGCCGGCGAAGAACTCGTTGAGGAAGTCGAAGAAGTCCTGGGAGTTGGTGGTGCCGTTGAGGTTGAAGTCGGCGGCGCCCGCGAAGAAGTCGTTGAGGAAATCGAAGAAATCCTGGCTGTTGACGAGGGTGTCGGCGTTCCAATCGGCGCGGCAGGAGGGGGGCGGGGGCGCGATGGGGCCGATGAACTGAGCGCCGGGCGGGATGGGGGCGCCGTTCTGATCGGTGATGAGCTGGACGTGGGAAGGGACGGGGCCGCCGAGGAGGAGCTGGCCGCTGGGCATGTCGGGCGCGCCGGGGAAGGAGGTGAGCGTGACGGGGGCGAGGGTGTTGTCGTAGCCGCGGTAGAGCGGGCCGGGGGGCGAGGTGGTTGCGCCCAGACCGAAGAAGGCGCAGTGGGAGGAGCCGCCGGCGGCGGTGAAGGGGTTGTCGTTGGGGATATTCACCCAGGCCTGGCCGGAGCCGGTGTGGGTGAAGATGCAGTTGAACATGCGGGCGAACTCGGACTGGTTGGCGCCGTAGCCGTCGTAGTCGAAGCCGAGGAACTGGCCGGCGCGCGTGACGGTGTCGATGCGGCAGTGGACCATGTCGAAATCGGCGACGAACTGGTCGTACTGGTTCCAGACGCCGATGTTGTCGTCGGGGCACTGCGTGAAGTCGAAGGCGAGGGTAGAGAACAAGATGGCGCCGTGGATCCCCCACGGCGTCGTGTCCGCCGATCCGAGGGAGGTCTGGCCGGGGGGGAGCGCGGCGCGGTAGATGCCGTTTGCAATGGCTGATTCACGCGGGAAGCCGATGCGAGAGACGCCCTCGGCGCGCTCGTCAACAAAGAAGACGCGGTACGTGGACCAGTCGTCCTTTTCAACGATCGCGGGGCTGCCGGCGAATCCGGCGTGCAGCGCCTCGATCTTGTTCCGCGCCGGGTTCTCGTAGGTCGTGCCGCGGCAGATCACGACGCCGACGGGGCCCTCCTCGGTCCCGGGGTGCGCATAGATGCCCCAGCCCAGGTGGTCGGAGGCGAATATCTCGGTCTGGAGCGAGCCGTAGGCGACGGAACAGTGATCCAGGACCGCGGCGAGTTGGCCGCCGTGCGCGAAGGCGACGAACGCCGTCATGCCGGAGGAGTGGTGAACGCCCAGCCCGAAGCGGCAGTGGTCCCACAGCGTGCGGCCGCCGAAAGTGGTAAGGTCGCCGGAGACCAGGTGACCGATGACGTGGCGCGGACCATAAAGGGCCTCGCAGTTCTCGATGACGGCCACGTCGTCGTTGCGGACGCGGGACTGGATGCAGTAGTCCTGGCTATCGGCGGTCTGCATGCCCCAGCCGTGCGACCGGATATCCCGCACGCGGCAGCCGGCGGAGCCGTCCGGTATGAGGATGCCGTCGCCTGCTCCCAGAGCCGCCTCAATGAGCACGGGCGGCGGCGTGCCGCCGGGCCAGTGAACAAAGAGGGCGCGCGGGCCCAGTTCCAGGTCACCAGCGAGGTCGAAGTACCAGCTTCCTTCGGTGAGAGAGAGCTGGCCGAGAGAGTCGCGCCGGTGAAAACCGTACTCGATGTTGGCAGGATCGCGGATCCAGAAGACATCAAAGAGCACGCTCGCGACGAACACGCCCGGAGCGCCCTGTACGGCGGTCCATACCGGACTAAGGGGATAGAACGAGGTGATGAGGGGGCGAGTGAGGGCCTGGTCGCCGTAGTCGTCGATAGTGGTGTCGTGCGGGAGCGTGAGGCCGGTGAGGCCGGTGAAGGTGTCGCCGCGGCGGAAGCGGAGGCGGACGTTTCCGGGCATCGAGGCCAGGACGGACTGGGCTTCGACGAGCGTGCGCTTGGCGCGTGTGGGGTCGAGGCCGTCGGCCGCGTCGTTGCCGGAGGCGGAGAAGTAGTAGGTGACGGGGCGCTGGATGGGGCACTGGGCGCGGAGGAGGTCCTCGGCCTGGTCGACGCGCTGGTGCCAGGCGGGAGTGCCGGGCTGGGGGAAGCCGCCCTGGACGATCTGGTCCATGGTGACGCCGGGGCGGGCGTGGGCCGGCGTCGCGAGGAGGACGGTCAGGAGCGGGATGACGCCGAGGCGGAGGGGGGCAGGGATGAAACCGGGCCTGGGCATGGGGGAGGATTTTTCAGGATTTTGGCGGTCTTAGGGGAAAGTTGGCGGCCTTAGGCGTGGGAGGGCTGGGGAGGGGTTTTGAGTTGGCGGCCTTAGGGGCGGGAGTTGGCGGTCTTAGGCGGTGAAGTTGGCGGCCTTAGGGGAGGAGTTGGCGGCCTTAGGCGGCCGAGTGGCTGCGGGGGGGTACTTGGCAAGTGCCGAGGAGTTTCGCATCGCGGGCATGGCGGATCGAGGGTACCACAGGTTTTGGAGTATGCAAGCAAAATACGAACGATGTTTGCCGCGATGCCCTCGGAGCTCCGCGGACGCTGGCCGGCGCGCGAAGACACGACAGCTGCGGAGGAGTCGGCGCTTGGCGCGTGCAGGCCTTCGAATTCGTTGGCATTCTTAGGCACTCTTAGGCATCCTTAGGTATCCTTAGAAGAGTTCTTAAGAGAGAGTGATTCTTGGGGGTGGGCAAAGAGGGCGGGCGGCGTGCGAGGGCGCACGGGCGAATCCGTCGGATGCAGAGCCAGCCAGGCTACGGTCGCGGGGGTGTGGCACGAGCGCGAGTGATGCTGGGTTTTCAAAGAGGCCGGGCTGTGCGATACCCTACCATGGGCTAAACGAAATTGCAAGGAGAATGTTTGGTGATTTGTGCCAGGCATTGCGCGTAAGCAAGTGGCTTCTCTCGCGCGGCCCCGGCTCAGGCGTCGCCGCGGAGCTGCTCCGCCAGCCGGTGCCGGATGCGGAGCCACCGCACGCGCACGGCCCCCTCCGACATGCCCACGCACTCGCCGATGATGCGGAAGTCGTTCCCCGCCACCCGGAGGGAGAGGATGGACCGGTCGTCGTCGTCGAGCTGGCGCACGATCCGGTCCAGCGAAATGCGGGCGGCCTCCTGGTCGTCGGCGGTGAGGCTCGGCTCGATCAGCTCCGCGACCGCCGCATCGCCGCGCTCGACCGACCGCAGGCGTCGCAGAGCGCGGTTCTTGTCCGTGACCGCGCCGTCGGTCATCTTGTTTACCACCGCCCAGAGCTGAGCCTCGTCCTCGACCTGGAGTCGGCCCGCCGCCACGTAGGCATCCAGCCGGCGGCCGACGGTAGAGAGGATGTCCTGCGAGTCGAAGACGGCTCGCGTCGCGCGGCCGAGCTTGCCGCGGGCGCGCCGGCGGACGAGCGGACCGTAGCGCATCAAGAAGATCGCCGCCGCTTCGCGGTCGCCGGCGCGCATGCGCTCGAGGAGATGCGGCACCGACGGCGTGCCCCCGGGCCGCGGGCCCCCGGCGGCCGATCCGTCGGAGTGGCCCCGCCCGGTCACGGATTCGGAGGTGTGCATGGCGCCCCGGCGCGCGACGAGAGATTTTTTCGCGCCGCATCAAAAATACCCGTAACGCGGCGTCGCGGCGAGCGATTAGAAGAATAGAGGGAACCGCCGCGCGTTCCGTGCCGCGGCTCCACCAGAACAGAGTGCATCGGTGCACAGAACGCGGCGCCATCCCGGGTCGGCGGACGCAGGTCCGGTCTCGCGCCGCGAGGCCCGCGGCACCCGGGATCCCCCCTTTTTGGAGCATTCCAATGAATCGGCGCGCAGGAACGGCCACCGGTCCCCGTAGAGAGTGGTGGCCGGTTCAAGCTCGGAGAAGTAGGCGTCGGGCAGGCCAGCGAGAACGAGTCCGGTGCGCCGTCCGGAGGCGGGTCTAGAAAACCACCGCCGGCGCGCACTCCGGGGTGTTCTCGCAGGGCGGCCGGCGCATACTTGAGGGTTGGAGAAGTCTCATGCTCCATTATCCAAAGAATCCGAAGAGCAAGGTGGCGATCCTGGCCGTTGTGTCTGTCGGGCTGTTAGGGGGGGGGGCCGGTATCGGCTCAGAGCGTGGGTATTCCTTCGGGCTCGCACTGGGCTCGCCGCGACACGGGGCCGGTGGACTACACCGAGACGCGCCACATTATGGCTGTTGACCACACCAACGGGGACGTGTACATCACCGGCCAGATGGATGCCGACTTCGGCAAGACGGTGATCGCCACATGGAGGTACGACAACCAGGGGAACCTCGCCAGCGGCTGGCCGAAGACCTGGCCCGACGAACCGGACGGCCAGAGCTACGGGGTTGCTGCGGTGTCCGCCGGGGGCGGCGTCTATGTCGTGGGCGCGTACACGATCGACGGGTGGGGCCTCAACACCATCGTGCTCAAGTACGACGACGAGGACGGGCTGATCTTCGCCACCGGGTTCGACATCGACGACCAATGCGGTGCGAACTACCCGGTGGCCGCGACCCTGGACGGCTCGAACAACCTCTGGGTCGCCGGCACCAGCCTCGGCTGCGCCGCCACCGGCTACAGCTACGACTACCTGACGTGGGGCGTGGACACGACCTATGGCACGACCCTCGCGACCGCCCGGTTCGATCACTCGCACTACGGCGATTTCCCCGCCGAGATCAAGGCGCTGACGGTCGCGCGCTCCACCGAGGAGAATCAAGCCATCCCGGTGATCGCGGTGACCGGCAAGTCGTACGACGCCACCACGCACTACGACCTGCAGACGGTCAAGTATTATTTCATCAACGGCGAGCTCGTGGACAAGTCGGCCCAGCTCCCCAGCGGCGGGCGCTACGCCGTCTCCGGCTCCTCCTCGGATTACGCGACCTCCCTCGACTTCATTGGAGCCCTGGAGAGCGGGGAGGTGGACATCTACGTCAGCGGCTTCACGAACGCCGGCGGAAACTACGACTACCTGGTCCTGGGGTATCTCTGGGACAACACCAATCGCGTCTATCACGCCTTCACCGGCGACAATCACTCATGGGTGGATCAGCGGAACGGCTCGGGCAACGGCGACGACCTGACGGCCAAGATCCTTGTTCGGTTCGACAGGGCAACAACCCCCGACAGCCGCGTGGTCGTGACAGGCACGTCGTGGGGAGGATCGACGAACTTCGATTCCTGGACCCTTTCGTACCCTCGAGATCCGAGCGCGCAAAACGAACCAGATCCCACTGTGCGGAGCTGGCGCTCTCCATTCAGCGGCGAAGATCGCGCTGTCGATATGGACGCCGTTGACGAGGGCGATGTCTACGTCATCGGCCGGTCATACAACGGCTCGAACTACGACTACCGGATCGTCAGGCTCAACTCCGCCTCCAGTTCATGGAGCCTGGTGTGGAGCGGGCCCCTCATCTACGACATCGGCTCCGGCCCCGACTACCCGGCGGCGATCCGCGTGAACCCCGATGTTAGCGGCGGCGTCTATCTCCCCGACATCTGTGTGAGCGGCCGGAACACGGGCGCGACCGAGAACGGCCCCAAGTACGCCACGCTCCGCTACATCCAGACCGATCCGTGACCTCGTCGACTTGCCGCCCGCCGGTCCACAGCCTGCGGGCGGCTTCAACCGCCTGTACACAGACATTTGGAGAACCCAATGACCCTGTCACGCACCGAGACCCACGCGCCATCGCACCGCATTCCAAGTTTTGTCGCAGGACTCTTCCTTTTGGCAACGTGCGATGCTCGGGCCCAGACAGTCGAGTTTGCTCCTCCCGCCTATCCGCCCGTCATCAGCTTTGCCTTCGGCATCAGCGTCGCCGGGCTCGCCGATGTGGACGGCGACGGCTGGGGCGACATCGCCATAGGCGACCACGGCGGCCAAGTCGTCGGCGGCGACAGCGTCGGGCGTGTTTACCTCTATTCAGGCCGCACCCACGCCCTTTGGCGCACCCTCGCGCCGCCCCACCCGACCGATCCCTACGGCGTGAACTTCGGGCAGAAGATCTGCGGCCTGGGCGATGTCAACGGCGACGGTCGCGACGACATCGCCGTCACGGCCACCGCCGACATCGACTCCGGGAGCCCGCCGGGCGCGGGCCGCGTGTACATCTACTCCGGCGCCACGGGCGGCCTGCTCTACTCGCTGCGCTCCGAGCACGAGTCCTTCGCGCTCAACTTCGGCTCGGATATTGCGCGCCTGCCCGATGCTGATGGCGACGGCGTCGATGATCTCGTGGTCGGCTCGCCGCACGAGATCGGCGGCGGCGCGGTGTACATCTTCTCGGGCGCGACGGGTCAGGTATTCCGCGTCCTGCCCTCGCCAGCGGGGTGCTGCCAGTTCGGCGAGGCCGTCGCCGGAGCGCCCGACCTCGACGGCGATGGGCGCGGGGACATCATCGGCACGACCCGCGAGCCCATCGAGCCCGGCTCGGACGTCCTCGGCGTCATCTATATCATCTCGGGCGCGACCGGCCTTGTGCTGCACCGCGTTCCGATCCACAGCACCGTCCTCGCCGGCGTGGCAGACCTTGACGGTGACGGGCTCGGCGATGTGCTGGCGGGCTATTACACCGGCAGTGTTGTCGGTGTGACCTCCGGCGCGACCGGCCAGATACTGCGTGCACTCGTCTCACCGCTCGCGCCGCTCCACGACGGATTCGGCGTCGCCATCGCAGGGGTACCCGATTCAGACGGTGACGGTCGCTCCGAGATTCTCGTTGGAGCAAACCAGGGACCGAGCGACCTACCCCGCACCGCTGGTGCGGCATATCTCCTCTCCGGTGCGGACGGCTCGCTCCTCAATCAGTTCGTATCTCTCCACCCCCAGGACAACGGCAGATTCGGCAATGCTGTCGCCGCGGTACCGGACATGAACGGCGACGGGCGCAGTGAGATCGTCGGGGGCGCCTGGAACGAGCATT
>JBGPJM010000242.1:0-7067 GCA_041485385.1 Phycisphaerae bacterium | reverse complement strand
CACGCCCTGCCGCGAGGGGAGCGGGTGGCTGTACCAGCTCATGTGCCGCATCGAAGAGGGGAACGCGCGCACGAAAGACCTGGATCTGGCCCTCGAGATCGCGACCAGTATGGGCGCGATGCCGGGGACCACTATTTGTGGCCTGGCCGACGGCAACAACTGGGCCATCCGCACCATCCTGAACAAGTTCCCGGAGGAGTTCGAGAAGCGGGTGAAGCCCACCTTCGTGCCGGTCAAGATGACGATCGGCGCGGCGGCGAAGGGGTGAGCCCGCTGAAGCGCAGCCCCTGCCGTTTTAGGATTTCGCATGGCTACCACCAACCCCAACACCACCGCACGCGTCGCCCTCATCACCGGCGCCAACAAGGGCATCGGCTTCGAGACCGCCAAGCAGCTCGGGCGCCCTCCTCACGGCGTCACCGTCCTCATCGGCGCCCGCGACCTGGCGAAGGGCAAGGGCGCGGCCGACGCCCTCAAGCGCGAGAAGATCGACGCCCGACCGATCCAGCTCGACGTCACCGACCAGCGCTCCATCGACGCGGCGGCCGCGTCGATCAAGCGCGACTTCGGGCGCCTCGACATCCTCATCAACAACGCCGGCGTGCAGACCGAGGGGCACGGGATGATTCCCAGCCGCGTCACCCAGGAGATGCTGCGCTCGACCTTCGACACCAACCTCTTCGGGCTGATCGCGGTGACGCAGGCGATGCTGCCGCTGCTGCGCGCCGGCGCGGCGGGGAGGATCGTGAACCTCTCGAGCATCCTCGGCTCGCTGGGCGAGCACACCGATCCGAGCTCGCCGATCTATAACGTCGGGTATCCGGCGTACGACGCCTCCAAGGCCGCGCTGAACATGTTCACGATGTCGCTGGCGCGCGAGCTGAAGGGGACGGCGATCAAGGTGAACGCGGCCCACCCGGGGTGGGTGAAGACGGACATGGGAGGCCAGGAGGCGCCGATGGAGCTGGCCGACGGGGCCAGGACGAGCGTGATGCTCGCCACCCTCGGGCCCGAAGGCCCCAGCGGCGGGTTCTTCCACATGGGCGTGCATATGCGGTGGTAGGGGCCGGCTGGCCCACTGCGCGAAGCCGGCGGGGGTGAGGGCGGGGAGCGGGCGGCGGAGGGGGGGCGGATCGGTCTGGATCGGGCCGCGGCTTCGGTGTACCTTCTCCGGCGGAGAGGAGCCGGCGCGGTGCTGACCATCACTGGGCGATCCATCGGCAGCAAGCGCCCGCTCTTTTCGGACTGGTCGATCCCCCTCACGCCCGAATGGGGCGACGGGGGCAGCGGGGAGCTGACCCTGCGCGGCCTCATCACCCGCCTCGTGCTGGTGGAGGTCGGCGCCTTCCGGGCCCGCGCCGAGGCCCGCCGCCTCGACCGTGTCCTCTCCCAGGCCCAGATCGACCAGGGCGAGCGCGCAGGAAAGATCGCCCCCGAAGGCCGGGCCGGCGGCGGCAACGTGAGCGACGGCGAGGCCGTTGACGCCGCCCTCCAGGCCTTCGAGGACGGCCTCTACCTGGTCGTGATCGATGAACAGGAGTTCCGTGAACTCGACGAGATCGTGCGCCTGAACCCCGACAGCCACATCGTCTTCGTCAGGCTGATCTTCCTTGCAGGAGCGTGAGCGATGGCGACCGACGTGGACCGGATGGAGGAACTGGAGAAGCTCAAGGACCCCCAGTGGCGGCAGTCGCGACTGGGGGCCCTGCCCCGATCGCTCCGGTCGGTCGAATCGCCGATCGGCAGGCTCTTCGGCCCCGAGTCCAAGCAGAAGTGGCGGTACTTCGGCTTCGAGGACCAGGACCGCCCGCTCCGCGAGCTCGCCTCGGCGCTCGACAACCTCACCGACAAGGAGCGCACATCGCTCTTCGCGACCGTCTTCCCCAAGATGGCCGATGTCATCGAGCATGCCTGGCAGATGCAGGCGCACAGGCCGTTCATCGCCGCCGAATACGGCCAGGCCCGCAAGCCCTTCCGCGCGCCGTCGCTGCCGGAGCTCGTCTCCCTCACGCGGGCCCGCTGGTTCGAGGCGGTGTGCGGCGCCCTCGAGGGGCACGACCAGGACGCCCAGTGGCTTGCGGCGTGGCTCGTCCACCTGCACGATTTCGAGGACCACCTCTCCTGGATCCTCGCCGCGGCCATCGACATGGGCGGCCCGCGCGGCGCCGATGTGCTCCGCACGCTCCAGGAGTGCGCCGCCAACCGCCACCCCATCGGCTCGATGTGCAGCGGGGTCCTCCGCGCCCTGCTCTGCTGCCGGAACCCCCAGGCGTGGGAGTTCGTCGAGAAGCTCCTGCTGGCGGCCAAGCGCGAGGAGGGTCTGCGCCAGGCGATCCTCGAGGCGGTGGACGAGGCCCACCCCGACGCCTTCCGGCGCTTCCTCAAGCTCATCCTGGACGAGAACCTCGTGCGCTTCTCCGCGGTCGTTCGCGCGGCCGACGTGTGGTTCGGTCTGCACTGGGATTCGATCAGCGCCAAGCTCATCGCCGATCAGCTCGCCCTCGTGCACAAGTTCCTCGACGACCCCAAGGCCCGGGACCGCGCCCTGGAGGACAAGGACGGCCAGACCGTGTACCTGGCGCTGTGGACCTGCGCGTTCGAGGACCTCGGCGCCGCCCTCCCCGCCGCGGACCGGATGCTCACGAGCAAGCGGCCGGAGCAACGCTACGTCGCGGCGCACCTGCTCGGGCAGTCGGGGGCGACGATGATGGCGCCGCGCCTGAGCGCTGCGCTCGACGATGACGACTTCCGCGTCGCGGCCCGCGCCTGCCGCGCCATATCGGAGTTCGACTACCGACCCGCCGACCCCGGGGCCTGCTTCGACCGGCTGGAGCGGCTCTTCGACCGCGTGGCCGCGAAGAAGTCGGTGAAGCTGGAGCCGATCGTCTGGCCGTGGACTGCGGGGAAGCTGACGGTGCAGGACGTCGGCGTCGCGATGGTGAAGATGATGCAGCCGGAGCAGGCCGAGCGGCTGATCCCGCGACTGGACCGCTTCGGCGCGTCCGAGCGCGCCCAGATCGCCTGCGCCCTGGGCGGCATCCAGCGATTCCTCGGGCACAAGGAGAAGGACGTCCCCGCGGCCAAGCGATCGGGGCTCTCGGAGGCGGCGCGCCGTGCGCTGGTCTCGCTGGAGGGAGACAGCGCGCAGGAGGCCCGCGAGGCGGCGTTCCGCTCCATGACGGGCCGGCCCGTCGAGCCCGACGAGGCATCCCGCCTGGAGACGCTGCTGGACCGCAAGTCGTCGGATCTCCGGATGAACGCCCTGCGCCGGCTCGCGGATCAGCCCGATGCCGCGGCCGTCGCCTCGGCGCGCCGGCTCCTCGCCGACCCCAAGGCCGATCGTCGCCGCGCCGGCGTCGAGCTGCTGGTCACCCTCGCCGATGCCGGCCGCGCCCTCAAGGAGATCCAGCGGGTCGCCGCCGACCCCGCCGTCGCCGGCGCCAAGCTCGACCAGGCGTCCATCGCGGCGATGGGGCAGCTCAAGGACGCCGCGGCCCCGAAGGTGACGCTGCAGGACTGCCTCGGCCTCCTCGACCCATCGCAACTCGCCAGGGTCGAGCCCGCCCGCGACTTGGGTGACCTCAGCATCACACCCGCGGCCCTGGCGCTGATCGCCTCCCTCGACCAGCTGGTCGAAGACAACAAGACGCGCACCTTCACGGCACGCCGCTACTACGGATCCAAGGAGACGGACGAAGTGCCGCTGGGCGAGGCGGTGTCGTGGCGGCTCTGGCCGCGGAACGAGGAGAAGGATGACGACGAGGAGGGCGCCGACGGCGAGGCCGCGGCGGCGGAGCCCTCGGCGGGCGACGACAACGAAGGCGACGACGAGGCCGAGACGACCGACCAGGCCGTGACCGAGCAGGAGCCGGGGGGAGGGGGGTCGCGCCGGCCGCCGATCGCGCTCAGGGAACTCTGGGAGGAGTGGAACGCCTCCAGGCCCGTTGGGGGGGCGCTACGGGACGACGATGGGCTGGAGCTCCTTCGGGCCAACCTCGCCATGGATCTCCGTGTCGGCGGCGGATGGAATGGTCCCGGGCGGTGGCCCAAGGGGTTCGCCTCGATTCATGGAAAAAAGAAGGCCCCGGCACCCCGGTACCCGGACGTCGTCGAGACCGTCCTGGAGTGGCTCCTTTTCGAGCACGGGCCCTCGGGCTGGATGGACCGGGTGCTGGACGCGGCCGAGACCGCGATCGCGCGCGGGTGCATCATGGATCTCAGCAAAGACGCTGCGGACGACCTCGACGAGGACGACAACTCGGGCGATGAGCTCACCTCCCCCGTGATCGATCGTCCGTTCCCGTGGTGGATCGAGCACCTGGGCGAGGGCCGGCGCGCCGAGGGGGATGTGGTGGATGAGCACCGCCTCCGCCTCTGGCGGCTGCACCGCGCCCTGGACACCTGGGGCGCCGAGGTTCTCTCGCCCCAGCTCTTGAAGCGCCGCAAGGCCGAGCGCGGCATCGCCGCGCCGCGCTGGTCATCGAACTCCGGTCCCGAGCAGCCCCGCTGCCGCGTGGACGTTTTTCTCGACGCCATGCAGGCCGGGCTCGCCGGCGAGATGGACCTGGTCCACCACCTGCTGCACGCCCACGCTGGCGAGGAGTGGAGCGGCCGGGGACTCAGCGAGCTCACCGACCCCGCGATGCTCAAGAAGCTCCGCGCCCCGGCCGCGGTGATGCCCGTGGTCGAGCGCGTCGTGCGGCGCATCATCGAGGTCGAGCTGGAACGCGGCGACGCCGCCACGGTCATCTCCGGCGCTGTAGACCGGCTGCAGGCCTCGGGCGGGCTCGGCACCGCGCTGGGGGCGCTGGACCGGTTGGGGTCGCTCAACCTGGCCCGCGGGTACCTCTGGGGGCACGACAAGGCGACCAGCCTGAGCAAGCTCATCATGGTCTCCCGCCCGGGCGCCGAAGACACCGACGAGCGGTTCGCCCGCGAGGCCAAGGAGCGCGGCCTGCCCGAGCGGCGCCTCATCGAGCTGGCCGTCTACGCCCCGCAGTGGGCGGGTCACGTTGAGCGGGCTCTGGGCGTCAAGGGTCTTGAAGACGCCGTCTGGTGGCTGCACGCGCACACCAAGGACACGCAGTACCGCAGCGGCGGCATCCGCGCCGTGTGGGACGCCCGCATCGCCGAGCGCACACCCGTCTCCGCCGACCTCCGCGCCGGCGGCGCGGTGGATGTCGACTGGTTCCACCGCGCCTACGCGGCCCTCGGCAGCGAACGGTGGGAGCAGCTCTACGACGCCGCGAAGTACGCCGCGGGCGGCGCGGGCCACAAGCGCGCCCAGCTCTTCGCCGATGCCATGCTCGGTCGCACGGGTCACAAAGAGCTGGCCGCCCGCATCGCCGCCAAGTGCCACCAGGATTCGGTCCGCGCCCTGGGCCTGGTGCCGCTGAAGGGCGCGCAGGCCGCCAAGGACAAGCGGGTCCTGGAGCGCTACCAGATCATGCAGGAGCTCCGGCGCACCAGCCGAAAGCACGGCGGCTCGATGCTCCAGGCCTCCGAGAAGCGCGCGGTCGAGATCGGCATGGAGAACCTGGCCCGCACCGCCGCGTACCCCGACCCGCTCCGCCTGCAATGGGCCATGGAGATCCGCGCCGTCGCCGACCTGGCCAAGGGCCCCGTCGTTGTCAAGGCCGACGAGGTCACCGTCACCCTCTCGATCAACGCCGACGGCAAGCCGGAGGTCTCGACCTCCAAGGACGGCAAGCCGCTCGCCTCCATCCCCGCGGCCCTGAAGAAGAAGAACCCCAAGGTCGCCGAGCTCACCGACCGCGTCCGGGAGCTCCGCCGGCAGTTCTCCCGCATGCGCCTGGCCCTCGAGCAGGCGATGTGCCGCGGCGACGAGTTCACCGGCGCCGAGCTTGCCGGCCTCATCAAGCACCCGGTCCTCCGCCCGATGCTCGAGCGCCTGGTCTTCGTGGGCGAAAGCAAGGGGGGGGCCGGGCTGATGGGGTACCCCGACAAGGGCGGCAGGGTGCTCCGCGACCACGCTGGCAAGCTCGAGCCCTGAAGGCCACCGACACGCTGCGCGTCGCCCACCCGCACGACCTGCTCAAAGCCCGCGCCTGGCAGAAGTGGCAGCGCGACTGCTTCGACGCCGAGCGCGTCCAGCCCTTCAAGCAGGTCTTCCGCGAGCTGTACGTGCTCACCCCCGCCGAGACCAAGGCCAAGACACGCAGCACCCGCTACGCCGGCCAGCAGGTGCAGCCGCGCCAGGCGATGGCGCTCCTGGGCTCCCGCGGCTGGGTGGCCCGCCCGGAAGAAGGCGTGCAGCGGACGTTCCACCGCGAGAAGCTCACCGCGTGGGTGGAGTTCGAGGAAGCGTTCTACACGCCCGCCGAAGTCGAAGGGCTCACGCTCAAGAGCCTGGTCTTCGCCCGCCCCGGCGACCACAAGCCCGTCCCCCTGGCCGATATCCCGCCCCGCCTCTTCAGCGAGGTGATGCGCGACCTCGACCTCGTGGTCAGCGTCGCCCACCGCGCCGGCATCGACCCCGAGGCGAGCGAATCAACCGTCGAGGCCCGCGGCTCCCTCCTGCGCGAGACCTGCCGCCTGCTCAAGCTCGCCAACGTCTCGATCGAGGGCACCCGCGCGATCATCAAGGGCACGCTCGCCGACTACAGCGTCCACCTCGGCAGCGCCACCGTCCACATGCTCCCCGGCGGCGCGGTCTGGATCGTCCCCGTCGGCGCCCAGCACCGCGGCCGGCTCTTCCTCCCGTTCGCCGATGACGATCCCAAAACAGCCGAGGTCATCTCCAAGGTGATCCTCCTGGCCCGCGACGAAGAGATCAAAGACCCGCAGATCCGAGCGCAGCTGCAGAGGGCCAGGTAGCGGAGGCCCGACAGGTGCGGCGGCCGGCTTCACGAACGGCAGGAGGCGTAGCCCGGCCTCGACGCCCGAGCGATTGCGGACGCACCTGATGAGATGTTCTCTGTGCTGTCAAGGGCGATTTCGATGTTGTTGCCGACATGGTGGCACCGGGGGTTGAGGTTCTCTTTCTCAGGATTGTGCGGGGGCGGGTAGGCCGGCGGGGGGGACGACCCAGGAGCCGTGGGCGATCT
>JBGPJM010000241.1:0-7088 GCA_041485385.1 Phycisphaerae bacterium | reverse complement strand
GGATGAAGGAGCTGGAGAAGCGACTGGACTCTGGGACGATGAGGCAGTGGGAATATAGGTGGTTCGTCGGGAGGTGTGTTGGTGAGCTGCGTCAGGAGAAGCCCGTTCGTCGGAAGGTCGAGATACTCGATCTTCTTCAGGGGCTCGCTGCGAAATCCGGGTGGGGCCGGCGGCTCAAGCCGTACAAGTCGTGGGCTCCATCGACGATACTCGACGGCGAACAGACGACCGCAACGCTCCTGAACCTCCTCGCTGACAGGGACGGTGACGTCCGTATCGCGGCGGCGGACCTGCTCGGCCCCCTTCGTGGGTACCATCGGCCTCTCAGCCTGAGTATGGAGACAATCGCACGACTCCTCGGAGAGCTGACGATCGAGAATGGGCGGCTCCAGCGCGCCAATCTGCATGTGCTCACGTCGCTCAGCCTCCGCGGCGAGGAGATCTTCATTCAGCAGGATGGATACGGTCCGCCGTCCGGCGGCGAGCTCTCGACGCTTGCCGAGCGCGAGTTCCTCGGGCGCCTGCACGACGTCTCCGACAGCCAGGATCCTCTACCCGTATTCCTGGGCGGGCTGCGCGAGACCAGCGCGGGCGTCCGCGCCATCAGCGTATGGGCCCTCGGCATGGCCGCCCGCGACGACCCGGAGGTCCAGAGCAAGGTTCTTGCGCTGGCGGATGATGATGACGAGTCGGTGCGCGTCGCCGTGATCAGGTTCGCGGCGAGGATTCCGCTCGACCCCCGGACCGAGCGGATCATCAAGAAGGCCCTCACACAGCGCAACCGCAACTGCTGTCGGGCCGCGCTCCTCGCCGTAGAAGAACATGCTGGGGACGGCGCCGCCTTTCGCGACGCCGTGGCGTGGATCCTCAAAGACCCAGTACTCGATTGGTGGGAACGGTCGCAATCGGCGCGGATGTGGGCCTCACTCGGTGGAGAACCGCTCCAAACGCTGCCCGCTGACCGACGGGACCTCACGCCCGACGCTCTCCACACGCTGGAGAAGATCGGACCTGGCACCAAAGAACTGCTCGGCAAGGTCGGACGACTCATGCACTCTGACGACCCGCGTGTGCAGGAGTCGGCGGCATACGCGTACGCCTGGCTCGGCGGTGACAAGGAACGCGCAACCCGCGCCCTGCTGGCCGCGGTGGACATATCGAACATAAACGGACGTATGCGATTGTGGCAACTGGCCGCCGCTGACCGCCTCTGGCTCCCGGCGATCGATGAGGAGCTTGAGAGCGGCGACGCCTACCGGCAGGGGCTCGCGCCCGGAGTGCTCGCGTTCGCCGGCGAGAAGGCGGTAGCTGCTCTGCCGCATTTGCGGGCCTTGCGAAACGATCCGGACCCGAAGGTGGCCGAGGCCGCGAGCGATGCCGTGAAGCGCATCGAATGGGAGATCAAGCACCCGAAGGAGGCCGCGAAGGTGCGGGAGGAGGTGCTGAGTTGGGAAGAATGGTGATCACGATCGTCGTCTTCCTGCTGCTCGGCGCGGCGATCAATGTCGCGGTGGCGTGGGGGTGTGCGCTGTGGTCGCCATGCGAATTCACAGAGTCGATGTCGCCCGTGGCGCAAGCGCCGGCCGGTCTCATTCCTTACCTTCCGTCGGACTGGCCGGCTCAGTCGAGTTCGGGGTCAGTTGTCGTGTCTCAACTGCTCCAACGTGCCTACGGTCGCGGGCTATCTGTCGAGCGGCTCATCGTTAGCATCGAAGATCTGCGGTTTGACTTCAGCCTTTGGTTCGACAGAGCGCTCGTTGTCTATCGAGCAGGATGGCCGGCCCCGGCGCTCGAATGCGACGCGGTCGTGGGGATAGATTCTCCGTTTCCTTCCGGCGACACCGACGTACCGTGGCGGGATGGAAGACAGCCACCGCAATTGATTCGACCTTGCAGGTGGCCTTCGTTGGTCGGCAAGTGGGCAAACCCGATCCCGCTTCGTCCGATCTGGTGGGGATTCTTGCTCAATACGCTGCTATACGGCGCGGTGTGCTCGACGCTTCTGGGTGGGCTGTTCACGGTGCGCCGGTGGCGGCGGGTGCGGCGGGGGTTGTGCCTGAAGTGCGGGTATCCGGTGCGGGGGCTTAAGAAGTGTCCGGAGTGCGGGAAGGGGACCGGCGGATCCGCGACGACCGGCATCGCGGTCGAGGAGAAGGCGGGTGCGCCGTGAAGCGGGCCATTCGAATCGCCGTCATTTCTCTGCTGCTTGGTGCGGCGATCAATGTGGCGGTGGCGTGGGGGTGTGCGCTGTGGTCGCCGTGCGACCCGAATGGGAACGTGGAGCCGATCAAGAGCATTCCCATTGGGTTTCACCCTCCGGTGCCGACGGAGTGGCTCACCTCCGATCGCAGTTTCGATGTCATACTGGCCTTCTCGAGTGAGCGGTCGATAGGGCTTCGGCTCGACTGCGTCTATGCCGTGGAAATGGACTACCCGAGCGTTGTCGACCCTTGCCGAGGAGTTGTCATCGTTCGCCGCGCGGGCTGGCCGCTGCCGTCACTTCGGTGCGATGCAGTGATCGACGCCAAGACGGTGGGCGGGGTCGGCCTCGCGTGCACCCTTGATCCAGGCTCGTGGCACGATGGGATCACTGCACCCGGCGTACTCCACCCGAGAGGAACTCGATCGGCTCTGCCTGAACTGCGACCTATTCCCCTCGGCCCGATCTGGCCCGGCTTTGCGATTAACACGCTGGTGTACGGTGTGGCGGGCTGGACGCTCCTGGGCGGCCCGTTCACGGTGCGCCGGTGGCGGCGCGCGCGGCGGGGGTTGTGCGTGACGTGCGGGTATCCGGTGCGGGGGCTTGGGACGTGTCCGGAGTGCGGGAAGGAAGTGAGCGGGCCATCCGCGGATGCGCGGGGTGCGCCGTGAGCGTGCGCACACTCGTGTTGCTCGGCGCCGAGATCGGCGGAGGTCACTGTATTTCGTCCTCCGCCCCTCCGGGCCCTCCGGGGCGGGCAGTGATGGGGAGACCGCTTTCCACGGGTTCCACGACGCTGAGGACAGCGTCGTTGCACCCGTGGCTACTCGCCTTGGCCCCGTTGGGGCCGAGGAGCTTGGCGCCGGCAACGATCGTGCGCCCTGGACGGGCGAGGAGGTGGAGGTGGGTCGGATCCGTTCTCGCGGTGGCGACCTGGTAGGCTTCCAGATCTCATGTCGTGCCACCTTGGAATCATCGCTGCCTCTACCTCAAAGGCCGAGCTTCTCGCCGCGTTTGAGAGAGCCGGTGTTCACCCTATCGCGATTCCCATGACTCCGGTCGGGCCGGCGGCCGAGGACGTGGGCGATCTGATAGACCAGCTCGGGAAGCACGGGATGTTGGTCGTGGAGGCGGCCGGGCGGGCGTATGCCGCGGACCTTGAGCTGGTCGTCCGCCGGACCCCGACATCATCGGCGATGTGTCGCTCCACGCAGGGTGTCTGGTGGCAGGAGGATTCGCCGAGGGGGTGAGCGGAATGGGCGGGCTGGTGGTGGCCGACCGCGGTAACGTGCGCAGGAGTGTGCTCGTCGATCCGGCGTCAGAAGAGGCCGCGGAGAACATTGGTGAGCCGTTCCCCAGCGAGTCAGGTGTGCCCGTTGATGGGATCTGCGGCGACGGCCAGTGGGAGGTGATGCGCGCCTTGGGGTTCGATCCGTGGGTCTGGCAGACGGCGCGCCCTCTCGATGTGTTCATGCACCGGGAGAACATGGAGGACGCGGAGTTCAGGAGGACGATCGAGGCCGCGGCGGCCGGCAAGCCCGCGACCCGAGCCACGCGGTCGGCGTCGTGGTTCGGACGGCTGCTTGGTGGATGAAAGTGCCCACTGTCCGTAGTCTCCCCCCACCCACCTTGAACCGGGGCCGAGGTTCACCATTTGGCCGCGACGGGTCGTGGGTGGCCGTCGGGGCTTAGGCGTCCGGATCGAGGCGCTCTCGAACGTCGAAGAACGTCGTGGTCAGTCTAGCGAACGTCCCCAAAAACGCGCCAAAACCATGGGGTATTCCCCGATTTGGGCGCGCAGTCGGACATGTCCCTGGGCGGGACACCCGAGACGATGAAAAAAGGGGGCTGCGGCGGTACGAACGGCGTGCGACTCCGGCCTTATTTTCAGAACAGGATGGGCCCTCCCGGGAATGAGGGATGTGTCACTCGGGGAGTTTGGTGAGTTCGGCCTCGACGGCTTCGACTACACGGGCGATGGTGGATTCGCCGAAGTCGAAGGTGAGGCCGGCGGCGGCGAAGAGGTCGGGGAGGGGGCGGGAGCCGCCGAGTGTGAGGGCGCGGATGTAGGCGTCGACCGCGGATTTTTCGCCCTCGCGCCGGCTCTTGAGCCAGAGCTGGAGGGCGCCGAGCTGGGCGATGCCGTACTCGATGTAGTACATCGGGTGCGTGAAAACGTGCGACTGCTTCTGCCAGGCGCTGGAGCGGAACTCGTCGAGGCCCTTCCAGGAGATGGCGTGGCCGAAGCGGGCGTCGAGGGTGAGCCAGTGGGCATCTCGCTGCGCGGCGGTGTGGGTGGGGTTGGCGTACATCCAGTGCTGGAAGGAGTCGATGGTGGCGATCCAGGCGAGGAGGGTGACCGAGTCTTCCAGGTGGGTGCGGCGGGCGCGGCCGAGATCCTCCTCGCTTGCGTAGAAGGCGGTGCCCCAGTGGGGCATGGTGAGGTGCTCCATCGACATGCTGGCCACCTCGGCGAACTCGATGGGGGAGTGGCGGTAGTCAACCAGCGGGTCGGAGGCGCAGAGCATGGAGTGGAAGGCGTGGCCGGCTTCGTGGATCATGGTCATGACGTCGCGCTGCAGGCCCGCGGCGTTCATGAAGATGAAGGGGCGGCGCTGGCGGTCGCGGACATACTGGTAGCCGCCGGGGCGCTTGCCCTTGCGCGTGTCCAGATCGAGGCATTCGGTGCGCACGGCTGCGCCATCTTCGTCGGCGCGTACTCCGTCATTTGCGGCCAGGTCGCGGATCATGCCGGCCAGCCGGCTGTCGAGCCGCTCGAAGACGCCGACGGTTTTGTTGAGCAGGTCGCGGCCGCCCTCGAAGGGGCGCAGCGGCGGGCGGCCCTTGATATCGACGGCCATGTCCCATGGGCGCAGGTCGCCGGACTTGAGGGCGCGGCGGCGCTGCTCGTCGAGGCGGCGCACCAGCGGCACGATGTGGCGTTCGGCGGCGCTCCAGAAGGCCTGACAATCGGCGGGGGTGTAGTCGAAGCGCTCCTTTTCCTTGAAGGAGAACCCGATGAAGTCGGCGAAGCCGGCGTTCTGCGCCATCTGGTGGCGGCGGGCGATCATGCGGTCGAGGACGTCGTTGAGGGCGGCGCGGTCCTGGAGGCGGCGGGCGGCGATGGCGCGCCAGGCGGACTCGCGTACGGAGCGCTGGGTTTGCTCGAGGTAGCGGGCCATCTGCGGGAGGGTCTGCTCGCGGCCTTCGAAGGTGACGGTCTGCTTGCCGGCGATCTGGTCGAACTCCTGGGAGAGCTTGGCCAGGTCGGTCTGGATGGGGACGTTCTCGGGGCGGAAGAGCTCGACGTGGGCGCGGCGGGACCGCTCGACGACGGCGTAGCGGGCCGGGTTGAGCTTGATGGCGGCGGCGAGGGCGACGTGCTTTTTGTCCAGCTCGAAGGAGACGGGCTCGAGCCTGGGGGGGACGGTTTCGATGTAGGTGGTGTAGGCCGCGTTGGCCGGCGCGTCGTCGGTGTTGCAGCTCATGGTGATATAGAGGTTGGCGCGGGCCTCGCTGCAGGCGGCGTCGAGCTCGGAGCGGTCGGTGAGCCATTGCTCGAGGTCGGGCGCGGTAGCGACCGGGCGAGCCTGCAGGGCGCTCAAGAGGGGCTCGATGTTCTCCCAGCGGGCGGCGTCAAGGTCGGCCGGGACGAAGTCGGTCTGGGTCGGCATGAGCGACTGTATTCAGGCGAGGTCGAGGTTTCCGACGTTTGCGAGGGGGGCGGCCGCGGAAGGCAGGTCGGCCCACGGATCGGGGGAGCCGGAGGCGAGGCGTCGCGGGACGGAAACGGCGTTGAAGGCGGTGGCGGAAGGGAGGGAGTGGAGCTCGTCCCAGGCGACGGGCAGGGCGACGGGGGCACCGGGGCGGTTGCGGGTGCTGTAGGAGGCGACGGCGGTGGCGCCGCGGGCGTTGCGGAGGTAATCGATGTAGACGCGGCCTTCGCGGCGATCCTTGGCCGCGGTGGCGACGAAGCGGCGGGGTGACATCTTGACGAAGGTGTCAGCCACGGCCTTGGTGAACGATTTGGCCTGATCCCAGGTGTGGCGCGGCAGGATGGGCACCACGATGTGGATGCCCTTGCCGCCGGAGGTGCGGGCGAACCCGCGGAGGCCGACCTGGGCGAGGGCATCGCGGAGGAGAATGGCGGCTTCGACGACGGCGCGCCAGGCAACGTCGGGCCCGGGGTCGAGGTCGAAGATGAGACGGTCGGGGCGGTCGGGCGTTTTGGCGAGGGAGCCCCAGGGGTGGATCTCGAGGGCGTTCATCTGGACCAGGCCGACGAGACCTTCGACATCGCGGATGAGGAGGTGGGATTCGGGCTTGTCGCCGTCGTCCTTGAGCTCGACGCTGAGGACGGCCTGGGGCATGCCGCGGGCGCGGTGCTTCTGGAAGAAGCTCTTGGTGCCCTCGCCGTTTGGGCAGCGGACGATGGCGAGCGGGCGCCCGGCGACGTGGGGGAGCATGAGCGGGGCGACGGCCTCGTAATACTCGGCGAGTTGGCGCTTGGTAAGCGTGTAGCCGGCGCCGCGGTCGGGGTAGACGACGCGATCGGGGTGGGTGAGGCGGAGCTTGGTGTCGGGGGCTGTGGTTCTGGACGGCGGAGGGGGCGGGGCCGGCGTTTTCTTTGGCGCGGGCTGGGACGCGGGGGGCGGCGTGGCGTGGGCTGGTTCGCGGACGACGGTTTTGGGGTCGCGGTCTTCTCGGAGGCCGCGGAAGGAGGTGTGGCGGATGGTGTCGCTGTCGGTCCAGTCGCGGAACTGGACCTGGGCGACGAGTTCGGGGCGGACCCAGGTGACGCCGCGGGCCTCGGCGCCGGTGGGGGGGTTGACGAAGGAGGGCTTGGGCTGCACGCGGGGGCGGAGGAGAGCGCCGAGGCTCTTGAGGG
>JBGPJM010000240.1:0-7093 GCA_041485385.1 Phycisphaerae bacterium | reverse complement strand
GATCGGATGGTCGTCGCGCAGGTCCGTGCCGATGTTCGACCGCCCCAGCGGGATCACCGCGGTCCCCCCGACCATGGTGATCGGCGTGCTCCGCGAGAGCACGCTCCCCAGCGCGATGGTGCCGTCGTGGCACGAGAGGCACATCTTCGAGGTGCCGGTGGGCTGCCCGGGCTGCGCCTCCAGCGCCCGGCTGGAATAGATCGCGTACGCGTCGATTGGCGACGACCGGTTCCACAGCGGCTGGATCGGCGAGGCGTTGTGCGGCACATGGCAGAAGATGCATACCTGCTCCTCCGTGACGGCCCGGATCAACCCGGGGCCCGACGCCGAGAGGTTGTGCGGGCTGTTCACGACGCTGGCCGGCTGCGCCCACGCCGAGCACGCCCCCGCCGCGACCACGATGCCTGCTGCGCGCGCGTTCATGGATTGGTCCCTTCCGGCAGGAACTGGAAAACCTGCACCCTGCGGTTGTATGAATCCGCCACCCAGATCCTTCCCCTCGGGTCGGCGCACAGACCGGCCGGGAGCCAGAACTCGCCCGGGCCGTGCCCCTCGCGCCCGAAGGCCATCAGCAACCTTCCGTCGGGGTCGAAGACCTGGACGGCCTCGAACTGCGAGTCGACGACGTAGACGTGCCCCTCCGGATCGAGCGCCAGCCCCTTGGGTTGCGCGAAGTAGCCCGGCAGATCGCCCTTGCTCCCGATCTGGCGGATGGGCGCGAGGTCCGGTCCGAAGACCTGAACGCGGAAGTTGAGCGAGTCGCTCACGTACAGACGCCCGGCCGCGTCCAGCGCGACGTTGGTCGGGAAGTTGAACTCGCCGAGCCCCACCCCCCGCCCGCCGACCCGCCCGATCTCATGTCCGTCCAACGAGAGCACAACGACTTGGTGCGCCCCGGCGTCGGCGACCAGGACCCGGCCGCGGGCCGCATCGACGACAAGTCCGCACGGACGCTTCAGCGACCCTTTCCCCAGCGTGCCCAGGTACCCACCGCCGTCTCCGAACACGAACAGGACGCCCTCGACCGAGTCCGAGACCAGGAGGCGCCCCCCGGGCGGCGCTCCCTGCGGGCCCACCGCCCGCGGATCCCACGCCAAGGCTATCGGTTGCGAGAACCTCGCGATCTTCTCGGGTGGGCGCCACTGCTGGTACCGGCGCGAGAACAAGTCGAACACGTGCACCGCCTGGGCGCCGCTGTCGGCCACGAACACGCGGTCCGCACCGTCCGTGCACACCGCCAGAGGGCTGACCATCGTCCGCGGCGACTCCTTGCCGAACATCGTCTCCCCCACCGACTGCATCATCGACCGCCCGGGCTTCAGGTCATGGTCGGAGGCCAGCTGCCCGATGTACCGGATCCGCGCCGCGTCCGGCGGCGCCGGCCACCGCCACGCGCCGTTGGCGGGATCGAACAGCACTCCCGGCTTGGACGCGCAGCCGGCCACCGTTGCGCCCAGGAGCGCCGCCGCGGCGCCAGCCCATGGCCCGCGCTCAGAACGATCGCCGCAGACCGACGCTGAAGGTCTGCGAGAGGGTGTCCGCATGCTCGCCTTCCAAGAGGGAGTTGTTGATCGAAACGGAGATCTCCGTCTGGCGCTTGCGCCAGTGTAGTTCCAGGTTCTGCTCAAGGCCTCGGGAATCCCCGGCGAACTCGTTGTGCTCGTCGCGGTAGAGAAGCCGGAGCCGCAGGTCCAGGTCCCGCCCCAGGCTTTCTCGCCACTGGGCCTCGGCCCGGTTGAGCTCCACGCGGTTGTCCTCGGCCGTGTACCGCGTGTCCTCGTGTGTCAGGACGATCGCCAGGAACGATCCCGGCCCCAGGCTCCGGTCGTAGCGCCCCTGCAGGCGGTTGGTCACCGACGGCGAGACGGTGCTCTCGCGCTGCTCGCGCTCGCCCCGGAGTGTGATCTCGCCGATCCGATACTCCGCCCCGTACAGCAGCCGGCGCGAGTCGTCCAGCACGAACCCGGACGGATCGACCGTGTCCAGCGTGCGGTCAATCTGCTGGTATGTGACATACAGCGACACACCGCTGAACCATCCCTCGTTAATCCCGTACCGCGCCGAAACCGTAGTGGCGAACGTGTCGATCGTGTTGCCGGGCTCGGGGCCGATCACGTAGTCGACAAGCACCGTCTGCCCATCGGCGATCCGCCCGCCCACGACCCGGAAGATCTCCGCGCGGTCCGGCAACGCCCGCACGGTGTAGTCGAGCCCCTCGGAGTAGATCAAGATCCCCGCCGAGTTCGACACCACGATCGACCCGGCCAGGACGTCGCGGCGCGAGATCACGATCGGCAGGGGGTCATTGAAGGTGTGCCCCTCGTCGGCGATCGTCACGTCCGACCCCTGCTCGCTGTCCACGGTGTGGTTGTACGCGAAGCCCGCCGAGGCGTCCAGCCGCCCATAGGGCACCTTCTTGGTGTATTGCAATCCCACGTCCCCGAACGCCTGGTCGCTCGTGAACTCGCTTCCGATGCTGTCGTGGCTGCCGCCCGCCGAAGCCGTGCTCACCAGGCTCTCGAACAGCTTGTGCCGCACCGAGGCGTTGCCCCGGATCGCCTGTTGCTCCAGCCCCGCCACCTCGCGGTCCTGCAGGACCAGGTTGTAGCGGCTTTCCAGCCGGTCGGTGTGGCGCAGCAGCAGCAGTTCGTCCAGGCGCAGATCCCGGCGCGCGAAATCCCCCTCCTGGTCGTAGATCCGCGCGCTGGACCGCAGGCTGGACCGGTCCTGCGGTCCGAAACCGAGGTTGTGCGTCAGGGTCGCATCGTGCCGCTGGTAGTTCGTGGCGACCCCGGCGCCCTGCGACTCGTGGATGTCGTCGAACGCATAGTCCAAGGTGATGCGCTGGTGCGGCGTCAGCGCCCACTGGCTCTGCACCGAGAACGTGTCCTGCCTCAGGCGCGAGTCCGTCAGCCCCAGCTGGTCACTCTGCTGCTGCTCGCGATGGAAATAGTTGAACACCGTAGGCAGCGTGTCGCCGAACGCCTGCACCGTCACGCCGTGCTCGGTCGTCGTGCTGTCGATTGTCCCCGCGAACTCCTGTTGCAGGAGCGTCTGGTCGCGCCGCGTGTACACCGTCACCGGCGCCGGGCCCTTGCCCAGAATCAGCGCCCGGAGGTCGTACAGGTCAAGGACGCTCGAATCGTGCTGACTGACACCCTGCGAGCCGCTGTCCGTGAACGTGTCCTCCAGCCCTATCCGCACGTCCGCGCGCAGGTCCATCAGGTTCTCGTGTCCGATGAACGACCGCGTCGACAGGTTGAACGTTTCCCGTAGCAGCCCCTCCGTGTCCCGGACGTCCGGCCCGGTGTCGCTCGTCCGCTTGTCCTGTCGCCACTGGCCGAGAAAATCGATCGAGCTGTCCCAATGGTCGAGCCGGAACAGCTTCCATGCCTCCCGCGACTGCCCGACGATCAGCGGGCCTTCGTCGGCCGCCGGACGCGTCTGGCCGAGCGCCGCCCCCGAGGCCGCGAGCACCGCGAGACCTGCCGGGAGCCGGGTGTGAGTGGACGCCCGTGGCACGGATGGCTCTACTCTCCCTGCCGGCGGCCGGCCGGCGCTCCGTCCGCGCCGCGGGCTTGCCGGAGGAAGTACCTCGCCTCCCCGCCGTGGCCGGTATGGCATTCCAGGCACGAGCGTCCGGCCTCGGCGTGCGCCGGCACGCGATCGACGCTCAGCATCGTCGAGTCATGGCACTGCGAGCACACTTTCCGCGGTTCCGCCTTGAGCAGCGAGGCGAACGCCGATTCGTGCGGCACATGGCACCACAGGCACGCCGACGCCGCGACCGGGCCGTGCATGGTTGGATGCTCCGTCGGCTTGCCGGCGTGGCACTTGAGGCAGATGCCCGAATCGGCTTTGCCCAACTGGAATCGTGCTTGGTGGCAGTCGTCACACTTGCCCTCGACGTACGGCTTGTGCGCCACGTACGTCGCGCTGGCCTGCATCGCCCCCGGGCCTCCGGCTGCCCCGGTTATCGGCAGCGCGTTGGGATTCGGCACGCCGTCGAAGAAAAAACTCAGCATCCGGTAGTTCTTCTGGACCGAGCACCCCATCCACAGGGCCCCCGTGACGGCCAGAGCCGCGGCCGCCACCATCACCTCCCGCTGTCGGAAGGTTCCGCAATGCTGCCGGGCTGGCGGGTGGTCCATGGGCATCGCCTTCCGCACGGCGCCGAGATTACCTCGGTTTCTCAGGCTTGCTCGGGGCCTGAGGGTTCGCCGGCACCCCCTGCCCGGTCGGATCGGGGGCCGATTCCGGCCCCGCCGAGCCCGTGCCCGGCCTCGGCTCATCCCCGGCCGGCGACTGCAGCTTGAGCTGCTCGGCGCTAGGGGTGCCCACCCCGCTTTTCACGGGTGCCGCGGCCGCCGCAAGCTCCTGGGCCGTGTGCCCCTCGGCCAAGTCGCCCAGGGCGTACAGCGACACCTTGTCGGGCCCGAACTGGTTGGTGACGACGATCAGTCGTTTGGGCTTGAACCCGGGGTGGATCTGGCCGAGGAACAGGTCCACGCTGTCCTCGCACACGCAGATCCCCGCCGGCAGGTTCATCGCGCCGGGGAAGTCGCCCGCGGACCCGAAGTGCATCAGCATGTGGTTCTGGTCGTCGAACATCTGCACGTTCTGGAATGCCGCGTCCACGACGTACATGATCCCGTCGCGGTCTACGGCGATGTGCTTCGGACGCGCGAAGGCGCCGGCGTAGTCTCCCAGCGTGCCCACCGAGGAGAGGAACTTCCCCTCGGCGCTGAACTTCTGCACGCGGCAGAGCATCATGTCCACCACGTACACGTTGCCGCCGACGTCGGTCGCGACCCCCAGCGGCAGGCGGAACTGCCCCTCCTCGTCACCGACCGACCCAAGAACGCCCAGCTGTCTGCCGTCGTGCCGGTCGAAGATCTCGACGACCTGCGCCGCGGTGTTTGTCGCGTACAACCGTTCGCCGTGCACCGCCAGGGCCGCGGGCTTGAACTTCTCGTGCCCGATGACCCGGGAGTACCTCTCTCCGGCGTCGAAGACCAGGATCGCGCCCCGGTCGTTGTCGCCGACGTAGATCGTTCCATCATCCGCGAGGGCGACGGCCACCGGGTGCTTGAGCCGGTTGGTACCCGTGACGCCAACCAGGCGCGTCTGCTTCTTCTTCAGGTCCAGCACCGTCAGCGAGCTGTTGCGCATGTCGCAGACGTAGATCTTCCCGTCCCGCATGGCGACGCCGTAGGGCTTGACGATCGTCTCCTTCGCCTCCGCCTCCTTCCCGAAGACGATCTTCTCCAGGGTGCTGGCGTGGGTGGGCGCGACATCCTCGCTCGACGCGATCGTCCGGACGAACTGGATCCGCGGGTTATCCGGGAACTGCGGCCAGAAGGCGTACGTCGCCACGCGGCCCGACGCGCTGTCCGCCGGCGCCGGGCCGCTGCCGCACCCGGTGGCCAGACCGAATCCGACGCCGAGACACGCAGCCAGGATGGTCCGCTGAACGAACGATCGGCAGTCACGGGTCATGTGGGGACTCCAGTGCAGAACAGCGTAACAAACACGGTGCCACCCGCGCGCCGTTGTGCCGGCGGTCTCCAGACGCAGGCGAGCATTGAAAGAAAACGCCCCGGGAGCGGATCGCCCCGGGGCAGCTGACAGAGCCTGCATCCGACCGCTCACTTGATGTGGCAGGTCAGGCAGACATGGCTGCTTTGGTTGCTGAACCGGAGCATGTGCCCGAAGTTGCCAGCGTTGTGCTGCTGGTGGCACGTGTTGCACCCCACCACGTACCGCTCGGTTCCACCCGAGTCGATCCAGCTCCGCAGCGACAGCGTGCCCCACGCGGAGGCCACACGGTGGTTCGCATCCTGCGGGTTGAACGACGTGCTCGGCGCGGTCGCGTAGATCGCGGTGCTGCCGACCGGGTGATCGTCTCTCAACTCCGTCCCGATCAACGCGCTCCCGGGCACGAAGTTCGTGCCCGTCATCCCGCCGAAGCTATCCAGCGCCACCGTGCCATCGTGGCAGGACATGCACAGGCGGCTCACGCGGTCAAGATTCGCCACCGCGGTGCCGGAGGAACCGTCGTGCAGCGTGTAGGTCGCGCTCGTCAGCGCGTGGTTCCAAAGCCGCCCCGCCGCATAGTTCGCAAAGTGCGGCGTATGGCACGGTTTGCAGATCTCGCCGCCCGACCACGAATAGCTGCTGAAGTCGTGGGCCGAGTTGGTGATCTGCGCGTTGGCGCTCGACGTCAGCAATCCCGCGATCGCGGCCACGCCAAGCACGAGTCCTTTCATCATCCTCATTGAGCACCTCAACTTTCGTCTTTGCCGGCCGCAGGTCGCCGGCCGCCGCAGGCGAGCACGCCTCGCCCAGCGGATCAGGTTTCATGACAGGGAAGTCTGCAAGAGAGGTGCCACTGTCCGAACCTCACTGGCGCGCTGCAAACGCCGGTTTTGTGCGTTCTGGGACTCCTAGCCTTCCGCTGGGCGAGAACCCATCGCATTCACTCTTCTCGTTTGTTGGACGGTCGTGCAGACCCAAATCAATCCTCTGCCCCCGCACCCTCGGCTCATCATTTCCGAGTTCCGGGAACAGGCTCGGCGCCATCTTCCTATTTCCGAGAGAAGGCCCGTGGGCTCGGGCGTTGTCCGCTCGATCTCGCCGATGTGGATCCATCAGTCCGGCGGAATCAGCCTCCCCAGCGGCCGTGCCCGCGGCAGCCAGGGGGGTGGCACCGCGCTTGCACTCGTTCAACCGGGGGACCGGGCGATCGACAGGGGCCATGATGAACATCCGATTGAAGCTCCTGATAGGCGGATTGGCGCTCGCCGCCTGCGTCGGCTACCTCGCCGTCGCGGGCATCAGGTCGGGATGGGTGTACTTCGTCGATGTCGAGGCGTTCGTCGCCAACGCCGACCGCCACGGCCAGCGCACCCGGGTCCACGGCGATGTCGGCACCGACAAGTTTGAGGTGCGGCGCGCCGACCTCGTGGCCACCTTCCAGCTTGTCGGCAAGAGTGGCGGCAGCCTCCCCGTCGAGTACCACGGCCCCATCCCGGATATGTTCGATGCCGGACGCCAAGTTGTCATCGAGGGGGCTCTTGACGACGCCGGCGTC
>JBGPJM010000239.1:0-7261 GCA_041485385.1 Phycisphaerae bacterium | reverse complement strand
CTGAGCAACCGCGCCTACGACGACCGCGCCCACATCGAGGCTGCGATCGACGAGAGCTGCGGACGCCTCGACGCCGATCGCCTCAAATCCATCTGCCGCACCGCTTGGTTGGAACGCACGAACTAGTTGGAGGCCGTATCACCCCCTTCGGCGTCGTTCGTGCGCCATGTTTTGTCGCGCCGCGCCGTCCCCTGTTCATGCGACGACCATGGCGCCGGGGGCCGGGAGGCAACCGTAGCAGGCGATGACACGGGCGGCGGGGTCCTGCTGGAAATAGCGGGAGAGCTGGTGGTAAAGGTCGGGGTGGCGGGCGAGCATCTCCCGGGGTCTCTCGAAGAAGACCTCGGTGGCGACGGCGAAGAACTCGGGGGGGCTGGTGGCGGCGTAGGGGCCCAGGAGGGTCTGGCGGTGCTGGGCCAGGTCGCTCGTGAGGGCCTGGAACTCGCGCCCGAAGGTGCGGGACCATTCGTCGTACATGGCGCGGGTGGCCAGGGCGGGGGCGCCCTCGATGGCGCCCGACTCGCTGTCGAGCTGGTGGGCGAACTCGTGGTAGACGACGTTGTGGCCGTCGGTGGAGTCGGCCGCGCCGGCCTGGACGTCGCGCCAGGAGAGCACGACCGAGCCGCGGTGCCAGGATTCGCCGAGGCGCCGGTCGGGCCCTTCGAGGACGACGCCGCCGGGGAGCTGGCGCTTGGCGGGCGCGACGTACTGCGAGGGATACACGAGGATGGTGCGGAGGGAGGGGTAGTAACCGGTGTCGCGGTGCAGGAGGAGGATGCAGGCCTGCGCGGCGATGGTGACGCGGATCTCGTCGGTAATCACGAGGCCGTCGCACCCCTCGAAGCGCTTCTCGGCGAGGAAGATCTGGATGTGGCGGTGGAGCTCGGCCTGGTCCTCGGCGGTGAGGCAGCGGTAGTACGGGACGTGGCGGCGGACGATCGCCAGCCACGCTTCCGGGAAGGGGAGCGCGGCGAGGCGGAGGCGACGGCGGCGCTTGAGGCCGAACATGGGGGAGTGTAAGGGCGTGGGGGGGAGGCGCGAGAGCGGGTCAGCGGGATTCGTGCCAGATGACGTAGGCCCAGTTGGCGGCCACGACGCCGACGGCGAGGAGCCAGAGGAGTGCGCGGACGCGGCCCGCCAGCGGACGGGGCATGCGCCGGGGGGGGCGGAGCAGCCGGAGCGCGAGCCAGACCGGCGCGGCCAGCATGAGAGCGGTCATGAGCGGATTGAACGCGAGCGCACGGAGCGGCTGTCCGGCGGCAAGGCTGAGGGCGGCCCGGGTGGAGCCGCAGGCGGCGCAGGGGAATCCGGTGATTCGCCGGAAGAGGCAGGTCGCGCCGCCGACGCCGGTGGCGCGCTGGAGGATCACGACGGCCACGACCAGCAGAGCCCAGATGGCCGCGACGGCGATGATCGTGGGGGTCAGACCGGCAATTCCGAGGCGCGGGCGCGCCGGCGGTCCCGCGTCCGCCGCGATCGCGCTGGCCGATTCAACGGGGGTCATGTGCGGCTCACGGGGCGCGGGTGGGGGCCGGCGGGGTACCTGGCGCGGACCCGGCGCCGGCGCGGGCCGCGGCGGTGGCCATGATCGAGATCACGAAGGCAAGCCAGCAGACACCGAGGCACATCCCGATGCTTCCCAGGATCGTCCCGATGATGCCGCAGATCCTCCCGGCCTTGGTGACATCGCGCCCCGACGGATCCATCCGGCCGGAGTCCATCTCGCGCAGGTCGGCGTTGCTCATCACCCAGGCGATGATCCCACAGATGAAACACACAACGATGCCGAGGATGCCCAGGGCCAGGACGGTGCCGGCGCGATGAGGCTTCATCAACTGGGCGCCGGGCTGGTCGGGCGGTGGGAACTGTGACACGCGTGTCCTTTTCTGCACGGACGTGCACGATGTGGCCGCACCGGCGCGAGTGCGGGTCGGGCATCGGTGAGAATACCAAGTATGCATCGGCCCTGCGGGGGCTGCCGATAGCATTCGGGCGCTGGGCACGCGGATTGGCGCGGCAGAGGGCATGTGCGGCATGGTGCGATTCGAGGACCATCGGGCCCACGTCGAGACGCTGGTGGCGGCGGCGCTGGAGGCGGCGGACCCGGTGGGGGCGGTCGGGCGGGGCGCGCCCGGCGAGATCCGGAGGAAACCGGTGCGGGTGGTCGCGGCGGGGAAGGCCGCGCCGGGGATGGTGCGCGGGCTGGTCGAGGGGTGCGGGTGCGAGATCCGCGCCGGAGTGGTGGTCGGGCCGCCGGGAACGGCGGCGGCGCTGGGCGGGGTGGCGCTGGGGACGGCGCTGGTGCTGGAGGCGGATCATCCGCTGGCAACAGAGCGGAACGTCAAGGCGGCGAGGGCGGTGGCGGAGTTCGCTCTGGCGGCGGGGAAGAGGGACGGCGCGGCGGCCCCGGTCGGGCCGCTGGTGGTGCTGCTCTCGGGGGGCGCCTCGGCGCACCTGACGCTGCCGTCGCGGGGGCTGACGCTGGCGGACCTGCGTGCGGTGACGGGGGCGTTGCTGCGGGCCGGTGCGCCGATCGAGGACCTCAACTGCGTGCGGAAGCACTGCGAGGTGCTCAAGGGGGGCGGGCTGGCGAGGTTGGCCGCGCCGGCAGAAATCCTGGCGCTGGTCCTCTCGGATGTCGTCACCGATGACCTGTCGTCGATCGGGTCCGGGCCGGTCTGGGCAGACGCGACGACATATCTGGGGGCGCTGGAGGTGCTGGATCTATGGGAGGTGCGGGAGGCGACGCCGCGGGCCGTCTTGTCGCATCTGGAGGCCGGGGCGCGCGGCGAGCGGGAGGAGACGCTCAAGCCGGGCGATCCGGCGCTGGCCGGGGTGCGGGCGGCGATCGTTGGGAGCAACGCGATGGCGCTCGAGGCGATCGCCGCGGGCGCGCGGACGCTGGGATTCCAGGTCCTCGTGGACCGCGCCCCGCTGGTGGGCGAGGCCCGCCGGACCGGACAGGAACTGGGGACGATGGCGCGGCGGATGCGGGCGGAGCTTGCGGCGCCGAGGTGCGTTGTCCGCGGCGGAGAGACGACGGTCACGGTGCGCGGGACGGGCGTCGGCGGGCGGAACCAGGAGCTGGTGCTGGCGGCGGCGATCGCGATGGAGGGAACGCCGTCGGTGGCGGTGGCGTCGCTGGCGACCGACGGGGTCGACGGGCCGACGGACGCGGCCGGGGCGATCGCGACCGGGGAGACGTGCGCCGCGGCGCGATCGCTGGGTATCGACGCGGCTGCGGCGCTTGAGAACAACGACAGCCGCACGTTCTTCGGGCGCATCGGCGGGCTGATCCGGACCGGGCCGACGGGGACGAACGTGAACGACGTAACGGTGGTGCTGGCGTATCCGGCGGCGGGGTGACACGGGGCGGAATCGCCCGGAGGGCTCGCGCCCGCTCCCGGTGGGGCGGTTTCGCCGGCGCGCGCCCGGGTCCGTGCGGGACGAGGTTATCTGCACCTTCGGCCCGACCGGGAATTATTCCCGAACCGGCGATTGTGGTGGCACGCGCCGCCCGGCATCAGGTAGTATAAAAGGAGCCTCCTGGCCTTCTCATTGGGGAGCCGTGACATGATCACTGGCGGCCTGACGATCCAGCGTCTCTTGTCGGGGATGAAGAAGCACAACGCTTCGGACCTGCACATCAAGGTCGGCATCCCCCCCACCTACCGGGTCAGCGGCATCCTGCGCCCGATCGGCACGGAGCCCCTCACCGAGGAGGAGGCCGACCACCTGCTGGACCCGATCGTTCCGGAGAAGAAGAAGGCCATTTACGACGATCGCGGCGACCTGGACTTCGCCACGTTCAACGAAGAGGGGGACCGCTTCCGCATCAACATGTACCGCTCGGGCGGGCACACCAACGCCGCGATCCGGCGCGTCAAGGCCGAGATCCCCAGCTACGCCGACCTGCACCTGCCCCCGATCTTCGGCGAGCTCATCAGCAAGACCAACGAGGGGCTGATCCTCGTGGTCGGCATCACCGGGAGCGGGAAGTCCTCCACGCTCGCCTCGATGATCGAGCAGATCAACCAGACCGAGGCGTGCAACATCATCACCATCGAAGACCCGGTGGAGTACCGGTTCAAGCCCAAGAAGTCGATCGTCTCGCAGCGTGAGATCGGCATCGACGTGCCGGACTACAGGACGGCGCTGCGGTACGTGGTGCGCCAGGACCCGGACGTGATCTTCATCGGCGAGATGCGCGACCACGACACGGTGCTGGCGGCGATCCAGGCCGCGGAGACTGGGCACCTGGTCTTCGCGAGCCTGCACACCGCCGACACGATGCAGTCGTTCAACCGCATCCTGGAGTTTTTCAGCCAGGAGGAGCACTCGTTCATCCGCTCGTCGCTCTCGAACACTTTGCGGGCGATCTTGGCGCAGCGGCTGCTGCCGGCTGTCCCGAACTTCGAGGTCGGGATCGTCCCCGCCGTCGAGGTGCTGCTGAATACGCCGATCGTCCAGGACAAGATCCGCGAGGGGGAGGAGAACGATCTGCCGTCGATCATCAACTCCTCGGGCCCCGAGGGGATGATCTCGACGACCAAGTCACTGGCGGACCTGGTGAAGAAGGACTGGGTCGATACCCGGACGGCGATGGCCTATGCGCCCAACCGCGATGCGCTGGACTCCGAGCTCAAGGGCTTGGAGGTCAAGGCGCAGACGCTGGTGCACCGGATCAAGGCGACCGGGCCGCGGTAGGCGGGGCGGATGCGGCCGCGGATTGGCGTGGAGCGACGCGATCAGGCAGGCGGAGCGTGGCGCGGGGCCAGCGCTCGTGCCCGGCTCGCTTCCGTTCACTTCGGTTCCATCCGCGTTTGTTCGCGCAGATCCGCGGCTCGGTCATGGCGCGGCGTTGGGCGGCACGCGGTCCCACGTCGAAGCATCCAGCGCCGCCCGCCCCGGCTCGCGCTGCCAGGGGAGCATCGGGCGCGGCCAGGCGCTGCGCACGCCGCGTGCATCGGTCCGCTCGACGCCGAGCCTCAGGGTGCCGTCGGCCTCGACGGCGCCGGCGGGCACGGGCACCCAGCAGGCCCATCCCTCGCCGACCTGCGTCGTGCGAACGTGCGCGGGCGCAAGGGCCGTCGCGCCGCCGGTCTGATCGATGACGGTCCCGTCGGGGTTGATCCGCAGGACGGCCGTCGGCGCGCCGAACGGGCCGAACCACAGACGAAGATGGCCGAGCTGGTCGGCCTCGCCGGGCCGGACGGGGGCGGGCCCACCACCGATTCTCCCCGGGCCGGCGTGCGGGCCGTCCGGGCGCAGGCGGGCGAACTCGAGGTACACCATCCATCCTTCGGGGCCGGAGGTTGACGAGGCCCGGCTCGCGCCGGGCGCACCGCCCCCCGGCGACGCGGACGCCGTCGCGCCGGGCGACCCCCGGTAGAGCAGCCCCGCGGTGAGCCACTCCGGTTCCATCGAGGCGACCGGCGACGCGCCGGGCGAGGGTCCGCCGCCCGCGGTGACATCCTGCCCCTGCGCCAGCCAGGTCTGCACCGTGAAATCGGTCAGGAGCGGCCCGACCTGCGCGCCGGGGGGGATCACCGGGAGGCGGCGGGAGAAGACCCGGCGGCTCGCCAGCGCCCCTCCGGCGTGCACAGTGAAGAGCTGACCCTCGCGGGCGTGGCGGGCCCGGACGTGGGCGCTGGTGGCGTCGGCGCCGCCCTCGGGCGCGATGGCGATGATGCGCCCCGCGCCCCTGGCGGGGATGGTGACGATCTCCGGCACCGGCGCCCCCCCTCCCGCCTCCCCGGCGCCCGCGCCGCCGGAATCACCGGCGCCCCAGCACGCCGCGCCCTCCTCGCCGAGGTTGGCCACGCCCAGGGTGGTGACCACGCCGCCGGAGAGGATGTCCCGCCCGCCGGCGTCGTCGACAACCCAGACGACCGCGCCGGGCTGGGTGTCGAGCCACGACCTGGCCGCGCGGGCCCGCTCGCCAGGGACGAGGTCGTCGCGCAGGAGCGCCTCGAGGAGTTGGCTGGACTGATCGTCCTGCACCGACCAGACGGGCATGGCGACGCCGGCGCCGAAGTCGACCACCGACCCCAGGCGCCGGGCGATGCGGCGCGCCAGGTTGGCATCGTCGGCCGCCAGGCGCGACAGCGCGTGCGCCCAGCGTGCCTCGATCTGCGCCCCCAGGGCCTCGATGACGGCGTCGGCGAACCTGTCGTTCCCGGGGTTTTGCCCGCCGAAGAGGCCCGCCCCCTGCGCCAGGCGGCACCGCCAGCGGAGCAGCGGCGAGCGGGCACAGAGCTGCAGGGAGGCCCGCAGCCCCGGCGATTGCCGGATCGAGTCGCTCGGCGGCGGGTCCACCAGACCGCCCGCAGAGGCCGCCTCGGCCCCGCCCCCCCACGCCGGCAGCCACCGCAGCGCGGCCACACGGTCCCCGATGGCGATCCGGTGAGAGCCGCCACCGCCCCACCCACCCCCGCCCCCCCCATCGCGGACCGCCTCGGCGCTCCCTCGCGGCATCTGCGCGACCAGCGCGTACATCCCGGCCGCGCCGGTGCGCACGCGCTCGGAGGCGAGCCGCGACGTCCACTTGAACGCGGCACGCGAGCGATCGGCACCGAGCCAGACGGCCGCCTGGGCGGCCGGGGAGGTCGCGCCCCAGGCGCCCGGCTGTTCGCGCGGGTCGCGCGGCGCGAGGCTCCACTGCTCATCTTCCTGGGGAGCGGTGCCGATCCACCACAGCGTGGCCGGGAGGCTCGTGCCGTCGTCGAGCGTCACCGGCACGCGGAGACCGGCATGCGGGCGGAGCGAGCCGTCGATGTCGACCGGCACGACAAGCGGACCGTCGGGGCGGGCCCAGATCTCGCGCTCGACCGGACGCACCGCCGCGGCCGCGGGCTCGGCGCCCGGGCCGGCGACCCCAGCGACGTGGCGAGCGCAGCCGACCATCCCCGCCGCCGCCGCCGCGACGCCGATGGCGACCGCTACGCCCAGGCTGAGCGAGCGCGCCGCCCGCGGGGATCGTGCAGGAAAATGCATCCGATAACGCAAGTCGGTCATCCAAACGCTCGATGTTTGTCCGAGGTGCCCGGACCCCGGAACGGCCGGGCGTGTGTCTTCGTTGTTGTCTTCATTGCTGGCTTCGTTGCTGGCTCTCTTCGAGGCGATCCACGCATGATCACCGATACGGCCGACGGCCGCATGTCGTTCCGCGTCTTCGCCCCCGGGGCAGCCAAGGTCGAGCTGCTGGGTGACTTCACACGCTGGCAGTCGGGGCCTATCCAGATGAGATCCGCCGTGGGAG
>JBGPJM010000238.1:0-7281 GCA_041485385.1 Phycisphaerae bacterium | reverse complement strand
CTGCCAGCGAGGTCAAGGCCATGTTCGCCGCGGGGACGATCGACGGACTGTTCGTTTCCAACGGCCCCGGCGACCCCGCGGCCGTGAAGGCGACCATCGCCACTCTCCGCGAGCTGGTCGGCGGCGAAAGACCCCCCGCCAACCCGATCCCCACCTTCGGGATCTGCCTGGGGCACCAGCTGCTGGCGTTGGCGGTAGGCGCACGCACGTACAAGCTCAAGTTCGGTCATCGCGGCGCGAACCAGCCGGTTGTCAACACGATCACCGGAAAGGTCGAGATCACCAGCCAGAATCACGGCTTCGCGGTCGATCCGGAGTCGTTCGCCAAGGCGGGTGCGGCGGAGGCGACGCATTTCAACCTCAACGACTCGACCCTCGCCGGGTTCTGTATGAGGGACCGGCCCGTCTTCTCAGTGCAGTACCACCCCGAGGCCTCTCCCGGCCCGCATGATGCCGGGTACCTGTTCGACGCGTTCGTGCGCATGATGGGGGACCGCAAGCCCCTGTCGGTTGCGACGCTGGCGCCGATCGGGGCTGCCGACTAACCCCCAATTCCGGGTATTTTCGTCGGGATCGTAAGACGCGCGCGGCTGCCGCCGCAATATGCGGGAGCCAGCTTCGTTCTCTTCCCTGTGCAAGCGGCGCCCGGGCGTCGCCGGTGTCAGCTTTTGACGGAGGCTAGTTCTATGAACATGCGTCGAGCGCGCGGGCTGAGCGGCTTGGTTGTCATCGCGGCGGCGATCGTGGCTTCGCCGGCGTTTGCTCAGGGTGGTGGGGGCGGTGGAGGAGGTGGCGGACGGGGTGGCGGCGGCGGAGGGGGGCCCGGCGGGTTCTTCCGCGGGATGGGCGGCGGCGGGCAGCAGCAGTTCGACGCGGCCATCAACAGCCGCGAACTGGACAACTACGCCAAGGTGCTGGGACTGGACGCAGCCCAGAAGGACGCGGCGAAGTCTCTGTTTGAGGCGTACGAGCAGCAGTTCACCGCCGCGGCCAAGGTCGCCCGGGCCAAGCTCGACGCCGCGCGCCAGGAGGCCCGCGATACGCAGGATTTCTCGGTCATGCGGGACGTCCAGAAGGACATGGATGCGTTCAACAAGACCCGCACCGATCTGGAGAACAGCTTCTTCTCCGATTTCAAGGCGGTGCTCAACGACCAGCAGATGCAGAAGTGGCCCAAGCTTGAGCGGGCCCGGCGTCGGTCGCAGTCGATCGGTCGTGGCCTGATGAGCGGCGAGCGGGTGGACGTCGCCAAGATCGTCGACGACATGAAGCTTCCCCCGGAGACCCAGCAGACGCTGGCCCCGATCCTGGAGCAGTACGAGGTCGAGATCGACCGCCAGCTCATCGAGCGGAACAAGGTGTACGACGATTTCCAGGGGAAGATCCGGGAGCTCTTCCAGAGCGGCGATCAGACCGCGATCGACGAGCTTTTCAAGAAGGGGCGCGAGGTCTCGGTGCGTGTCCGGGACACCAACCGGACGTTTGCGCGGCAGATCGAGGCCCAGCTCCCCGAGGACAAGCGGGGCGCGTTCAGCGACCTGGTCCACAAGGAGAGCTTCCCGACGGTGTACCGGCCGGTGTACGCCGATCGCGTGGTGGACGCGGCGATCGCCATCGCCGATCTCGAAGCCCCGCAGAAGGAGGCCCTGACCTCGCTCAAGGAGAGCTACACGCGCGACGTGCGCGCCATCAACCACGATCTCGAGGTCGCCACCGAGGACCAGGAGATGACGCTGACGGCGCAATCGATGATGCAGCGCATGGGCGGCGGTGGCGACGACAAGGTCAGCGAGCTGCGGCGCAAGAAGCGCGAGCTGGGCACCAGCGCCATCGAGAGGATCAACTCGGTCCTGACCGAGGCGCAGCGGGCCAAGCTCCCGACGCGCGACCAGACCGACAATGCCGATGGCGGCGGACGACGCGGGGGCGGCGCGGCTGGCGACAACGCCGCGCCGAGGGCGCGCCGGAATCGACCCGCCGATCAGGCCCCGCCTCCCCCGGATCGGAACAAGTAAACCCAACCCTTCGACCACGCAACGCCGACCCTCCCCTGTTTTTCTTGGGGAGGGTCGGTCGTTTTGGGGCTTCCTCCGGCCGGAAACCGGTGGCGTCTGACGGGCCGGGGCGCGGCCAGCGTCATCGTTCCACAGCGCCCGCGGGATCACTGACGGGTGGCAGGGCCCGTCGAGCCGGATAGGCTTCGTATCTGCGGAGAACGTGTGTGAGGCGAAGGACGGGGGGCGAGGAGCGAGCGGTGCGGGGGCAAGGAGCCGATCCATGCCAGGAAAGAAGGAACCGAATCGAGCCCGCGGACTGCTGGCGGGGGCGTTGCTCGGTCTGTGCGCGCTGGGCGCGGGGGCCCAGGGGGCCCGGGCCCAGATCGGCATGTTCCGCACGAGCGCCGACAGCTTCTCGCCGGCGGTGTCCTCGCGCGACCTCGACCGCTACGGGGGCCTCCTGGGGCTTGACGTCGCCCAGAAGGAGGCCGCCAAGTCCCTTCTGGAGGCCTACCGCACCGAGTTCGACACGATCGCCAAGGACACCCGCGAGAAAACGCGGGCGATCCGCGATGAGTTCGCCGACTCGCACGACGTCTCCGTCATGGAGCAGATGGGCCCCATCATGGAGAAGTTCACCAAGCGCAGCAAGGAGCTCGAAGGCACTCTGCTGGACGATCTCAGGGCGCTCCTGAGCGAGCCGCAGGCCGCCAGGTGGCCGAAGCTGGAGCGCACGCGCCGGCGAGAGAAGACCATCGGGCGCGGCACCCTCAGCGGCGAATCGGTGGACCTGGTCAAGGTCGTCGAGGATCTGGAGCTGACGCCGGAGGCACGCCAGGCGCTCGTCGAGCCGCTCGAGCAGTACGAGGCCGAGATCGACCGCACGCTCATCGAGCGGAACAAGGTCGTCGAGGAGCAGATGAGCCAGTTCGCAGCCCCGCCCGGCGCCGGCGGACGGGGCGCGGTGTCGATCGACATGGACAAGCTGCAGGAGTACATGAAGAAGGTCCGGGAGGCTGGGGAGAAGGTCCGTGATGTAAACGTGCGGTACACCCGGGTCATCGAGCCGCAGCTCCCGCAGGACAAGGTCAAGCAGTTCCAGCTCGCGGTCAAAAAGCAGAGCTTCCCGCAGGTGTTCCGTACGTCGCGCGCCCAGCGCTCGCTGGAGGCCGCGATGAAGTTCGAGGATCTGGACCAGAGGCAGAAGGAGGCCGTGGCTTCGCTGCTGGAGACGTACCAGCGGGATGCGTCGACGCTCAACAACAAGTGGGCCGACGCGCTGGTGGAGGAGGAGAAATCCGGCGCCGGGCCGATGTCGCTGGGGGGCGGCGGGACCGTGATGATCATGGGAGACAACGAGAACAACGGCCCTGTCGCGGAGGCCAAGACGGCCAGGCGGGACCTTGACAAGAAGGCGTTGGACGGCTTGGACGCGCTTCTTACGGACGCGCAGAAGGAACGGCTCCCCAAGGGCGGCGATCCAGCGGGCGACGGGATCGGTGGGGCCTTGCAGGTCATCCGCCAGCGATAGGAGCCGCGCTGATGGCACGCGGCCGGCGCCCCGGCCGGGGCCGTTCACCTGCCGGGGGATGTTCACACGATGTTCGGAGCAGGGTGCCTCTGCGCCGTCACCTCGCCGGTAGACTCCTGTACGAAGGTGATCCGGGGTGGGTGTCGCGCCAACGTCGCAACGGAGCCCATCAGATGAGCTGGAACGCACGGCGGTCGGTTGTCGGCGGTCTGCGACGCCTGCTCGTGCTGAGCTTCTGCGCCGTCCTGACGCTGACGGTCGTTCCGGGGCGCGCCTCGGCCCAGTGGTGGGGGGGTGGCGACATGGACGCGATGGAGAACCCCGCCCTGGGCAAGCGCCAGCTCAAGCAGTACAGCCA
Source organism: Phycisphaerae bacterium (assembly GCA_041485385.1). GTDB lineage: Bacteria > Planctomycetota > Phycisphaerae > Phycisphaerales > UBA1924 > JBGPJM01. Next base: position 3,395 of record JBGPJM010000238.1, on the reverse strand, counting down.
GATCCTGACCCTGAACCCCGAACAGTCCAGCGCGGCCGCCGAGCTGCTGGCGGGGTACGACACGGAGTACCGCGCCGCGGTGCAGCGCATGCGCGAGATCAACAAGGCGGTGCAGGAAGAGGTCCAGCAGACCGGCGACTGGAATATCTACCAGAGCGTCTTCGCCGACGCGGGCAAGAAGTTCTTCAAAAAGACCGAGAAGCTCAACAACAGCCTGCTGGAGGACATCAAGGCCCTGCTCGACGAGCGTCAGCTCCAGCAGTGGGACAGGGTCCAGCGGATGCACCGGCGTCAGACCACCACGCGGTTCGGCTGGTTGAGCGGGGAGAAGCTCGACCTGACCGACGTCGTGGCCGGCATGCGCCTCGACACGGGCGCCACCGCCGCCGTCGCGGGCCCGCTCGAGCAGTACGAGATCGACCTGGACCGCGAGCTCCAGGCCCTGCAGAAGGTCATCCACGAGCAGATGGAGATGTCCTGGCAGGACAGCGAGGGGAACTGGGACCAGTCCAAGTGGGAGAAGATCTGGAAGGACATGCGCGACGCGGGCAAGCGGATCGCCGACGTCAATCATCGCTCTTCCCGGCAGATCCAGGGGCTCCTCCCGGCCGACCTGCAGGGCACGTTCGCCGCCCAGGTAAAGCTGGAGACCTACCCCGGCGTGTACAAGCAGTCCTTCGCGACGCGCGTGCTCGAGGCCGCGGAGAAGATCGAGGACCTCGACGCCGGCCAGCGCGAAGCGATCAAGGGGCTGAAGGAGAACCACCAGCGCGACGCCGGCGCGGTCAACGACAAGTGGGCGGCCGCCATCGCCGAGATCGAGTCGGGCAACGACCAGGAGGCGATGGGCGGCTGGTGGGGCGGGTACAACGAGAACCCCAAGATCCAGGAGCACCGCACCGCGCGCAAGACGGTCGACGACAAGGTCGTCGAGGCCGTCAAGGCGCTGCTCAACGAGGAGCAGCGCAAGAAGCTGCCCGACCGCAAGAAACGTCCGGAGTTCGATTTCGACGCCCCCAGCGCGCCGCGCTAGCCGCGGGGCACGCCGAAACCGGCGCGCCCGGCGTCGGAAGAAGCTCGTGGTGAGACCGGGCGAGTGAGGGGAACAGGAGCAGACGAATGTTCATCATCCAGTCGATCCGGCGGGCTCTGGCGGGGTCCATCCGTGCGGCCCGCCTCGCGCCCGCGTTCGTTGCCGCGGCGATCCTCCTAGCGCCGGCGCCCGCGCATGCACAGATGGGCGCCATGCGGGCCATGAACGGGATGCGTTCGCCCAACATCAACGCACGCAACCTCAAGCAGTTCGCCTCGATCCTCGGGCTGAACGACGAGCAGCGGAAGGCCGCCGACGAGCTGCTCTCCGGCTATTCCACCGAGTACCTCGGCGCGGTCAAACGGCTGGAGGAGGTCAGCTACGCGATGCAGGACGAGTTCGCCTCCTCCGGAGACATGGAGGTCTTCCAGGAGATCATGCCCGGCGTGATGAAGAAGTTCCAGAAGAAGATTGATTCGCTCGAGAAGGGCCTGATGGACGACCTCAAGGCCCTCCTGGACCAGCAGCAGCTCCAGCGCTGGCCGCTTGTCGAGCGGCTTCACCGTCGCAACAGCACCATCAACTGGGGCTCGCTCTCCGGCGAGTGCGTGAACCTCGCCGAGATCGTCGACGGCCTGCGGCTCGACCCGGCCGTCGCGGCACCGCTGTCGCCGACTCTCGAGCAGTACGAGGTCGACCTCGACCGTGAGCTGATCGCTCGCAACAAGCTCCTCCAGGACCAGATGGACAAGATGTGGGACAACATGATGGGCCAGGATCCGGAGGGGATGATGAAGCAGTTCAAGGACATGAAGGAGGCCGGGCGGCGCCTCGTCGACGTCAACAATCGTTACGCCCGCCAGCTCCAGTCCCAGCTTCCCACCGAGCTGCAGAAGAAGTTTGACGCTCAGGTCAAGCTCGTCAGCCTGCCCAAGGTCTACCGTAAGTCCTACGCCCAGCGCATCCTCGACGCTGCCGAGGCGATCCCTGACCTCGATGCCACCCAGAAAGAGGGTCTCCACGGCCTGCGTGAGGCGTACGAGCGCGACGCCGGCGCGGCCAACGAGAAATGGGCCGGCGTCATCCTCGACATGGAGAAGGACGACAGCAACCCCATGGCTGCATTCGGCATGTGGGGCATGGGCAACCAGGAAGGGCCGCTCAAGGACGCCAAGGACGCTCGAAAGGCGATCGACGACAGGTCGGTCGAGGCGGTCAAGGCCCTTCTGTCCGAACCGCAGCGCGCCCGACTGCCGGACAAGAAGAACCGGCCCGAGTTCGATTTCGACGGCCCGACGTCGAAATGACCGGGTTTGTCCGCAATCGCCCGCCCCGGTCCGTGTTCTTCCTTATGCCGGGGCCGGCCGAGAGGCCGGAACTGATCGCACCGTGTTTGGAGTATCTGGGGCCGGGGCGTCCTGTTGCGGAGGGCCGATGTCGGTTGTGGAAAGAAGCCTGGGGGTCCCCCCCGGAACCGTGGATCCAGGAGACGGCGAGGCCGCCGCACCGGGTGGGTCGCGCGCTCCCTTGACCGAGCTCCCGCGCGTTGATCCGGCCTCCTCTTCTCTCATCTCCGCCGAGCAAGCCGTGCGGCTGCGCGCGGTGCCGTTTCGCCAGGAGAACGGGCGCCTTCAGGTGGCGATAGTCGACCCCGGCGACTTCGCGGCTGCCGACGAGTTATCGGTCGTCACCGGCCTCCCCGTCGAGCGCATCGCCATCAGCCCGTCGCTGTTCGAGGCGCTGCTCCGCACCGCCTTCGGCGCGACCGCCGCGCAGATGGCCGCGCGCCTGGGCGGTGGCGGTGGGCCCGAGGACGACCTGGTCTCCAACCTGCACGCCGTCGAGGCCGACGACGTGCAGCGGATGGCCGAGCAGCCCACGCTCATCAACCTGGTCAACCTCATCATCCTGGAGGCGATCAAGAGCCGCGCCTCCGACATCCACGTCGAGCCGTTCGAGCGCAAGCTCACCGTCAAGTACCGCATCGACGGTGTGCTGCGCGAGCAGACCTCTCCCCCCAAGCACCTCCAGCCGGCGATCACCTCGCGCGTCAAGATCATGGCCGGCATGAACATCGCCGAGCGTTACGTGCCGCAGGACGGCCACATCACCCTCCGCTTCGAGGGCCGCAAGGTCGATATCCGCGTCTCCACCGTCCCGACGATCTACGGCGAGTCGGTCGTGATGCGCATCCTCGACAAGGAAGCGATCACCCTCGACCTCAAGACCCTGGGCATGCGCGAGCCCGACCGCGCCGAGATGGACCGCCTCCTCGATCTGCCCCACGGCATGGTCCTGGTCACCGGCCCCACCGGCAGCGGCAAGACCACGACCCTCTACGCCGGGCTCACCAAGCTCTACG
>JBGPJM010000237.1:0-7306 GCA_041485385.1 Phycisphaerae bacterium | reverse complement strand
GTGGATGGGTCGTACGGGTCGTATAGGGCCTATGGGTCGGATAGCCTGCGCTGGTGCGCGGCCTCTGCGGGCGGTCGGGGGCGCGCAGTGTGACGGTTCGCGGATGTCCGCCCTGGAGGCAAAGGCGGCCAAGTTCCGGGGGTTGCGCTCCCTCGAAGACTCGGTCGGCCCGGGTGGGTGGGTACACATCCTGCGTGGGAAGCGGATAGGTCGTATGGGTCGTATAGGACCTATATAGCTGGATGCGGAGGGCGATGCGTGGTCGGCGTTGTCTACGAGGGCGAGGGGCACGAGCGTGCGCTGGGCCGCGGGCTGGTGCGCGGCCTCTGCGGGCGGGTGGGGGCGTGGGGTGTGATGGGTGTTGGATGTCCGCCCTGAGGATGAACGATGGAGCCGTTCCGAGGGTTGCGCTCACTCGAAGACTCGGTCGCCCCCCCCTCCCCACCCCCGGCAACGATCGTGCGCCCGAGGCGGGCGAAGAGGGGGCCCGAGCTTCGCTTGGGGGACGCGGCGATGGGAGGGCAATGGACGCGTATCCCGCGGCCGCGTTGCGCTTCCTGGGCGCACCCCGGCGCGAGGTGCGCGGTGAGGCGGCGACTCCGTGGGCCGCCGCGCAACGCCGTGAACTGAATGGCTCAAGCCTGGAAGGGTGGAAGCCCGTTGAAACGGGCTTAGGGGCTTGTGCGGAATGGTTGTCTCCCGGTCCGCCGTACCGCCGCTGAAGCGGCGGCCTACAAGCGAGAAAGCCCGCTGAAGCGCGCTGAAGCGGGCTGATGGAGTGTGGTAACGGGCGCGCATCCCCACGGCTTGCCGGCATCGGGCGGTTGGTATGTGTCGCACGGTGCTGGGGCCGGTCAAGCCGTGCGCGAGGCGGGGGCGCGAGTGTGCGATGGGCCGCGGGCTGGTGCGCTGACTCTGCGGGCGGGTGGGGGCGTGGGGCGTGACGGGTGTTGGATGTCCGCCCGGGAGATGGGAGCGGGGCATCTTTCAGGGGGTTGCGCTCCGTACCGCCGCTGAAGCGGCGGTACAGCGGGCACGCCCAGCTGTTCTCTCTCTTCGTCTTCCGACGCAGATTGAAGTGCAATCGCCTGAAGGCGGCCCAACATAGGAAGCCCGTTGAAACGGGCTGAAGATGAAAACAAACAGAGAACGGGTGGGTTTGTCCGCGGTACCACGCCTGAAGGCGTGGCCTACAAGCGAGAAAGCCCGTTGAAACGGGCTGAAGATGAAGACAACGGAGAACGGCGGGGTTTGCCCGCTGTACCACGCCTGAAGGCGTGGCCTACAAGCGAGAAAGCCCGCTGAAGCGGGCTGATAGAGCGTGGTAACGGGCGCGTATCCCCAGGGCTTGGCGGCCTTGGACGGTTGGTATGTGTCGCACGGTGCTGGGGCCGGTCAAGCCGCGGCACCCGGGCGTGGACCCCGATCGCCCATCCGGACGGATGTCGGTCAGCAGCCGGCGAAGAAGGAGGTGAGGAAGTCGAAGAAGTCCTGGGAGTTGGTGGCGCCGTCGTTGTTGACGTCGGCGGAGAGTGGGTCGGTGAAGAAGGCGGTGAGGAAGGCGAAGAAGTCGAGGGAATCGGCGGCGCCGGAGCAGTCGAAGTCGGCGGGGCACGCGGGAGCGGGGGTGATCAGGCGGGCGAAGTTGGCGGAGACTGTGTCGCCGACGAGGCTAAAGAGACCCGCGACGACGAGTTGGCGGCCTTGGATGACGACGTCGTCTACTTCGTATCCCATGACGGGCGGGCCGACGGCGCTCCAGGACGCTCCGTCCCACCGGGCGATCGAGCCGGCCGGTGTGCCCCCGGCCGATGTGAAGCCTCCGGCGGCGAGGAGGGAGCCGCGGTCTACGAGAAGGTGGTAGACCGGGCCGTCGATGCCGGCTCCCAAGGGTGACCAGGACGAGCCGTTCCAGCGCGCGATGTTGCTCGCGGGCGATCCCCCCGCAGCGGAGAAGTCGCCCGCGGCGATCAGATCGCCGCCATAGACGGCCAATGCGTAGACATTCGGGGTGCCGTACCTCCCTCCGCTCATGCCCGTTCCGACCGGGAGCCACGACGTGCCGTTCCAGCGGGAAATGCCAATGCCGTTGAAGCTAATCGCGCCGCCGGCTATGAGTTCGCCGTTGAACGTGCCGATTGCGTAGACGCCCCCCAGTCCGATATTGAACCTGTCCCACCGTGTGCCGTTCCACCGCGCGATGTTGTGGGCTCGCCTGCCCAAGGCGACTGAGAAATCGAACTGTCCGCCCACGATCAGCTCGCCGTTGAAGACACCCAGCGAGTCGATCTGGTCGCCGAGTCCCGCGTTGCCGACCCCCATTCCCAGAGGCTGCCAGGTGGTTCCATCCCAACGGGCGATGTTGTTCACGATGGTCCCCCCCGCGGTCCTGAAATGGCCGCCGGCGTAGAGGGAGTCGTTGTAGATCTGGAGATCTCCTATCCAGCCGTTCATGCCCGAACCCATGGTGGACCAGGTCTCGCCATTCCAGCGTGCGATCCTGTTTGCCTGTACACCCTCGATCGACAGGAAGTCGCCGGCTGCGATGAGGGTGTTGTCGAAGACCTGCAAACTTCCCACCCAGTGGCTGGTCCCTGTCGCGAGGGGATTCCAGCGGGCCCCATCCCAGCGTGCAAGGCCGGTGGCCGCGGTCTGGTCCGCGGCGGTGAAATCGCCGGCGATAGTTGTTTGACCATCGAAATCGATTACGGTCCGAACAGCGCCATTCGTGCCCGTGCCCAGAGCAACCCATGCGACACCGTTCCAGCGGGGAATGCCGTGGCTCGGGAGCAAGGCGGGGCCTGCCACGGTGAGCCCCTCTTCGGACGGGTTCAGGCCGTTAACACCGCCAAAGTGCGGCCCGCCGGTACCCAGGGCGTGCCAGGCAACCCCGTTCCATGCCGCCACGCTTGTCACCGGGGCGATTCCGGAGTTTTGGAACTCGCCGCCCGCGACTAGCTCTCCGTTGAACAAGCAGAGAGCGCGCACACCGCTGTCGAAGCCGGGGCCGATCTGCTGCCAGGCGGAGCCATCCCACCTGGCGATCCGGGCGGCGGGCGCCGAGTCCGCGGTGGTGAAGAACCCGCCGGCGATCACGTCGTCGTTGAACACCATCAGGGCGAGGACGTCGTTGTTCATGCCGCCGCCGAGCGGGCTCCAGGTGGAGCCATCCCACGCCGCGATGCGGTTGGCGGGCGAATCGCCGGCGACGGAGAAGTGCCCGCCGGCGATGAGCTGATTGCCGTGTTGCTGGAGGGAGAAGACGGCATCGTTCGTGCCGGCGCCGAGGGGTTGCCAGGTTGTTCCGTTCCAGGCCGCGATGTGCGAGGCGGGCGTGCCTCCGGCGGTGGTGAAATCGCCGCCGGCCACGAGCATGCCGTTGTAGACGCTCAAGGCGCGGACCGGTAGGCCGCTGCCGGCGACGCCGTCGCCGAGGGCGAACCACGTCTGGCCGTCCCAAGCCGCGATATTGCTCGCGTCGACAGTTCCGGCGAAGGTGAACTTGCCGCCGAAGACCAGCACGGGAGGGCTCGGTCCGGCTCCGTCGGGGTCCCAGGTGGTGAGTGCGTACACGGAGCCGAAGTCGATGCCGGGCGTGCCGGTTCCCGGCAGCCACGTTCCTTCGCCGGGGCACTGGGCGGGGCTCGGGGTGGTGAGAGCGAGGATGGCGGAGGCCGCGGTGGCTATGAGGGCCAGCGCGAGAGGAGGACGGATGGGCATGGCGGTCTCCTCGTGTGGGCGAGGCGGGACCCAATTATGTACGTGCGGTTGGGCAGGACCTGGCGCAACGCCGACAACTTTGTCCGAATATTGTGCGACGGGCAGGCGAAGGTGCGGGGACGCGGGGAAGGGGGACGCGGGGAAGGGGACTGGGAGACTGGGGGACTGGGGAACGGGGAGTCGGCGGCGTTGGGCGCGGACAAAAAAACCGCCGCGAGCTGGTCGCAGCGGTCGAGGTCGATTGTGTTGGGGGGGCGTCGGTCGTAGGCGCTATGGGCGCAGGTCGTTGAAGATGAACGTGTAGTCGATGTTGGAATACGCTTCGGCGTTGTTTCCGGGCCGGACACGCACGTAACCGGCGTGGCTGTCCATGAAGCCCATGACGGACTTGTTGATCTCGTCGTAGCCGTTGCGGTATCGGAACGTCGTGCTGGGTGCGTTGGCCACGATGTCGGACACCTCATCATGGATCCAGACGAAGTGGCTGGGCTGGAAGGCGTCGGCGAGGGTCATGCGGTTGCAGCCGAGCCGGAAGGCCCGCTCGAATCGGGACGGCACAGCCGGGTTGGCCGGCGTGGCGTTGAGGCACTGGTCCCACCACTTGACGTTGAACTGGTAGCTTGTGCCCACATCGTCATAGCAGGTCGAGCCGTCGGGGTTGTCGTTCGGCCACCCGTTGGGGTTGCCCGCTCCCTGGTGGCCGATCTTGTCGCCCGGGTCCTTGTACACATCGAGCTGCGGTTGGTCCCGGCCGGGCCAGTTGGGCGGCATGCGCGTGGGGCGTGGCGGCGAGTCGATGATGATTTCGGGATAGGCATAGGGGTTCAGTGGACGGTCGGCTGCCTCAACGTCGAACACGACTCCGCCCCATGCGGCCTGGTTGTTCTTTCCGCCGTATTGCCATGTGCACCATCCCTCGAGGATCCCGCTGCCGAACGGCGCCCCGCCGGGTATGAACTCTGTGCCGCGCTGGTATGTCAGCGTAAGCGGCATCCTTCCCTTGTTGTCCTCCTGGTACGTGCGCCCCGCGATGTTGATCTGGCGGATGTTGCTGAGCGAGCGGGCCAGCAAGGCCGCCTTCTTGGCCTTTCCCAACGCGGGCAGGAGCAACGAAACCAGGAGCGCGATGATCGCGATGACGACCAGCAACTCAATGAGTGTGAATCCGCGGCGACTGTTCACTGCCGACCTCCTTGACGAGCCCTCTCTCGGCTCCACACGTGCCCCGCGCCCTCTGTGACCAATCGTCCCGGACATTCGGCCCCCTCGGCTCTCGACTAATGACCTGGCGCATACCCGTGAGTTGGGGACCTTGCGCCCTCGGGGAGCGGCTGCGGCTTATCGCTCGGCGGCTTGCGCCAAAGCAGCGCATAGCTGAGTACAGCCACCAGCAGCATCCCGGCGATCACGGCCACCAGGATCTGCTTCTTTCGCGCATCTCCCCCGGCGGTCCGTTGGGCGCCGCCCTTCGCGGGTGCGGCCGACTCTCGCCTCCGGCCATCGTTCCGATTGACTACCTGGATGTCCGGTTCACTCGCCAAGATGTGCCGCCTCCGACTGTCCCAGCCGACGCCCGCCCACGGAAAACGGGCTCCCGGATCTCACGTCCCCAGCGTCGCTCAAGTGTACGTTACCAAAACGATCGGCCGCTCGGGCCAAGACTGCCCAAAGCCGGGGGCCCTTTGGCCTGGAGATGCGCAAGAAACATTCGAATCGAACCCTGAATGGGTTTCGGAACCGGGTGGCCCTTTGGAGTATTCCACACGAAAGGGGGCTTGTCCAGTCTGGGAGAAGTAAGCAGTGAGCAGTGAGCAGTAAGCGGTAAGGAGTAAGCAGAAGAGGGGAGGGGACGGGGACCGGGGGACTGGGGGACGGGGGGACGGGGGGAGGGGGTGAGAGGGTGAGGGGGTGAGGGGGTGAGAGACGTGCCCGATGGGCGGTTATCTTGGGGCCTTTCGGGGGTGGCGGGAGGTGTCGGCCGGGTCGAGGCCCGGGGGTGGCGGCGGCTCGGGGGCTTCGGTTTCTTTCATCTGGTTGACGATCGCCTGCTGCTGGGCTTCGAGGGCGGGGTCGGGCTTGCGGTGGCGCTCGGGGAGGAGGAACTGGGCGGCGAAGATGGCCGCGGTGAGGGCGAGGAGGGTGAGGGCGAGGCGGAGTTTGGTTTTCTGGGACATGGGGGGGGAAGGAGTGAGCAGTAAGCAGTGAGCAGTGAGCAGAAGAGGGGGGGGGGAGGGAGACGGGAGTCACGGGAGATCGCGGCCGCGGAGGCCGAGGCGGGTGGCCCAGAAGTAGGCGGGGTTGCCGAAGGTCCAGGAGAAGCCCTGGGGCTGGCCGTACTCGTAGCGGTTCATCTCGAGGTAGGTGGGGTTCCAGGTGCCGGCCGGGGCGGGGATCTTGCCGGGGTCGTCCAGGCCGCCGGTGGTGCTGGTGTGCTGGATGACGTCCTGCATGCGGACGGGCTTGGCGCTGCCGTCGACCATGACGACCTGGGGCATGGCGCGGGGCTCGTTCCAGGCCCACTTCTCTTTGGAGCTGAAGTCCTTGTTCTCGAAGAGGAGGACCTTGGCGGAGGGGAAGAGGGTGTCGGAGACCTTGTTGCGTGCGATGAAGTAGCGGTTGGCGGGGGTGCCGACCTGGCGGGTCGTCTGGTTGAAGCGGCTGGAGAGCTGCCAGAAGACGGGCGGGTACCAGTAGGAGCTGGGGAAGATCCATTCCCAGTCGGACTGGGCCGCGGTGTTGTTCTGGAACCACTGCTGCAGCTCACGGTCGCCGGGTGCGACGACGGAGTTGAGGCGCGAGATGCCTTCGGTGTCGGAGAAGAGGGTGTGGGCGAGCCAGTGGTAGCCGTAGGTCTCGGTGCCGCTGTTGCTGCCGTAACCGAGGCCGTAGGGCCAGCCCCAGGCGCAGGGGGCGCGCATGGTCCAGACCCAGTCGAGGTTGTCGGTGGAGCCGCCGGGGCAGGAGTTGACGCGGACGAACGGGTTCACGAAGATCTCGCGCTGCTCGTTGGAGTAGATGTAGATGAGCTTGGCGTTGGTGCGGAGGTTGGCCATGCTCTTGGTGGCGAGGGCGAGGGTCCTGGCCTTGCCGATGGCCGGGAGGAGGATGCTGATGAGGAGCGCGATGATGGCGATGACGACGAGGAGCTCGATGAGGGTGAAGGCGCGGGTGGGTGTGGGTGAGGCGGGCATGGGGCCTCCTTGGGGGTGCGAAGTGAAAAGTGAGGAGTGAAAAGTGGGACGAAGAGGGGAGCGGGCTGGCCGGGAATCCGGCTGATTGGAGTGTACACCGGCTGGGTGCCAAGTGCTAAGTGCCAGGAGCGAAGTGGGGAGGGGAGCTCTCGCAGAGGTGCGGAGGGCGCGGGAAGAGGGGAGGGGACGGAGGACGGGGAGATGGGATTTAGAGGGGTTCGGTTTTTTGGGTGTAGTGGACGCCGCGGGCTTTGAGTTGTTGGAGGAAGTGGTTGAGGATTTCGGGTTGGGCGCCGATGGATTCGGGTGGGAGGACGCCGGGGGGGAGGGGGCCGAATGAATGGGACCCCTGGCTCGCGAGGAGGCGGGCCATGATGGTGCAGGGGAAGGCGGTG
>JBGPJM010000236.1:0-7349 GCA_041485385.1 Phycisphaerae bacterium | reverse complement strand
GTGTCGACGCGGACCGTGTACGAGCCGGTGTTGGCGCCGACCGGCTCGACGAGGATGTAGAACGTCGTGAGCTGCGGGAGGTTGAAGGTGACGTTGGCCGTCGCCCCGGGGATGCCGTTGGAGTTGGCCGTCAGCAGGTTGAAGGACTGGTCGAAGATGCGGACCGTGCCGTCCACCAGCCCGCCGGCGGGCGTGGTGACCTGCACGTACACCGGGCGGACCCCGGAGGCGCTGGGCTGGAGTTGGAGGGTCTGCACGCGGAAGAGGTCGGTGTCGCCGACGTAGTTGATGATGCCGGTGGCCGAGCCATCGCCGGTCCGCTGGTCCAGGGCGATGGGCGTGGCGCCCAGGAAGTTGCCGGCGTTGGCGTGGTCGTCGGGGCCGGGCCCGCCGCCGCCCCCGCCGACCTGACCGGTGATCGTCAGGATGTACGAGCCGATCTGGGCCGAGCCCACGGCGAACATGTCGGGCGCGACCAGGACGTAGAAGACCTGGTTCGCCGAGGTGGCGGTGATGGTCTGCGAGGCCGTCTCCGTGTCGTCGGTCGAGCCGGGGATGACGGTGAAGTTGGAGGAGTAGACGACGATCCGCGGATCAAGATTGCTGGCGGGCGTCGTCAGGTTGATGGTGACGGTGCCCGGCCCGAGGGTGACGAACCGGAACAGGTCGGTGTCGATATTGGGCAGGATCTGCCCCGTGCCGACGCCGATGCCGCTGACGGGCGAAAGGATGATCGGCGAGGCGATGGTGAACTCGCCCTCGTTGGGATGGTCGTCGTTGGGCGGCGCGAAGACGTGCAGGTCGTAGGCCCCCGTGTTACCCAGGTCGGGCATCGGGCCGCCGTCGTCGGAGGTGTCCACGTCGACCACGATGTAGTACGTCTGGTTGCGCACGGCGGTGAAGCCGAGCACGACGTTGCCTGAGGTGCCGACGTCCATGGCCGGCGAGCCCGGGACCTCGACGCCCGCCGAGTTGAACACGCGCACCACGGGGTCGAAGTTCCCCGACGTGCGGTTGAGGGTGATCGACACCGGCCCGCCCGCGGGGGCCGTGAACCGGAAGACGTCGTCGTCCGCAGGGATCTCGATCACGCCGTGGTCCGAGCCGGTCGCGAACCCCGACAGGGGGTCGTTGCTCAGAATGATCGGGCTAGCCAGCGGGAACGCCGAGAAGTTGGGGTGGTCGTCGGTCGGGTCGACGTTCAGCCCCAGCGTGTAGTTGCCGAAGTCCACATCCGGGTCGGCGCCCTGGACGACGATGAAGTACGAGCGTCCCTGCGTGGTCGGGAATGTCACCAGCGAGCGCGTGGCGTTGTTGGGGTCGTTGTCGTTCTCGGCGACGCGGAGGAAGACCGGGTTCATCGCCCCGTCCTCGCCGATCTCGTACACGCGCAGGAACGTGTTGAGGCTCTCGCTGTTGCTCTGGGCGATCACCCGCGCGGTGTCGAAGCCCGTGGCCGTGAACCGGAACACGTCCGAATCGCCCGGCTCCTCGATCCGACCCGTCGCCGTCGCCGAGCCCAGGAACGTGTCGATCGTCAGCGGCGTGGCGTTGATCCAGTCGCCCGCGTTGGCGTGGTCATCGTGGAACGGCTGGCCGACGACGTCGAGCCGGTAGGCGCCCTGCGAGCCGCCCGAGCCGTCCACCGCGATGTAGAACCGGTCGCCCTCGTTGGCGAAGAAGCTCAGCGACAGGCCCTGGCCCGGCTGACCAAGCCCGGTGACCACGACGCCGTTCGCGTTGTTGAGAACCTGGATCGCCAAGGCCACGCCGGAGGTCCCGACGGCGCTCGCGTTCAGCGTGATCTGGCCCGTCGCGACGGCGTAGAACGTGAAGAGATCCGAGTCGTTGGGGTTGTAGACGTTGTCGTCGATCACCCCCGTGATCGATCCCGAGCCGTTGTTGGGGTCGCTCGGGTCGGCGTTGATCAGAATCGGCGTCGCCTGCGGCAGGTTGGCGAACCGGTTGGGGTCGGCCAGATCGAAGTCGATGTGGTCGTCGCTGTTGTCCGGGTTGTAGTCGTTCAGGGCGTTGATCAGCAATTCGTACGACCCGGTCGCGGACCGCCAGTCCACTATGGTCGGGTCGGTCATGAATGTCTGGAGCTGCCCGCTCTCGACCTGGACGAAGAAGATGTCGCCGGCGTGCACGTTCAGGACCACCCGCGCGTCACGGTGGAAGTACCTCCGGCCGAACGTGCCCGTGCCGGTGTCGTCGTACTCGCCGCCCACCGTCGGGTTGAACGACGACAGCGCCACCTGCTGCAGATCGTTGTTGAAAATCCGCAGCACGCTCGACAGCCGGCTGTTGTAGGTCTTCGTCGACTGGTTGAACGTCACCATCACCGGGTTCGTGTTCAGGTCGTCGATCTCCTCGAGGAACTCGTCCGCGAGGTTGGTGGTGTTGATCCGGATCTCGACCTGGCCGTCCCCGTTGGCGCGGAAGTAGTAGAGGTCCGTGTCGGTGACCGTCTGGATGTTTCCCAGGTCGCCCCCCTGCCCGACCGCGAACCGGCTCGGGTACGTGTTGAAGATGCGGAGGGTGTTCCCGTGCAGCGGCGGGGTTCCCGCGGCGACGTAGTTCCTCCCGTCGCCCGCGACGTTGTTGTCGACGGCGATCCGGTTTGCCCCGGTCCAGTTGCCCGCGTTGGGCTCCTCCGCGAACAGCGCCGAAATCACCCCGTCGGGCGCGCCGTCGCCGTTCAGATCCGGTGGCACCCCCTCCACCACGATGCTCACGTTGTACCGGCCCGTCGCGCGGGTGGTGTTGTCCTGGTTGTTGTTGAATGTCGCGCTCGACACTTCGATGTAGTAGGTCTCCCCGCCCCACATCGGCACGCCCACGAGCGCCGTGGTGGTCCCAGGCGCCAGCGACGGATCGAGCATCCCCGCCGGATCCGGGAAGATCGGCGAGATCGTGTTGTTGTACACCGGCAGGTCCAGCAGCGGGCCGGCGCCGTCCGGGTCCGCCGGGTCCACGCTGTACGGCGCCGTCGCCGATGTCGGGTAGACCAAGTTTCCCTGCGAGTCGTAGATCCGCAGCGCCGTGTCCAGGAACGAGCCGTCCGTCCCGCTGATGATGATCTGCGCCCGCGTCGAGGGCCGGTCGTTCCGGTCCCACTCGTTCGCGGCGTTGTCGAACGTGCGGTTTGCGTCGTCGAAGTTCGCGAGAGCGTACACCGGCCCGTTGGTGCCGCTGTTGAGCGGCGTCCAGACAAAGTCGAAGACGAACGGGTTGGGGTCGAACGCGAACTGTGCAACGTGAGCGGCGGGGCCACCGCCGGCCATCATGAAGTCTCCGCCGGCGTAGACCACCTCCTGCGGGTCCGTCGCGCTGCCGACCCCGGTCACCAGCGGGATGCCCGGCTCCTGCGCGTCGTTGCCGACGGCCACCAGCGCGCGGACCGGTGCATCCATGCCCGTGCCCATCGCGATGAAGCCGCGGTTGTCCCCGCCCCAGGCCACGATGTTCGGTGCGGCGCCGCCCTGCGTGAAGTTGCCCCCGATGACCAGCACCGGATCGATCGTGCCGACCACGTCGGCAGGGTCCCAGGTCGTCATTGCGAAGACCGGGCCGTCGATGCCCGTGTCGACGGCCTCGTACAGCAGCCGTGGCTCGTAGACCACCCCCGCCGGATCGGTATTCGCGTCAACCCCCATGGTCGCGACGCGCCCGAACTTCACGATGTTGCTGACCGTCACGCCGCCGGCCGAGGTGAACTGCCCCGCGATGAACAGCAGCGGGCCCACGTCCAGGCCGTTGGCGTCCGGGTTGGGTTCGTCGTACACGGCTAGCGCATTTACCCGGCCATTGATCGTGCTGTTGGGGACCGGCGTGCCATAGGCCGGGCGGCCCCACGTTGCGCCGTTCCACGTCGCCAGGTTCGCCTGCGCAACTCCGCCGGCGTTTGTGAAGTTGCCGCCGACGAACAGCGTCACCGGCGGGTCGAACGGATCCGCCACGGCGCCGAGCGGCGGTGGGCCGGCCGACGCCATCCGTCCGGGGCCCGGGTCCGACGGGTCGTACACCGCCAGCGCTCGCACCGAGCCGCCCGTGATGCCGGTGCCCAGGTTGAAGTACCCATTGGAGTTGAAGCCGACAATCCGGTTGGCCGCTCCCCCGGCGATCGTCGTGAAGTCGCCGCCAAGAACCAGCGACGCCGGACCTGGGTCGGCCGTCATTCCCGCAGGACCGTCGCCGTCGGGATCGAATCCGGCCGGATCGAAGACCGTCATCGCCCGCACCGCGCAGTTGGTGTCCCCCAGCCCGGCCCACACGTACTTGCCCTGCAGCGGGTCGAAGAGCCACGCCGCCACGTTCTTCAGCGTCACCGGCCCCGCCGCGCCGGGGATCACCAGGTTGAAGTCCCCGCCCACCACCAGGAACGGGAAGTTGAACCCGATCTGGTTCGCGGCCACCGACTGCAGCGCGTAGATCTCCGGGCCCGCCGTCGCCGGGGTATCGGGGTTGTTGGCAAAGCCGTAGGGAGCGCCCTGAGGGCCCGTGAACCAGAAGTCCCCCGCGTCCCACGGCGAGAGGTTCCGCGAGTTGACCGGGTGCAGGTTCAACGGGTCCGCCACCGAGAACGCCCCGCCCACGAACACCGCGGTGCCCACGTCGTCGTTGTTGCCGGGGTATTGGCCAAGCATGTCCACCGGGGGCACGAACGAGAACAGGTCCGTGTCGGACCCGACGTGGATGCGCCCCGTCGCGGCGCCGTCGATCACGTAGCTGTGGTCGTAGATCGGGTTGTTGTCCGAGTCGAAGTACAGGCGCGGCGCGCCCCAGATGATCGGCGTCGCGTTCTCGAACTGCCGCCGGCTCGCGTCGCTGTTGCCCAGGGGCGCCGGCGTGTTCTGGTGGTCGTCGATCACCGGCCCGCCCGGGACCGTCGGGTCGTTGGTGTGGTTCGCCTCGATGTACAGGCCGTACGGCGCCGGGAGGATCGGCGTCGGCGTCGGCGGAGGCTCGAAGCTGTCCACCACCAGGAAGTAGATCTGGCCCCCCACCAGCTGCGTCTCAATCTGCGGGTTCGTCCCCACGAAGTCGTCGTCGAAGGCCAGCAGGGTGCCGGTGTTGTCGTACAGCCGCAGCCCGAAGCCGCCCTCGTTGGTGAAGTCGTTCACCGTGATGAACGTCAGCCCGGTGCCCAGCGCCATGAAGCGATACGAGTCCGTGTCGAACGTGTCCACCAGCGCCATCGTCTCGTCACGCCCGCGCCGCGTGATCGGGCTCAGCGGCTGGTCCAGCTCGGAGGCCTGCACGTCCACCACCAGCGCGAACGCCCCCGTCGAGGGGCCCGTTGCCGACAGGTCGTCGCTCCGCACCCGGATGTAGAATCGCGTCGAGGGAGTGGACTTCCACGCGGCATACGCGCTCGTGAGGTACGCGGCGTCGCTGTCGCCCACCAGCAGCCGCCCCGTCGAGTCGTACACCTCCACGCGCGTGTTGAGGTCCGTCGCATCGGCCGTGGCGACGACCGTCGCCAGGCTGTCGAACGCCGCCCCCGCCGGCGTGTCGATCCGGTAGACCGTGTCCTGCTCCACCAGCGTGATGTTGCCCGCGATGGTGAACTCGCCGGTCGCGGCCGGGATCGCCGGCCCAGCCGTGGACTGTGTGTCGACCCGGATCTGGTACTGCCCTGTCGTATTCAACTCCCCCAACACCCGCGCGTAGTACGTCCCCGGGTTCGCCACGAAGCCCACCCAGCCGTCCCGCGCCGGCAGCGGGAACGTCGTGCTCAGCACCCCGTTGCTGTTCCCCTGCGCCACGATCGCTCCCGTGGCGTCGTAGATCTCCAGCCTCGAGTTCAGGTTGCTCCCCAGCCCCGTCGTGTTCGCCAGGACCGTCACGAAGTCCGCCGTGTTCACCGTGAACCGGAACAGGTCGTCGTCTCCCGCCGGGTTGACCACCCCGCTGGCGCTCCCGATCCCCTGCCCGTTCAGGGTGATCACGTCGCCCACCATCGGGTCGAACGGCACGGGCAGGCTCGGGTGGTCGCCCGCCAGCAGCACGCGGGGCTCCAGGCTTTCCATGCCGCGCCAGCCGCTCTCACGCTTCCGCCGCCAATGCTCACGATCCGGCCCGTCGGCCAGGCCCGCCCTCGCGGCAAGCAACTCAGGCAAACGACCACTGCGCCGTCCCACGAGATGGTCCAGCTTCAAGCGGTTCTTCCGTAGGCTCATTGCGGGCTCCATACACCCTGACGAACAAGGGGGTCGGCGACGGTGGGGAACAGCGGTCCTCTCGCTGCGTTGCGCCGGGATTTGTTAAGCGGTTGTCGGCCGCGGGATGACAGTCTAACGGGAACTCGGGCGATTCGTCCACAACCCCGCCTCTGCCGAGAGCGCAACCAGCGCCCGCGGCGGCGGGGTGACCGACGATCGATGACTTTGGCTGGTTCGGAATGCTCGTGCGCGCTCGACTGCTGTGGGCAGGTGAACCGGACTCATTCCCTACGGAGAGTGTACCCGACAGGATGCAATACACCCACCTCGTGTTAGACGAATCTGGCGGCGTCCAGTTCCCCCTAAAAAAACCTGAGGGGTGTGGTCAGGCCGATGGAGGTCCCAAGCGAGCCCCAGCCGCCGTCCAGGTAGAGGTCGTAGTGCGTCAGCGAAGCCACCACCGCCGAGGCCGCGTCGAGCCTGATCGAGAACGCGGTCGGGCCGGGCAGCCGCCGCAACGCGTCCACCTGATCGATCGCAAGGTACGTGAACCCATGCCCCGGCACCGTCAGGCTCAACGAGCTCAGGAAGCCTCCGGGGAGGAGGAACGAGACCTGGAGCGCCGTCGTGACCGGGGCGGGGTTGTAGATGCTCAGGGTCTCGCGGTAGAGGGTGCCGGCGAAGGCGGGGTTGAGGAACGCATCCCCGAAGACCGCCTCAGTCGCCCCTTCGGTCCCGGCCAGCGTCGCGTCGCCGTCGCCGCTCTGATACTCGGCGGCTGTGAGGGTAATGGGCACGCTCGAGGTGTAGCGCAGCCCCGCGATCGGCGCGGAGAGCAGCCCGAGCTGGGCCCCCGTGAGCGATCGCGAAGTGCCCGGCCCGACGGTCAGGATCCGGGTGATGTCCGGTGCCACGCCCCCGGCATAGGAGATCGTGATCGTCACCCCCGCCGCCACCGGCGTGGTGTTCAGGATCGAGACACCCACCGTCGCCCCCGTCCCGGCCGAGAGCAGCGGCACGGCCCCCGTGTCCGACCCGCCTGCGCTGTTGCCCAGCAGGCCGTAGCCGCGCTGCCCGGCGATGTCGTAGGACGTGAGCGCGGCCACGATCGGGCGGTCGGCATCGATGCGCACGCCGAACCGGCCGTCGCGAATCAGGGCGGTGTCGGTCGTGAAGTTGATG